>JACQHZ010000210.1 GCA_016198745.1 Verrucomicrobiota bacterium
AAGCTTTCGCGAGTCCCCGAAGAATTTCGGGGATGCCGAGTGTCGAGGGCCAAGGACCGAGGGATTCTGCTTCGACTTGTTTTTCATCTGGGCATCCATTTCATTCAAAAACAATGGTCGTTCTTATGTCGTGAGTTCTGTATCGCTTGGCGCCGGCACGCTCACCACCGACGCCCGCTCCTTCAACTCGGGCAGAAGGCGAATGGTCTGGCGAGGGGTTTGACGTTTCTCGATCTCGCCAAACAAAACCTGCGCGGCGCGGCGGCCCAACTCTTCGTAAGGAACATGAACAGTCGTCAGGGACGGTCGCACGCGGGCCGCCTCAGCCACATCGTCATAACCCGTGATGCTGCACTGTTCAGGAATTCGGATTCCTCGGGAATCGGCCGCTTCCATCATCTGCAAAGCGGTCAGATCGGCATTACACACGATGGCGGTCGGCCGCGGCTTAAGCGCCCAAAGGATGTCCCATAGGCCCGCATAGCTCTTGATTTCCGAACTCAGCCTCGCGGTCGAGGGAATGGTTTCGTAGGACGCGGGGATCTTCAGCCCGGAAGCGGCGAGGGCGTCGCGATAACCCAGATAACGCTGATGGAATCTCTCGTTGTGCGGATTTTCGTCTCGCAACGCGTAAGCGATATGCCGGTGCCCCTGCTCCACCAGATAGGCGGTTGTCGAAAAGATGCCCGCATGGCCATCGTCGGATACCTCCGAAACCTGCGCCTCCGGTACCGTGGTTGCAAGCAAGACGACCGGCTTTTTGGCGGCCACCTGTTTCACAAAGTCCTTGGGCAAGCTTCCCTTCAGAAGAAGGCCGTCCACCTTCGGATACAGTTCCTCGAGGAGGTTTTTTTCCAGAGTTTCCACACAGGAAAAAATCGTGTGCTTGCCGCGCGCCCCCGCTTCGCCTTCCACGCCGAGGAGCAGCTGCTGGTAAAAGGCGTATTGAAAAAACGTGGCCCGGCTCATGCCGGCCACCACCAGCGCGATGGTATCCGTCCGGCGGCCCATCCGGGTGCGGGCAACCAGGTTGCGTTCCGAGAAATAGTCCATTTCCTTGGCGGTTTGGAGGATTCGCTGGCGAGTGGCTGGCGCAACCGGCAGGCGAGTTGAGCCGCGCAGAACCCGTGATACCAGCGACTGGGAAATACCACATCGTCTGGCGATGAGCTGCTGCGTCGGCATGGATGACGTGACACACCGTTTCATAAATTTTAATGAATACATGAATATATATATTGAATGCAAGAAAAATTTTTCGCCTTTTTTGGCGATCGTATGTGACTACTCAGGTTCAGGGTTCAATGGTTCAACGTTGGGGAGGGTGTGTGCGCTCCCCAACCCTTGAACCCATGAATCGTGAACCGACAACCTGCGCCGTTACCAATTCGCTTGACCGCTTGGCCTGATGTGCGCCATGAGTCTTCATCCATCCCAGGGAATATGAAAGACCGTCTCGCCACCTTTGACTTCGCCCGGCACAACACCGAGGTCAAACAAATGTGGGCGGCCTATGAGAAGGGGCAGCCCACCCGCGTGCCGATCATCCTCGGCCTCGCCACGCGGTTTTTCATGATGCACTCCGAAGCGAACGCTCACGGCTGGACGTTCCGCCAATATACGGAAGATCCGAACGCGATGTTCGAGGCCGCGCTCGAATTCCAACGCTGGAGCAAGTTCAATCTGTTGCAGGACTACGAGTTGGGATTGCCCGAGAAATGGCAAATCGGGGTTGATTTCCAGAACTGTTACGAGGCGGGATGGTTCGGCTGCCCGGTGGAATACCTCGGCGACGAAGTGCCCGATACCCGGCCCGCGTTCGCCGACGCGCCCGAACGCCTGATGGAGCGCGGACTGCCGGAACCGTTCAGCGGACTGATGGGGCGCGCGCGGGAATACGTCGAAATGTTCCGCGAACGGGCCAAGAAGGAATCCTACCTCGGACGGCCCATCGAGGTTACTTCGGCGTCGGGAATGGGCACCGACGGGGTCATGACGGTTGCGTGCAATCTGTTTGGGCCTGATGTGGTGTGCGAGATGATGGGGGGCGAGCCTGAGCGGCTGCACCGGCTGTTTGATTTCATTACCGAGGCGACGATTCGACGGATGAAGGCGTTCCGCAAGTTGTTCAACGTGCCCGTGCCGTGCGACAATTTCTGGTTTGCCGACGACAGCGTCGCGATGATCTCGGCGGCGATGTATCGCGAGCACGTCCTTCCGTTTCACCGCAAGATATTCGCGGCGCTGGCGACCGGGAAACCGCGCGCGATCCATCTTTGCGGCGATGCCACGCGGCATTTTCGAACGATTCGCGACGAACTGAATGTGCAGACGTTTGACACGGGTTTTCCAGTGGACTTTGGCCGGCTGCGGTGCGAGATGGGTCCCAAGGTGCGGATTCAGGGCGGACCGCACATCGAGTTTCTGAGAACGGCCACGCCGCCGCAGGTGCGTGAGGAGGCGCGCCGCATCCTGCAGTCGGGGGTGCTGGAGGGGGGGATGTTCGTGCTGCGCGAAGGCAACAATCTCGCTCCGCACACCCCCCCGGAAAACACGGAGGCGCTCTATCGCGCAGGGATCGAGTTCGGGAGATGCTAATCCGGATATTTCACAAACAATCAGCCTCGACACCATCTTTTTGCATTCCACGATACGTCTGGCCTGCACAGAAGGAACCTATGAAACTCCAAGTTGAAGATTTGAGGTTCGAATCCGCAACGTTCCGGACGCCGCTCAAGTTCGGCGCGTCCGTTTGCAAAGACATGATCATGCCGATCGTGAGTGTGCGGCTGATCGACGGTGCTCGCGAAGGCGTCGGCATGGGCGCGATGCCGCTGGGCAACGCGTGGTCATTCCCTGCCGCGCCGCATGAGGCATCGCTCGCCGCGATGCGATGCCTCACCGAGCGCGTTGCAAAGGCGGCCCATGGCGCCACGGCCGGCTCGATTTTCGAACTGAGCCACGAATTGGAAACGACCGCCTCGAAACTGGCGAACGAAATCGCGAGCGCAGGCATGGGACTGCCCGGTCCAATCCCCAAGCTGTGCGCGCTGGTTGTGTTCAGCATCTTCGACATCGGCGCGTTCGACGCGTGGGGCATGGCGCATCGCGCCAACACGTTCGCGCTCCTGCGTTCGACGCCCGAAGACGACGATCTCACTCGCTGGCTTGACGGCGGTTTTCACGTGTTCGGCTTGAAGAAAACGTTGCGAACCGCGCCGCTGCCGTCGCTGCCGTTGTTTCACCTGGTCGGCGGACTCGATCCGTTGACGCCGGCGGAGGTGGCCAAGCCCATCGGGGACGGTCTGCCCGAGCACCTCGAAGCGTGGATCGAAAAGGATCAGCTCACGCACCTGAAGATCAAACTGCGCGGCGACGACGCCGAGTGGGATTACCAACGGGTCATTGCCGTGGACCACATCGGCTCGGAAAAAGTGCGCGGCGAACCCGTCTATTCGCTCGACTTCAACGAAAAATGCCCATCGGGTGCGGCGTTGGTCGAGTTGCTGAATCGGGTGCGGGAAAATTCACCGCGGGCTTTTGCGCGCATCGCCTACGTTGAGCAACCGACCTCGCGCGAGTTGCGCGATCGTCCCGAGGACAACATGATCGCAGCCGCCAGGCTCAAGCCTGTTGTGATTGACGAGGCGCTGACCGATTACGAGGCATACCGTCGCGCCCGCGCGCTTGGTTATTCGGGTGTGGCGCTCAAGGCGTGCAAGGGCATCGGACCATCATTGCTCATGGCTGCCGCGTGCCGCAAAGACAACCTCTTCCTGTGTGTGCAGGACCTGACTTGTCCGGGGCTGGCGTTGCTGGCCTCGACCACGCTCGCCGCATGGCTCGGCGTCGAGGCGATCGAGGCAAATGCGCGACAGTTCTGTCCGACGGCGAACGAAGACTGCGCCCGCCAGCGGCCCGAGGTGTTCGCCATTCGTGACGGCCGCGTGCAAACGGGCGGGTTCGGCGGCATCGGACTCGGCTTCAAGTGAATTCAAGCCGGCAACCACAACGACGTGAAGTGATTCCTTAACCTGGATTTCTCACGCGTCCTTTTCACGGCGCGCGAAATATGCGGGTTAAATCGTGCTGATCATCTGCGGTGATGGTTTGCCGCAAGGCGTAAAAAAATTTGACAAATTCACCAGACACCTTATAAGTAACGTTGCTTATGGTTGCGACGGCCTCCAAAATCACCCTGAAAGACGTGGCGCAGGCATCCGGTTTGGCGGTCTCGACCGTCTCGAACATCCTTTGCAACAGCCCACACTCTTGGGCTTCGACTGCGACGCGACAACGGGTCTTTGATGTCGCAAAAAAGACGGGGTATCGCGTGAATCTGGTTGCGCGCGGGTTGAGCCTGGGACGCACATTCAACATTGGGTTTTACATCAACCGCGTCGAGTATCTCGCATTGTCGCGGTTGAGTTGGCACCGGACCGTGCTCGCCATGCAGACGCGACTCTGGAAACACGGATACCGGCTCGGATTTTACGTCTTCGAACCCGGACAGGATCTCGGCTTTGAGGAGTTCCTGACGCCGCATCGGTATGTGGACGGGATCATCGTGCAGGGCCGAAACCTGAGCGCAGAAGAGATCGCCGCGATTCGTGAGAGCAAGATTCGAACGGTTTCGATGTTTGAAAACATCCGCGGATTTCATTCGTTGGCCGTGGACGAGTTTCGCGCGGGACGCGTTGCGGCCGAATATCTCTACCAACGCGGCCATCGTCAGGCGGCGATCATCGCCGGCCTGCACCATGTGGAACGATGGGATGGACGCATTCGCGGCTTCGTGCAGCGATCCGCGGAGATCGGCCTCGAAGTTCCTGAATCCGCGCAACACTTCGTGGATGCTGCCAAGTGGGTGCATTCAGAGCGCGTTATCGGACGGAAGCTGTTCAGACAGTTTCTCAGGAGCGAGCCTTCCATTCGCTGTCTGTATGTCCCGTCGGACTACTACGCCTTCGGCGTGGTGGATGAATTGGACGAACAAGGGTTGCGCCTGGGCGCGGATTTTTCTTTGTTGAGTTATGACAACCTGGAGGGAGCGGGACACGCCCCATGGGGAGCGCCGCGGCTGACAACGTTCGAGCCGCCGAGCGCGGAGATTGGCGGCAAGGCCGCCGACCTTATCGTGGCTCAGTCCGAATCCAGCAAGCCGACGCAAACCATTTTTACACCCGAATTGGTGGAAAGAAGTTCCGTGGCGAATGGGCCATCCGCGACCAGTGATCAGTGATCACCCTTCCCCACCCATAGGGGGTGGCAGGCAGGGTGATTTTTTCCCTAATCAGTATCCCATCATGAGCGATTCACGAACGAAGCAAATGGGTGGAACAATGGAGTATTGGAACACTGTGAACCTGAGCAGTTACGAAGGACGGCGTCTCCATCGTTCCCCACCACTCCATCACCCCATCGTTCCATCATTCCATCGCTCCATCATTCCATCACCCCATGCCTTTACCCTGATCGAACTACTTGTGGTGATCGCCATCATCAGCATCCTGGCGGCATTGTTGATGCCCGCGCTCAAGGCGGCAAAGGAGTCGGCCAAGAGCGCCTACTGCGCCAACAACCTCAAGCAACTCGGTCTGGCCATGGTCATGTATCTCGCCGATAATGATGATTATTATCCCGCCATTGAATCTAACAAGGATTACTGGGGTTTGGGGGTAAATAACGGAATACTCAGCGCCTGGGCTTTGTGGATGAAGCCGTACTTCAGAAGTTGGCGGGTAATTTATTGTCCGAGTCCGCCGAAGAAGCCCACATCCTATTTGCCGGACGAAGGGTTTGTGGGTTACGGCGATAATCACGTGCAATGGAATCATTGCGGTTATGGTTATAACCTGGGCTATGTCATGAGCGAGAGCTCGGGGCTTTGCAACTATTACGAATCAGCGGAAGCGGTGAAAGTCAAAACAACGTCTTTCAACAATAGCCCTGACCTTTTGATGTTCGGCGAACCGCAGTTCTCAACGGCCGGCTGGACCGGCGCATTGGGGGACATTGACTGGCAGGGTTGGCAGATGGGCCAGTGGGATTACCGCCACCACGGCGGCGCGAATCTTGTGTTCTGCGACGGTCACGCGCAATGGTTTCCACGCGGCGCGCTGCAACACACGCAGTATTATCTGAATGGAGGGCCTGGGGTTGATCCGGACTGGCCCGGCCGCGGTTGGCCTTTCAGGCGGCGCTAAACGGAAACTCGCATGGCCGGCTGCGACAATCCAGGAGCGGTTGCGGTTTATTTGAATTATGAAAAAGATTTTTATCGCGCTTTTATTATCGTCGTTGGCGGCGGTTTGTCTTCCGGCGGCAGAATCCAAGCCCTCGATTCTCTTCTGTTCTCCACAAGGAGTGACCGGGGGATGGATTGACCTGCAATACCTGCGCGAACTCCACGACAAAGGGTTCGAGGTGGATTACACCCAGGAACTTTCGATTTCGGAAATCACCTGGAACCGGATTAAAAATTACAATGTCTTGGTCTTATATGCAACGCCGGACGGGTTTGATGTTGCGTATAAGCTCGGCGAATCTTCCTCGAAGATGAAAATTTCCAGGTTTGCCGGGTTGATCGAACGATTCGTCGAGGCCGGCGGCGGCGTGTTCCTCATCCCGTGGGAGATGAACGTCAAGAAGCAGATGCTTTCCGATCTCACGAGTCGCTGGGGCGCGAAACTGCCTGTTGAGATGATCGTCGAGAGCGATCCATCGAAGCTTGCCACGCTCGACCATGCCTCGTATCCGGTGCCGATTGCGTTCACCGACCAGGTGCTTCCGTCGCCTGTTAGCGAAGGCGTGAAACAAATCTGGTATCCGATCAACCCCGCCTACAACGCGGCACATGGGGGGCCGATTGAGGTGGACCAGCCCCCCCCACCGGGGGGGGCAGGCTGGCAGATTGTCGTGAAGGCGTCGCAGACGGCGATGACCAAGCCCGTGGATCTCTCGAAGACTGGCTGCGCGCCAACCGAGGACGTGTTGCAGCGAGCAGAGGGCGTAAAAGCGCCGCCGCTTTTTGCGATCCGCAGTTTCAAAGCGGGGCGCATCGCGCTGGTGAATCAGTGGCCGCAGTACTCGATTGGCTCGGGCGTGAAATGGATTTACGATCGCCAGATTCTTTCAAAAGGCGTTGGGAACAAGCCCAGCGATTTCGGCAGGCTGATCGAGAACGCTTTCCGTTGGCTGGCCGAGCCGTCGCTGCAAAACAAGGCGGTCGGCGGATATGTCACGAAAGAGGAAACCTTGATCGCGCCCAACCGCCGCGAGGAGGCGCGCAAGCAGTTCGACTACACCTTCCACTATTACGAAGACGAAGTGATGCAGTGGCATCGCCCGCCCAAGTATGCCCCGCTGTTTCGCGGCATTATCGGCGCGAAGACCGCTTACAGTTCGGGCCAGGGCGCGGTGAAAGACTTCGCCGAGGCCGCCAAGAAGGTCGGCGTCCAGTTCATCGTGTTTCTCGAAGACTTCGATAAACTCACCCCCGAGAAATTCGCGCAGCTCAAGGAAGACTGCAAGAAATACTCCGACGATCGCGTGACGCTGCTCGGCGGTTTCACGATTGACGCGAACACGGGCGACCGCATGTTTTTATTCGGTCCCGACGGCAAATGGCCGCCGCCGAACGTGCGCACGGGTCCGAACAAGACGCTTTACGATTTGCAGCCGCAGGACAAGGATGGCAGGTTCACGGGTTACAACGGCGACTCGTTCAACTGGCTGTTCGAGTATCACGACGTGCACGGCAACGTCGGTTACTACAACTTCAAGGCCAATTCCAAGGGGATGAAAATCTCCGACTTGCGCTGCTACGGCATGGCGGCGCTGCGTTACTACAAGGAGGGCAAGCTCCTTGAAGATCGCACCGCGGATTATCTGACCTGCGCCCAGGGTACGATCCCGCCCGCGCCCGTGTCGTTCAACGACGTGCGTTCGCCCGAGGAACTCATGCGGGAGGCGCGGAGCGGCAACGCCCTCACGTACGTCCAGGCCCGCTCGATCACGAACATCTTCCCGGACGGTCTCTGGTGGCCGAACCAATACACGTCCTACAACACGTTCCCGTCCGATGGCCCGCTCATCCATGATTGGCCGCACACGGTCCGGGTCATGACGCTGGGTTCGGAAGAGTTTGTCACCATGGCGGCGATCATGCCCTCCACCCTCGCGGTGAGCGCCGACCGCGGCCTCAAAGAAATCGCCATCTACAATGGGCGCGAGTTGTTCCGCCGCTTCCTGTTCAACGGCGAAAAGGAGGTCTGCACCACGCTCATCCTCAACGGAACGGTCCAGCGCAACCTGGTCGTGGTTGCCACGGACCTGAAAGGCGGCCAAGCCGTCAGCTTCGCCCGTCGCGCGTGGAAGGAGGGCGGACGCCAACCCGTCTTTTGCAGCGACCATGTCAACGACTGCAAGTCCGGCGGCATGCTTCTCGCTCACGGTCCGAACCCGATGATCGTGCATTGGGTCGTGCCGCTCCCCGATGATATCGCGGGCGCGACCTGGGACGGCGGCCCGCCGGCGTCGCTCCCGCTGGTGAGGTTCCAAGAGAGCCGACCCGCGCTCGTGACCGACAAGGGCGAAGAAACGGGCACTCGATTCAATCAAACGCCGTTGCTGGAGTTCTCCGACGAAGGCGCGGTGGCCGTCGCGTCACTGCAGAACGAGCTGTTTGACAGCAGTCTCCAGGCTGTCGTCAACCCGTGGCACACGTTTGGCCCGATTGCGGGGCCGTCCAAGCTGTTCGAGGCGACGCTGCGGTATCGCGAATACCATACCCCGACGGTCGGAGTGCCGGAAGCGGGTTGGGCGGGACCGGGCATTCGTGAGGGCATCAACGCTTGTCTCTTTCGCAGCGAGATCAAATTCAAGCAGGACTTCACGATCAAGCAGCTTACGCTGTTGCAGAACAGCCTTGCGCCGAAGGTCGCCCCCGTGTTTTTCGCCCATGGTCACCTGCCTGCCGCGGCGGCGCAGGCAGGCGCGCCCGCCGCCGTCGCGAAGGTCATCAATCTCTCCGAGGGCGAGAAGGGCGAGACGATCCGGCTCGCGCCGGGCGACTGGTTCGCGCTGTTCAGCGGGAAGATTTCGAGCAGCCACGTATTCATCGTGAGGGAGCAGCCCGTCGTGTTGTTCCTGCACAGCAGCGGTTCGCTCGTGGTCCGCGCCGACATCGAGGGGAAACCAGTCAAGCAGGGCGACGCTTATGCCTTCGAGTTGTTCTCGCTTGGCATTCCGCTCGATGTGAAGGTCCCCGAGGTCGGTGACGTGGCGCGCCGGCTCGCGTACTTGAACGAGCCGGAGGGGATGAAACTTCTCCGTGGCAAACGCGTTGCTTCGCCTGGCTTCATTGAGTGCCTGCCTGCAGACGGCGCGGTCGAGATCGTTGTGCCGAAACCGAAACCAAAAACTGATTTGACGTTGCCGTTGCGCGTCGCGGGACTGAACCCGCGTTGGACGGCAGGGTTGCTCCAGAAAAAGGGTTACGTCAAAGGGGATTATGGAACCGGCTTGCCCGCCGAAGCCTCGGCGAAGGCGGGCGAGAATCGCTTTCGCGAACTCGGCATGGATGCCTTCGGTTGCGCCTACGTGCCGATGTATGTCGATAAGGCCGATGAGACGCACTTGGTCGCGGGCCACCCCGTGGTTGCCGACGAGAAAGGCAGGGAGTTGTTCATCCAGGTCACGCATGTGTTCGAAAATCCGCATCAGTGGCACGTCTCGGTGAACAACCCGACGGACGCGACCATCAAAACCATTCTGCGCAAGGCGATGGACCTGCCCGGTTTCATTTTCCACAACACGGAAATCACGCTGAAACCGGGCGAGTACAAGGTGATGATGTGAAGCAAAGTGACCAGTAATCAGTGATTCGTGATGGGTAACATTCACCATGAAAGGAAGTTTGCCATGGAAAAAGTTTGGATCGTTTTGGGAATCATTTCGGGGTGGCTCATGCCCTTGGGAGCAGAGGATAACCTCGTGATCAATGGAGATTTTGAGGATGAGATTGAGCCATGGTACGGACAAAAATTGGCTGCTGATGGAGAAAAGTTTGTGCCCGCGCCTGAACTGATTTCCCACGAGACCAAGGACGCCTATAACAAGTCAAAAGGCGCTTTGAAGTTCACTTTCGAGAAGGATCCGGAGTTTCTATACCATTCCCATAATTCAGGCGCGATCTGTAAACTGAGCGAGATGGTCTCAGCGGGGAACAAGTTGAAAGTTGTTTTTTACGCCAAGAGCCTCGATGGCGCCTACCATCTCAGCGTCAGCAGACTGTGGGGCGGAGGAACGGCGACGGTGGAGTTAAGCGACAAGTGGGAGAAACACGAAGTGATTCTTGATCTGGAATCCGACACAAATGCGTTGGTGTTCGCTCTGGCGCCAACGCGCCAGGAAGGAATCCAGAAACTGGCGGATGGTGTTTTCCTGCTTGATCAGGTAAACGCGACGGTGTCAACGAAATGAACAAGAGGAGCTTCACCTTGATCAATTCACGATTTACCAGAAGATTAACCCCGAAAGCTTTCGGGGATGACGCGGATAACCCCGCTTCCCGCCTGCCAATCGGCGGGCAGGTTGCGACGGCAGGTTTATCCGTAAAATCCCTGCCCGTCCCGCCGAGGCGGGAGCAGGCGGGCGTGTTATCCGCGGTCAAAATTCAGCATTCAGTTATTCCCACTCCGCATTCCCCACTCAAGGGGGACAGGTCGGCATCCGGCACTCGGCACTTGGCATTCACGCTCATCGAGTTATTGGTCGTGATCGCCATCATTTCGATTCTGGCGGCGTTGCTCATGCCCGGGCTTAAAGCGGCGCGCGAATCGGCAAAAGGGCTGCAATGCGTGAACAACCTGCGTCAGCTTTACCTCGCCACGCTCGCTTATGTTGAGGATAACGATGGATTTTTGAATGGGGAGGATACCGGCGGCTGGCCGAGTTATCTTGCCCCTTACATGGGCGTTGCCCGGCAGGTTGCGCAAGACTACTGGGCTGCGGAGGGGCTACCGATCTATCGCTGCCCCTCCTCCAAGGCGCGCGCGGGGGGGGGCGCGGTGGGGAATCCTTGGACGTATCCGGGCTATGGCTGGTGCTACGGCGCGAACTATACCTATCTTTTCGACCGCCATCTGGCGCCGTTTGTCATCATCCCATTGAGAATTGGTGAAGCTGCGCAACCGTCGGCAACCGTCTGGATGACCGACACGGACAGCAGTCCCGCCTACGGAGGGGGGTATTTTGGGGTCATCCTACCCACCGCGTTTCTCACTGGCTATTTCCACAAGGGGCATGCGAACGTGCTGTGGCTGGATGGCCATATTACGCCCGAACTGCCTTCCGGAATTGAGGGGGCCGGCCAAGCGCCCGATCTGTGGGACCGTCGGTAAACGGCGCTCTCAAAGTCCTTTTGCAACTATTCAGGAGACAGAAATTTAGAGGAAGGAAATTTAGACAGGATTAAACGTTTTCATAAGCCAAAACCGTGATCCCGCCACGGCGGGATGTCAAGTTTTTCAATGCGCCTGCCCCTACACAAACACGCCTTGTGGCACACGGCCACGTGCCGTCGGTTTGAGGCGAAGCTTCGCTGGCAAAATTGACAGGATTGGCAGAATGATAAAGAAACGAAAAAAAGGGTTCGCGTTCGTCAATGAGTACATCAACGAGTACGAGCTGAAGCTTGGCGAAGGCAGGTCCGCGCAACGGGAATGGATCGTCAACCATCCCAATCCGCTCGGCCCCGAACTGCCGTACCTGAAGAAGCACCGTCTCGGGAAAGGCATCAACGTGGTCCACGATTACTGGGGTTGCCTTGACGAGAAGCAACTGGATGAAATCATCGCTTACGCGGATTACATCAGCGTGGACAGCCGGGTGATTACCCCGGAACATTTTGACCTCTTCCTGCGCAAGATGCGGGATCATCCCCACAAACTTTATCACCGGGTCCTGATCGAGTGCGACACGCGGGCCAACTGGGACCAGCATGACGGCTTTTTCCGCAGCCACCAGGAGGCCATGGAATGGTGGAAGGATTTCGTGCTGCACTCCCAGTGTCAATGGACCGATCCGGTCACGCATACGCGGCGGTTTCTGCGCGACATGCGTTCCGATCTGCTGCCCGGCGGCAACATGCTGGAATACATCAAGCGCGGGATGCCGTGTCGGGAGTTCCATCTGCCGTGGTTTGGATACAAGGATCGCAAGGAAGCGCTCAAGCAAGGCGCCGACCGTCGTCTTCAGGAAAAGGGGGTTCTCGCTGACACGCGGTTTGGCGACATCGTGGACGTCCTGGTGGACACCGCCTCGGTTGAAGCGCTTTCAGCCTACCCGCTGGTCATCGTGTTGGGCGGTCTGGTTCTCCAGGATCATCACTTCGAAGTGTTGGAGCGCTACGTCTGCAAAGGAGGAACGCTCCTGCTCAACGCCATGCATTTCCCGCCGCAAAAAACCGCCTTTGGCGGATTCACCGTGGAGGCCGGTTATCAGTGGTACGAAGGCAAGACGACGTGCAAGCTGTGCGACTTGGCGATCAACGATTATCTCTATGAGTACAGCGCCATAAAACCGCGCGATGGCGCCCGGGTCCTGATGCGCACCGAGGAGGACTACGCCGGGTTCCCGCCGCTGGCGGTGGAGCGTTCGCTTGGAAAGGGCCGGATCATCACTTCGCTCGTCTATCACTACAATATCCTGAAAGGCGAACAACTGGCGTCGAGCGTCCAGCACCTGTTGGATCACCTCATCGAACCGCTCATTCCCTATCACGTCACGGGTGGACCGATTCAGACGATCTTCAGCGAATCGGAGCATGACGCCAATCGTCAATATGTGACCCTGCTCAATCAGCACGAGCGATCCTGGCAGGGAACGATCCGTCACAAGATGCGCAAAATCACGGACGCGACGGATGTCATCTCTGGCGAGAAAATGTCCATCACCAATCACAAGGCGGCGGTTGCGGTGGAACCCTTCGGCGTCCGGGTGGTGCGCGTGGCGCTTGACCCGGAATGATGAATCCATCCGACCCTCTGAGACACTCTCCTGATGAACATGATCCCAAAACCCACCATCTGTGCCGAATGCGCCAGATGGGGATTCCACCATGAACACACGCACGAACACCCTTAAAGCCATCCGCCATGAAAACCCCGCTTTCGTGCCCGTATTCGACGGCACCGTGTGGGAGGCGTTTGAACTGGGCGGCAACTTCGAGTGGAAATCGTTCACAGATCAGTGGGGTGTGGTCTGGCAGGCGGAACTGGGCGGGTATGCGCCCGTGGACGTGGTCCATCCGCTGTCGGACTTGAGCAAGCTCGACGAATACCAGTGGCCCGATCCTTGGGCGCTCACCTGGACACCCGAGGACCAGCAGCGTTTCGACGCGGTGGATCGCGCCCGGAAACTCGTGGGCGGTATTCACATCAATTTCCTCTACGAACGCCTCCGCTGCCTGATGGGGATGGACAATTTATTGATCGCGCTCCAGGAAGACCCCGACCGCGCGCAGGTCGTCCTGGACCGGGTCGCCGATTACGGCCTCGTTTGTCTGCAGCGGTTGCTCGATCTGGGTGTGGACATCATCCACATCCCGGAAGACCTCGGCACGTCGCGCGACCTGATCATGTCGCCCGAAATGTTCCGCCGGTTCATCCTGCCGGCCTATGAACGTTGCTTCGCAGAAGTCCGGCGGCGCAACGTGATGATTGATTTTCACACCGACGGCGCAATCGAGCGGATCATCCCCGACCTCATCAGTCTGGGCATCGCCGTCCTCAATCCCCTCGAGGCGACCGCCAACGACCAGCGCCGAGCGCGCGACCTGGTCAAAGGCCGGGTGGCCGTGCTCGGCGGCATCAACTCCAAGATCGTGCACACCGGCACGGTGGACGATGTGCGCCGCGAAGTGCGGCGCGCGTTCGAGTTGTGGAAACCCGGCGGCGGCTGGCTGGCCGGGCCGGATCAAGTCGTGATCGGCGCGCCGACGGACAACATCAAAACCCTCTGGGAGATGTGCTGGGAACTCGCCCCTTATTGATAGCGAATCTATGAACAAACCGACCGAAGTCGTCGCCGTTTATTTTCCGAGCTATCACCGTGACGCGCTCTACGATCGCTGGTACGGTGACGGTTGGAACGAGTGGCGATTGCTGGAGCAGATGCGGCCGCTGTTCGACGGCCACGAGCAGCCCAAGCTTTGCGCGTGGGGATCATTCGATGAAGCCGACCCGGCCTGGATGGAAAAACAAATCGATCTCGCCGCCGACCACGGCATCACGACCTTTTTGATGGACTGGTACTGGTACGGCGGCCAGAAGTTTCTCCATCGCGCGCTCGAAGACGGTTTCCTCAAGGCGCGCAACCGGCATCGGCTCAAGTTCTTCATCATGTGGGCCAATCACACTTGGGGCGTGTTTCCCGCCTGCCGGGAAATCTTCCGCGGCCCGACCGGCTTTGAGCGGAAGAAGTTCGGTCAGGCCCTCGCGTTCGACAAGCCGCTGCTGGAAATCCGGCACACGCTCGATGACCTCGAACGCGCCACGCAGTACTGCGTCGAGCACTACTTGGGCGAGCCAAACTACCTGCACATCGACGGCCAACCGGTCTTCGCCTTCTGGCACTGGCCGGAACTTGAGGAAGGTCTCGGCGGCCTCAACGGCGTGGCCGAAGGCTTCGAGCGGATGCGGCAGGTGGCGCGCCGGACCGGATTCAAAGGTCTGCACATCATGCTCAACATCGCCAACTACGAAGGCCCGGAAACCGTCCTCTGCTGGTGGCCGGCGCTCATCGAGCGCATCAAACGCTGCGGCGGCGACTCGATCTACGGCTACAACGTTGCCCGTACGCCTGGCTTCCCCAAACTCACCAACGAGCGCCCCATTGTTTCCTACGACGACGTGATAGAGAGTCATCGCGAAGTGTTCCGCCTCTGTGAGAATCGCGGCCTGCCGTTTCACCCGGTGGCGACCGTCGGCGGCTGCGACAACACCCCGCGCTGGCATCGCCTGCCCGCGCCTGCCTGTGCGTCGCACGCAGATAGGCAGCAGCAGGCGGGTGGCGCAACATTTCCCGTGGATTTCCGCAAACTCGGCTACGAACCGATTGTCGTGGGCAGTTCGCCCGCGAAGTTTAGCCAGACGGTGCGCGCCGCGTTAGACTGCATCGCGCGCGCCGACGGCCCGCGGATGTTGCTGCTCAACGGCTGGAACGAATGGACCGAAGGCAACTATCTCCTCCCCGACCAGCGCTATGGCGACGGGTATCTC
>JACQHZ010000199.1 GCA_016198745.1 Verrucomicrobiota bacterium
CAGGAATTTCGCCTATCTTTACCGCGGCACGGCCATTCACAACATTGAGGGAGGTCCCCGCCTTGTCCTACTACCTGCCTGCATTAGTCTGGGCACACCGGGTGACGGGAGATCCAAAGTACTTGAAGGCGTTTCACCGGATGCACGAGGATTATCTCTACAATCCCGACTGGTACCTGGCCGGCTACGAGATGCCCGGCGTGCCCACGCGATCCGCTCCCCAGGACCGGCTCCACCGGTTGCACGCCGCGCTGCGGTGGTCCGCTTGGGTGGCCTGGCTCTCCGTTCATGCGCCGAACGCGAACTACTACCAACACCTGTTCGATGAGTTTGCGGTCTGGAACACACGCCTGCTTCGCAACACGCTGCCGAGCGGCTTTGGCCACGACTACGACAACATGGCGCCCACCACGGCCGCCTATCCGGAGGAATGGATTGATCAACCGCTGCCGGCGGGTGGGACGGTCGGGCATGATGGCCTGGACATCTATGCGGCGATTGGACGGGCCCGCATAGTTCCCTTCCGTAAATTACGGGCGCATAGCTATTTTGCCTTGGTGAAGATGGACGCGGTTGATGTCACCGTGATCTCCGCCATCCTGTCCTGCTGCCGAACCCCGGACCATTTCACCTACTGGTACGATCCGGAGGACAAAATTGTGCCCCCCCACCTGAACCACCGTTCCTGGAGCCTCCAGTCCCAGTTCGTCACCGCATGGTTGACCGCCTACTGGCGGCTCAGGGGAATGGGGGCGCTGGAAGCGAAAACGCCGGTTGGAGTTGCAACATCATGAAACCTTATTTGGCGTTCAACAGCGGGAAGAAACGCGCCGACCCTGGGGCGCGGTTATCAGTTATCAGTTGCCAGTTATCAGTGATCAGTCACGGCGGTCTTCCGTTTCCACTGATTACTAAAAAACTGATTACGGATAACTGTTCACTGATCACTCGCCGTTCCGCATTCACCTTGATTGAGTTGCTCGTCGTCATCGCCATCATCGCGATCCTGGCGGCGCTGCTGTCGCCCGCGCTCAAGAGCGCCCGGGACTCGGCCAAGCAGATTGCCTGCATGAGCAACCTGAAACAGATCGGGACGGCGTTCCTGCTGTACGCCAATGACAATGACGGCTACGCGATCGGATTCGGATACCCCGCGGGCAAAAACTGGTCCTACCAAACCGCTCCTTATATTGGGACCAATGCAGTGGTCAAATGCCCGGCCGCGCAATTCATTGGCGCCGTCCTCTGCACGGCGCCCAACCAGTATTCGTCCCTATGGAACTCGCCCACAACGGCCTATGAATTGAACCTGGACGGCTATGGGACCGGACCACCCACGCCACCCGCAAATCGTTGGGACGTGGCAAGCGATGCTGTCAAACTGCAAACCATTGTGGATTCTGCGGACACAGTGATCTTGTGGGACGGCCCCTACGGGACGTGGACCGCGTCTGACCCCACCGCGGGCCTTTTTCAGGTTTATCTCCTGCCGAACGGCGGGAGGCATCGAGGGGGCCTCAACGCGCTGTTCTGCGACAACCATGTGGAATTTGCCACCCCGACCAAGCCGCTCCGGCAGGCGCAATTCACGGCGGAAGCAGACTGACGCGCTCATCCGCGAGCACCGACCATGCAACCCGTTCTCCTTGGCATCATGCTCTCACTGCCCCTCGCCCTCTGCTCTTGTGACCGTCGCGGCGGCACAACCTTGGTGAACAATGGCAAAACGGATTATACGATTGTCCTCTCGAACAAAGCATCTCCATCCGAAAGGCATGCCGCGAACGAACTCCGTCGTTTTCTGAAGGCTATCGCCGGCGTGGAGCTCCCGATTGTTACCGACCGGGACCCGCTGCCCGCCAAGATGATCCCTCTTGGCAAAAGCGCGGTCTTGGACAAGCTGAACGTCTCCATCGATTTCAACGATCTCGGAGACGAAGGATTCACGATTCGCACCGTCGGACCGCACTTGATTATTGCGGGTGGCCGATTAAGAGGCACGATGTATGGAGTTTATTCCCTCCTTGAGGACGTCCTCGGCTGCCGGTGGTACACATCCAAGGTCAGCCATGTGCCAACCAAGCGCACGATCACCATCGGCGACCTGATGATTACGCAGAAGCCCAGTTTCGAGTACCGCGATCCATTTTATTACGATGCCTTCGAGGCGGATTGGGCGGCGCGCAACAAAGCCAATGGGACTTACACGAAACTCGATAAACGCCGGGGCGGCAAAATGCTTTATGGAACCTGGTGTCACACTTTTTATATGTTGGTGGATCCCAAAATCCATTTTAAGGATCACCCGGAGTATTTCTCCCTCATCAAGGGGAAACGCCGGTGGGATCTGGAATCACAGTTGTGCCTCACCAATCCGGAGGTGTTCAGGATCGCGCTTCAAACTCTCTCGGGATGGATCCGGGACAAGCCCGAAGCCAACGTGTTCTCCGTGTCGGCCAACGATGCGGACGGCCATTGCGAATGCGCCGCCTGCGCGAAAATTGATCAGGAAGAAGGCAGTTGCGCCGGAACACTGCTCCGCTTCGTCAACGCGCTCGCGGACGAGGTGGCCAGGCAGCACCCGCGCATCATCCTTGACACCCTGGCCTATGTGCATACGCTGAAACCGCCGAAGATCACCCGCCCCCGTCCGAACGTGAGAGTGCGGCTTTGTCCCCTGGAAGTCTGTCAGTACCATTCCTATGCGCAGTGCGAGCTTCAAGTCACCAAGGACTTCATGGCCCATCTGAACGGCTGGAGCAAGATCACCGGTAACCTCTATATGTGGCATTACGTGGCGCCCTACCATCACCTGATCCTGCCGTTCCCGGATCTGGACGAGATCACGACGGACGTGCCCATGTACAAACACATGGGCGTCAAAGGCGTGATGTTCGAGGGGAGTCACTGGCCGAATTCGGGCGAGTGGCTGGCGGAACTCAAGGCCTATCTCCTCGCCAAGTTGAGTTGGAACGCCAATGCGGACGCCAAGGCGATCATCGCTGATTTTCTGAACGGATATTATGGCAAGGCCGGGCAACCGATCGGCGCCTGGCTGGACCTCCTGTGTGCGGAGGTGAAGCGGAGACCCAGGGTGCATGGAACCTGCGGGCCGGAAGTGGATCTGATGCGCGACCGGGGCTTGGGCGTCGCGGACATTAATTGGCCAACCATGTACTGCCCGATTATGACCCCGGCCGTAATTGCGGAAAGCGAGCGTCTTTTGGATGAAGCGGAGAAACTGGCCGACACACCGGCGATCCTGGACCGGGTAAAACGCGTCAAACTGTCGCTGGAATATGTGAGGGTGATGGAAACTGTCCAAAACGCCGCCCGCAGCGGCAATGCGGATGCCAGGACGGTTGCCCGGCAAAAACTGGACGCCTACTTCACCAAATTGGAATCGTTTGGCATCCAATATCTGGAACTGAGCGTTCCCCTGCGAAAAACATTCGATGAAATTGCCAAGCAACTCAAGTAGTTTTGACAGGACACCTATGACACCCAAAGAACGAATCACTGTGGCCCTGCGCGGCGGCAGGCCCGATCGCGTGCCGGTGACGCTCGGCCTGTCGGAGATGGTGCCGGTCCGCTATTGCACGGATGACTACGTGCGGTTTCACTGGGTGGAGAAAATCCCGCTCTGGAAAGCCCGGGTGGAGATCGAACACGATCGGTTTGGCGCCGACGGGAAATGTAGATCTGGCCGAGGTGAAGCGCGCCTTCCCCACGAAATCCGAGGAAAACCTGCGCGCGTTCGTCGAGGCTGGCCTGAAATACGGCCCGTATTGATACGCACCGCCCCCGTTCCCATGCGAGACGGCTGTGTGCAGATCGTTGTTCCTGCTGGAAGTTGGAAGATGATCGTGTTGGAATGAAATCTAATCATGCGCCCGCTCCAATGGAACATACCGGTGATAGTCAGGGGATAACTTGCCGGTTTCAAAAAAGCGGGTAACGACCACGGTCAATTCGGTCAAGAATCTTTTCGTTGGAAACGGATAATGCGCGGGGACCGGGTCCAATCTGGCCGAATCCTTCCTGGACATCAGGAGGATCATTTCCGCTTGGGAAGGAATCGAAATCCCGCTCTGCAAGAGCGTGGTCATGATCGCCCCGGCCGACAGCGGAAAAAGGACCAAGATGCCCGTGCGATCATGCAAGCCGCGGGCCAATCTCCGGCAGGCCGCAATCATTTCAGGCGTTTGCATGGGAATTTGCACCAGTTCATGCGCAATGGGCTGAACGGACCAACGATCACAGGCTTCAGAAAACGCGTTCCGGTGTTCGAAGGGAATGCCCTTGGAGTAGGCGTTGATGAGGATCTTGAGAGTCTTGAATCCCCGTCGCAGAAGATCATGACAAGCATGGCGGATCGCCCCGGCCAAATCCACGTTCACGCTCGGCAGGCGAATTCCCCGCTCAATATCGCCGATAACCAGAGTATGGGCGTTTGAGTTCTGAAACCGCCTGAGTTGACCGACGGAACAGGCATACAACAGGTTCAACTCCGAAGGATTCCCGCCCCGGCTACAGATCGCCCGGATCCTTCCAATGGAGGCTTGTTCGAAAGTGCAGCGAAAACCTCTTTCGTGAAAACGCGCCAAAAGCGGGAACAGCCAGTCCACCTGGTAGGAGGAACGCTCAAAATCCCGATCATTAAAGATGAACCGGACGGCTTGCAACCTGGATTTCCGGTTGCCCGAACGCGAACCATGCGAAATGAGCGTCCCATGCCGCGGGTGCGTCCTGAGCAAACCTTTTCTCGTCAGGATTCTGATCGCCGCGTCCAGGGTATTTCGCCCCACCCCCAGTTGCGCAGCCCAGGCGCGGCGACCCGGCAGCGGATTGGACAGATCCCCTCCTTGAATCTGCTCGGCAAACAGCCTCGCCAGTTGTTCAGCAAAAGTCAGCAGCCGCTTCATGCAGCGAACATCTTTCCATGCCCGCCGCCCGAAGACGAGTCCAAAAAGGGACTGTGGCCCCAAAGTGGAGCCAGCAACTTCCTTTTGCATCCAGCCGGATGCGGTTCAGATTTCTGGAAGACAACCTGAAAAGGATGCTACAACTATGACCCCGTCCATCCCGCCGGCCGGCATCGCTTCCATCTATTTCCCTGAATATCCCCAACACGATTGCATTTGGGATGTCAAACGGGGCGGGGACGGCAACATCTATTTTTCGCTTTGCAGTGAAGGCCAGGCCGCGACGGCGCGCCTGATGAGATTGGATCCCGCCGATCAGGCGATTGAACACCTGCTGGATTTCATGAACGAGTGGGATGTGGCCACCGAGCGCCGAGATCACCGCGTTTGCGGCGAACACGGCCAGATTTATCTGGGTGAAAGTGATCGGATTTCACATCTTTTCATTTATTATCCGCCTATTAAAAAAATGAAGCGTGGCGGCACAACGTCCGGTTCGGCCTATCCGACCACGCCAACCCGCGTTACGCCAGAGGCTTCGGCGAGGCGAGAGCGGTTGGGCAAATATGAACAACCTAAAAACCCAGTTTCCGGAGGCGCCCTTGACGGCGATCAATCATCAGTCACCAGTATCCCACCAATGAACGATTCACGATTTACCAGAAGACTAACCGCTGATTTCGCGGATGACGCGGATAACAACTCCGCTTCCCGCCTGCCAATCGGCGGGCAGGTCGCGAGGGCAGGCTTATTCGTGAAATCCCTGCCCGCAGATTGGCAGGCGGGCGTGTTATCCGCGGTCAAAATTCAGCATTCAGTATTCCCACTCCGCATTCGGCATTCGGCATTCGGCATTCGGCAATCCTCATTCACCCTCATTGAGCTATTGGTGGTCATTGCCATCATCTCGATCCTGGCGGCGCTGCTGTCGCCCGCGCTCAAGAGCGCCCGCGACTCGGCGAAAAAGATTTTCTGCATGAACAACCTGAAACAGATCGGACTGGCGTTTCACATGTACGGCGACGATTACAATGATTGGATCAACCCCGGCCAATACCCCATCCGCTACAACGATGGCTCGGTGCTCAACTTCCGTCCCTGGCATGAGCGGCTCGCGAAACTCGGTCCGCTCAGTCCTTGCGATTACGGGGTGAAATACAAGGGCGCCGTTCGGGAAGGGAATACGTTCATTTGTCCGTCGGAAAAAGGCGTGTTCACCTATCAGCATTACACCGGCAACGCCTGGATTCTGGGCGCCCAAAGCGATCCCAGCACCTACGCGTATCATCGTTTCAGGAGTCTAACGGCCAATCCGACCGATGTGATTTTAATTACCGAAAATGCCGCTGTCGCGGACTACCTTTTCAGCACGGTGGGCGACAATTACGTGGCGTATCGTCACCACCAACGGGCCAACACGCTGTATGCCGACGGACGGGTTGCGGTCAAAACGACATCTGAACTGAATGCCGAGCGCATGGTGGGAAAATGAATTTTATGCCGCGCACAATCCTGATTGCGTTGGTGATGGACCTCATCCTGGCGGCGGGACCCGCCTGGGGCGTCACGGTGGAAGCCACGCGCGCGCAAGCTCCGCCTGCCGTGGATGGCCGGCTTGACGATCCCTGTTGGCGACAGGCCAAGGCCATCACCGCGTTTACGCTCATGAACAGCGCGCAACCCGCGCAGTTTCCAAATAGCGCCTACGTGGTCTTTGATGACAACGCCATTTACATCGGGGTGCGCTGCGAAGAGCCGAACGTCGCCGACATCAAGACCAGGCTCATGCCGCACGACAGCGACGACGTGTATCGCACGGACTGCATCGAAATCATGCTCGACCCGACCTTGGGCAAGAACGATTATTATCATTTCGCGGTCAATGCGTCCGGCAGCGTGTATGACCGCGCCTGCACGCAGGGCGGCAATATTGGCGACAAGAAATGGGACGCGGAAATCACCGCGCATGCCTTTATCGGCGACAAGTTCTGGTCCTGCGAAGTGGCCATCCCATTCTACAACCTCAACCTCACCCCGCAGGTCAAAAGCGCGTGGGGCGTCAATATCTGCCGCGAAAAAATGAATCCGTCGGAGCTTTCCGCGATTGCCGAGAAAGGCGCCTTTAACATCGCCGCCAGTTTCGCCGTGCTGCGCGGTCTCGACGTGGATTTCTCGCGTTATTGCTACCGCGTGGGTTCTCCGGTGAACACCGCCTGGGTCAAAGATGGATCGCTGGACGTTCAACTGGACGCCTCCGTCCTGAACGAGACCGGGCAGGATCGCGATGCGCTCCTGGAATGCTGGCTGATCAGTCCGTCGGGGAAGACGCATGTTGCCTCCGCTTCGGCGGTGCTTCCGTCCGGAATGGAGCAATCGCTGCGCGTGGGCCGGTTCCGTCTCGCGGAACAGGGCGACTACGCCTGCTTCGTGCGCGTGAGCGATCCGGGCGTCAAGCAGCCGCTGGCGGTAAGAAGAACGTCGCTGCACATCGAGTATGTTCCCATGGCGATCCGATTGATTGAACCTTGGTATCGGGATGCCATTTTTGAGACTCAGAACATCAAGGAGATCATTCTGGACGTGGAACTCCGGATCCGGCCGGAGGAACTCAAAGACGCCTTGTTGGAAGTGCAACTGTGCGCGAAAGATTCCGGCCAGCCGCTGGAATCGAAGACCGTCGCCAAGGTGAACGCGAGAAACCGGGTCGCCCTTGACGCCGTCAAGCTGGCTCCTGGGAAATTCGACCTTTTGGCCGTCTTAAAGGACCAGAATGGGAAGACGCTGGCCGATACGTCCCGCGTCATTCAAAAGCTGCCTTACAAGAAAGGCGAAGTCTGGCTTGGTAAGGACCTGCAATGGCGCGTGGATGGAGCGCCCTTCTTCATCAACGGCGCGTGGAATTATGGCGAGGATTTCATTCCTGGACTCAACGTGTTCGTCAACGAGAAACCAGGCGGGATCAGACTCCTCGCCTACCGGCTCATGAATGAGATTTGCTACAAGATCGGCAAACGGATGCAGGAGAAAACGCTGAAGCCGGAAGACCTCGACCTGTGCCGCCGCGTCGCGCGCGAGTTCAAAGACAACCCCGGGCTTTTCGCTTACTACCTCGCGGACGAGCCGGAGTGTTTAAACTGGTCCGCCGGCGCCCTGGAGCAGGCGTACCAGGCCGTTCGCGAGGAGGACCCTTATCATCCCATGGTGATTTCCAACGATTCGATGGACGGACTCAAGTCCTACGCGCGTTGCGCGGAGATCAACGGCTTGCATCCGTACCCGGTGATCTTGAAGGACAAGCGGATCAATGATCTCTCCGCGGTCGTTTCCTTTGTGGAGGCCGCCCAAAAGATATTTCGCGACAGTCCTCACAAGCAAACCATCGCGTATCTGCATCAAGGATTCAATTACGGCGATTACGGCTCGGTCAACAACCGGGTTCCCAATTATCCGGAATTGCGCAACCAGGACTTGCTGGCGCTGATCTGCGGGGCGACCGGTTTCATCCAGTTCGACCGTGAGATCGCCCATTACCCGGAGCTTTCCATCGGCCTGCCCCATCTGACCAAGGAACTGGCGTATCTGGGGCCGATCGCGCTGGCGCCCAAGGCGATCGTTCAACCCGTCGCGTCGAGCGCGGCCATCAAGATGCTGCTCAAAGAATGGGACGGCGATCTGTATCTGTTGGCCTGCAACGCCTCGATGCAACCGCACGATGCGACGATCACCCTGCCGGGCGCGGGCCTGCCTGCGCCGCCGCGGCAGGCAGGCAAACGCGCCCAGCGATTCCAGGTCATCTCCGAAGACCGCGACATCAAGATCGCGCGCGACGCATGGACCGATCATTTCGACGCATTCGAGGCGCACATTTACTCGACCGCAAAGAAGAAACCGGACCTGCTCGCGGTCAAGGAAATCTGCCGGCGGATTGACGCGGCCAACCAGAAACGCAAGAAACCCGGCAACCTCGTCTTTCAAATGTTCGAGGGCGACGGCGTAATCCTCCGCGCTTCGTCCAACGAGGCGGCCAAGTTCCGACGCCCGGAAAACGGTCTCTGGCATCTGGTGGACGGCGTGATTGACACCGGCGCGACCGACGGCATTGATCCGCGCACCCTGCTCCGTTGGCGGGACACCACGCCCAAACAATTTCCCGACTGGGTGGAAATCCAATGGCCGTCGGCCCGTTCCATCAGCAAGGTGATCATCTATCCTTTCAAGAAGAGCCTGAAGGATTACGCCGTTCAGGTATTCGTCGGCAACGACTGGAAGGACGTTGATAAGGCGACCGGCAAGAATGACGACGTCATCTTCCACGTGTTTGAGCCGGTAACTACCGACCGGGTCCGACTGTGGATCACCGCCGCCAACGGACCGAACAGCTGGATTTCGGAAGTGGAGGTTTATGAGAAATAACCGTAACTGTTCAGGAATCAGAATGAGAAATGATGCTCGACCCGACCCCCTCTATCACTCCCGGGCCCTTTTTTCGTCATTCCCGCGAAAGCGGGAATCCAGGTTTGTATTTGTGATGGACGAGCAACCCACAACACTGGATTCCCGCTTTCGCGGGAATGACAACAAAAGAATAGAGGAGACACAATGAAACACATCCGACTCATCATCGTCGGCATCCTGCTTGGAACGTTCCTCGGCCTTTCCTGCGTGGCAGAAGAGAGCAAGGCGCCCGTGGGTCACTGGACGTTCAACGAGGGATCGGGCGCGACGGTCGCCGACCTGAGCGGAAATGAAAACCGCGGCACGATGGCCAACTCTATGCGGGCGGTGGCTTGGAGCGCCGGTCGCAATGGCAAGGCGCTGCGGTTCAGCGGATCGCAAACGAATCGGAACGCGAACGGCTGCGTCGTGATCCCCAATCTGACCAACAAATACGATTTCGACCAGGGCATCACGATTGAGGCGTGGATCCAATTGGCGGCGGGCATGACCCGCGCGGGCAACTACGAGCTGGTTTCCAACACGGAGAGTGATCGGGGAAAAGGTTTCCGTTTGCGCGTTGCGTGGAGCCGGTTGATGTTCGGTTCCGGTGAAGGCGGCGGCGATGGCAAGGTCTGGCAGGCCGCGTCCGCGCCGGCGCGGACGTCGATCAAACCCGAGACCTGGTATCATGTGGCCGGCACGTACGATGGCTCGGTTTTCAGGGTTTATCTCGACGGCGAAGAAGTGGGGGTAAGCGATCCGAATCTCGCCTTGACCAGGGGCCAGAAAGATGTCTTCATCGGCGCGTACTGCGGCGGTTACGCTTACGGGTTTGAAGGTCTCATTGATGAGGTCAAGATTTACGATCGCGCGCTCGCGCCCGCTGAAATTCTCACGCACGCCAAACTTGTGCCATGAACGCGCTCCCCAGAAAAAGCGCCCGCAACCGGCCGGAATCGCCGCGGGTCAATTGGTGGGAGCAAGCGCCGTTGCGGATCATCGAAATCTGCAACAACTTGTGCCTCGACATGCTCTCCCTCAAAGACGAGGCGGCGGTCGTCAAACGGTTGGGCGCAAATGTGCAGCACTTCCATTGCATGCTGCACTCGGCCAAACAATTCGGCTCATTCGGGTTGGATGATCGCGGGCTTTTCTTCAAGACCAGTCTGGCGATAAAGAAAAATCCGGACCGCCTGGGCAAATATCTGCCATTGGCGCGCAAAGCCGGCCTCCGGGTCCTCGTCTATTTCAATGTCCACTGCTACACGGCCGAGTTTGGCAAGCGGCATCCGGATTGGCTGCAGATCAAGGAGTGCGGCGCGCCCAAGGACGATATCTATGATACCGGCGTCTCTTTTTGCGTCAACACCCCGTACCGGGAATGGGTGTTTCAAATTTTGCGGGATTTGTGCGCTTATGATATTGACGGCATTTTTTACGATGGGCCGGTTTTTTTCGCCGACACCTGTTACTGTGATTCCTGCAAACAACGATTCGCGCAAACAACGGGCAAAGAACTGCCGCTGAAATCCGATCCCAGGAATCCGCTGTGGAAACAGATGGTTGCTTTTCAGTCCGCGAGTTTGGCTGAATTCTTGAAGGACTCCAACGCCGTCATCCAGGAGGCGAAGCCTGGGCTGCTCTTTTACATGAACGGCAACAGCAACTGGCCGTCCTGGCCCACGGCGCGCGACAACCATGCGATTGTCAAGCACACCGGCATCCTGGGCGCCGAGGGCGGATTCATCTACGGTGACCTGAACCAAACGCCCATCTATAAGCCGGGGATGGCCGCCAAACTGCTTTCCTCGCAGTCGGTCGGCCGACCATGCGTCGTTTTCAACAGCGCCGGACACAAGCCGTGGTCATGGTATCTCTTGCCGCGGACTGAGATCAGCTTGCTCCTGGCGCAAACCATTGCCCATGGCGCGCAGGCCTGGGTTCCGTTCTTCCCGCCCGATCTCAATCAACCGGAACTCGACGTTGTTGCGCGTTACAATGCCTTCATCAAGAAGCATCCCGACCCGTTCTTCCAGGCAAAGTCTCTCGCCAAGGTTGCCCTTTTGTGGCCGTCGCGCTCCGCCAACTTCTACAGTGGTTCATCCGTTCCCCTGACCGATTTTACCAAAGCCATCCAGAGGAAGGAGGTGGGCGATGTCAGCAAGGAGTTTGTCGGGTTCTATGAGGGATTGACGCGCGCGCAAACGCCGTTTGACGTGATGGACGAGGCGCATCTGGATGATCTTGGGCGCTATCAACTGCTGCTGCTCCCCAACGCCGCTTGTCTTTCGTCCGACGACGTTGCGCGCATCCGGAACTTTGTGGCGAAGGGCGGCGATCTGGTCGCCACGTTTGAGAGTTCGCTTTATGACGAGTCCGGCGCGCGGAGGGATGATTTTCAATTGCGCGATTTGTTCGGCGTTGCCTTTAAGGGAAGCATTTTCGGCCCGATGCATTGGGATTACGTTTCCCCGGTCGTGAAGGCGCGCGATGCCTTTCTTCGCGGGATCACGCGGCGATTTGTTCCGGCCACAACTTATGGCGCAAAGGTGGAATCCGCCAGCGGAACGGTTTCGCTGTCGTTCTGCGAAAAATTGAAGGGTTGTTATGATGATCTGCCGGACCTTTCGAACCTGCCCTTCTTGATCCGGAACAATTACGAAAAAGGGCGCGTGGTTTATCTGGCGGGAACATTTGGGGCGACGCTCAACAGCTTTCGTTTTCCCGAATATCTTCTGCTCGTAAGAAACCTGTGCAACGCCCTCAGCCGGCCTGCCGTCGCTATCGTGAACGCGCCGTGGGTTGAGGTCCAGTTGGCCGGCAAAAAGGACGCCGTATTTCTTCATCTGATCAATCACGCATCCGGGCTGAAACGACCGTTAACCCAACTGCATCCGTTGGCCGAAATAAGGATTGAACTTCGTGAAATGCAAATTGAGAAAGCGCGCGCGCTCCGGCTGAACCGGAGCTTGTCATTGCATCGCTCGCGCAACCGAATGTTCCTGACTCTGCCGCGGCTGGATGATTATGAAGTCATCGCCATGCGCCTTCACAACCAGGTCTCGTCGGTTTGAGACATTAAGGCATGGCTTTGCCAGTGTTTCAAATTCCGCAGCGGCAACGTTGGCGCTTGCGAAAGCCGGGGGCAATCGGATAGGTAAATTCCCATGGATCGAACCCAAGCCATCGTAATCCCTGCGCTCAATCGCGCCGAACTCCGCGAAATCGAAGTGCCCGCGCTTGAAGCGGGCGAAGTTCGCATCCGCACGTTGCACACTTTGTTAAGTATGGGCACGGAAATTTCCATTGCCACGGGCCAACGGATGGAGAGCGCCAAGTTCCCGTATGTGCCGGGCTACCAGGGCGTGGGCCGAATCGAAGCGTGCGCTGACCTGCCTGCGCCGCCTGCCCGCCGCCCGCCTGCTGCTGCGCGGGCAGGCTTGGCAGGCGGGTCGCGGCAGGCAGGTGGGGTGAAGGATTTCCGCGAAGGCGACCTTGTGTTGTTCCAGGGCGGGCGCGTGCTCCCGCCGCACCACGCCGTCTGGGGCGGGCATCAGGGCGTCGTGGTTTGCTCGACCTACGGTTTGTTTCGTTGTCCGCCGCAGATCTCTTTCAAAGTCCCGTTCGGTCCAAACAGATTTTTTCCGAGACTGCGCTCGGGAAAAAAGGCTTCGCAACCCATTGCAGCCCAAAAGGTTTTTGAAACTTACGACCAACATGTTGGTTCTAATTTATGAGTAGCTGGACGGTTCACACGTCCTGCGCTTCCCGGTAGGCGACCGGTGTTTGGCGATTCCAACGTTTGAAGACCGTGTAGAAAAACGGCAGGCCCGCAAAACCGCACTGCTGCGCAACCTCTTTGATACCCAGGTTGGATGTCCGCAACAAAATGCCGGCCTGCGCCATACGACGGCGTTGCAGGAAGACCACCGGACTCACGCCGGTCACCGCCCGAAAGAGTTTGCGCAAGTGCACTTCGCTGACCGAGATGGACCGGGCCATGTCCGGCACTCCCAGGCGGGAATCCGCCAGGCGTTGCTCGATAAGTTCCAGGACCGGCATCATGCGAAGCAGGCGTTGGGGAGGGAGGCCGGGCTGCTGCGGAGTAAACAGCCGACCGTGGTGGGTCAAGAGATAAAACAACAGGTTGAAAATAACCGCCGTCATGGCGCGGGACCATCCGGGCGCTTGCCGTGCATAGATCTGCGCCAGTTCGGCGGATGCGTTTACAAAAGGCGTGGACCGCGTCGCGGGCACGTGCCAGGGAAAACCCATAAGGTCAAGGAGGTCCATCCCGCCGAAAAGGGTTGCGTGAAAGTGCACTGCATAGAAGCGCGCCCGGATCCCTGGTTTCAGCTGCAGGCTATGAGGGGCACCCTTGCGGATCAGGACCAGGTCGCCGGCGCCGAAACGAATGGTCCGGCGGTCCCCACCGATGATCGCCGTTCCCCATCCGTCCGGGTAGCAGAACCAGAACGAATCACCCCCCACCCGCGGGCGGAGAAACCACCCGGGCCGGCATCTCCATTCCTTGGTCGAAATGGGCGTAATTTGGACCAGGTCCAACCATCGCGCCAGGTTGCCGTCGGGGTCGGGCAACGGGTCCGGGTAAGGCGCAAATGAGGCCGGGCTGCGCACGTCCTCGACCGGCCGGTTGTAAATCCACTTGGTCCGCATGTTTCGAAAAATGAAAGAGAATGAGCGGTTTCGTCAATAGACAAAATACAGTTCAATCTCTATCTTAACTGAAATCAGTTCAATGTCGAAAAATGCACTGTCAATATACCAGGAGAGCAACGCATCGTGACAGGACTGGTTTGCACTACGGGGATCGACCGCGGTTATCAAGCAACCGGCCCGTTTGCGCTTTCACGCTCATTGAATTGCTCGTCGTGATCGCGATCATTTCTATTCTTGCAGCGTTGTTGTCGCCGGCGCTGAAGGCGGCGCGCGAACAGGGCCGGGCGGCAGTGTGCATGAGCAACTTAAGACAGATCGGCGCAGCCTGTCTGATCTATGTCAACGACAACAACGGGATCACGGTTTCCTACTCTTTGGGGGCGGGGGGAATGTGGTATGACCTGTTGCACTCTTACCTGACGACCGCGAGCGACCCTAACCGTTACCCAAAAATCATTCAATGTCCATCCCACACTCCGGCGGAGGGCAGCGTGGCGGTTGTGAACCTGATCATCAATGGCGCGGTCGGACCGGACTATCAGGCCCTGCCCTACGGACGTTCCGTCCGCGATGGCGCCAGCAATATCGAGTTGCAGAACCTGTCCGCCACGGCATGGTTCCTGGATGGCGGCATCACCGAAATCGCTTTCCGGAAAGACCTCGAAAGCATCCCGATTTTCCGGAACATCGTCTGGCGGCATCGCAACGGCGTGAACGCGCTCTACGTCGACGGCCACGTCGGCTGGCGAGCGAAGAATACGGTGGATCTCACGGGCGGCAGTGGCACGGATGATTTCTGGGGCTGGCGGTGAGCGGACCATGAATCGGCAAAACGCCATCGATTCCCTGCGCCAGGCCTGCGACTGGCTGATCGCGCGCTCGCGCGTTCCTTGCGAACAGATTCCCGATGGCGAAAACGTCTATGGCTACCGCTACGCGACCTGGAAAGGATCGGTTCGCGAGTACAATGCGCGGAAGCGCCAGTGGGTTTCATTCGCGCCGATCTGGCACACGGGGCAGGCCATCAAGGCGTTGGTGCTGGCGCACCATGTGGCGGGCGACAACGGCTTCCTGGAGGCCGCCCGGCAATCCGCTGAGTTTATCCTGGCCGCCCAGATCACGGATCCCCAGAATCCAAATTGCGGCGCGCTTCTCTCCCACGAAGGCCAAGCGGATGTCTGCAACATTTCCTGCGGACTGGAGAGTCTGGACGGTTTGATCCTGCTTGGCGAGCAGACCCGCGAAGCGCGCTACTGGGAGGCCGTCCTGCGTCATCTTGAGTGGGCTGAACGGAAAGCCTACATCCCAAACGCCGGTTTGTTCTACGACCATTTTGCGCCGGCCACCGGCGCAGTGGTCGAACAACCCCTGACGGTTGAATGCGGCTTTCCGGGTCGGCCGCTGCTCGACGACGGGGTTTTTTTGAAAGGGTTTCAGCGAACGCGGCGTTCCTCCTGGCGGGACATTTTTTTCGCGGTCGCCGACCGGTTGCTCAAGCAGGAAAACCCGCCCGGCAACTGGATTGCCTTTCCGCCCTGCAACCGGAGCGCGGGAACGATTCACCCGCGTCACGCCTACTGGTGGGGGCGGCCCCTGATCATGGCGTGGCAGGAAAGCGGTGATGAACGGCATCTCGCCTGCGCGAAACGTTCCGCCAACTGGTACTTGTCGGCCATGCGCCGCGATGGAGGTTTTTTCCGCAACACCTACACGGATTTCAGCACCCCGTCTTTCGGCCAGGAGATGAGCGGCATTTTTGCCGGCTGTTGTCTTTGGCATGACTTGATCGTATCAGGCAACGGCGCGGCTTATCGCGGCGCCATGCAGACCGCCCTGGCTTTCGGACAATCCCTGCAATTCGTCAAGGTTTCCGATCCGAACCTGAAAGGCGCCGTTCTCGAAGTCGTGCAGCCACCGGATGGCACCGATGCCTGTCCTTATCTCATCCGCGATCTGGGAACGATCTTTTACGTCCAGGCGCTTGCGCTGGCGCTTCGCGACGGCCTGTTGGTTGCCTGACCTGGCGCGAGACGAAACCATGAGGAATTTCGCTCAACTTCACCGTGACGTTGTGTTCGGCCGATCGGGCGGCAAGATCATCTGGCAGCCGCGCATCCAGTGCTGGTATTCCGACAAGGTTTTCGCCGGGCAGGATTTGCCGCCGCCTTTTACCGGGATGAACATCATCGAGATCTACCGGAGGTTGAAATGCTCCCACCGGCTTTACAAGTGGTACAATCCGTGTTTTCGGCGAATTGACCCGCCAGCCTTGCACCGGGTCGAAGAAAAATTGAATGCCACGGATACCAGGACCACCATCGCGACGCCGCTGGGCAAACAAGTCCGGATCGATCGCCGAACTCCCAACAGCCCGTGCTCCATTCATGTGAAATGGCCGGTCGCAAGCGAGGCGGAACTCAGAGTGGCAACGTGGATCGAGGAAAACACCTTATGGGAATGGGACCAGGAACGGTTCGACCGCAGTATCCGCGAGGTCGGAGACCTGGGAGCGCCAACCATGTACCTGCCCCGGATGAATCTCCAGGATCTCTACATCAACACGATGGGTGTCGAGCAGGCCACGTATGCATTGTTCGACTGGCCGGACACGGTTGCGACCTACTTCCGCGCGATGGATGCGAACCATGACCGCCTGCTCGATCTGGTTGCCGCCTCACCGATCGAGATCATCAATATGGGCGAGAATCTCCACGCCGGGACCATGCCGCCGTCGCTCTTCCTGAAGCACCATCTGCCGGCTTGCCAATCTCGTTGTGCGAAGCTGCACGCCTCCGGCAAGTTCGTCTCTTCTCACTGGGACGGCGACTGCGGACCTCTGCTTCCGTATGCGCGCGCGACCGGTCTGGATGGCATCGAAGCGATCACGCCGGAACCCCAGGGCGATGTGACGTTGGAGGCGGTCAAGGAATCGCTGGGCGATGACTTGTTGCTCTTGGACGGTATTCCCGCAGTGCTCTTTGACCGGACTTTCCCGGTTGAGATGTTGACCGAATGCGTCCGCAAACTGATCGACCTATTTGCTCCCCGGCTTGTGTTGGGAATCTCCGATGAACTATCCTCCACCGGGGATATCGAACGAGTCCGTCTCGTTGGCGAAATGGCCGATGCGTACAACGCGAAGCAGAACCGCTTCCCCGGATTGCAGGAGACCGCGGTCGCTCCATTGACTTCGCACTCGGTCAATAATGGGGTGGATGCCCGAATCATTGCATGAAGAGACCTTTGCCAGCGTGGCTGCACGGCGGCTGTGACGCCTATTTCCTGAACGAACCCCTGGTCTTCCTGCGCCGACGCTGGCCGGTTTCGACGACCCTGGAGAAGGATTTTCTTCAAAGACATTCGCCGCCCTTCCTTCGGAACCTGAAGCGGCAAGGGGTGGAGTTGTACATCTGCCATTATCACAAAGGCTTTGGGCCGCGGATCGAGAACCGGGAACTGCCGCTGGTGAGCAAGACCATCCGGCGGTGCAAAACGATCGGTCTGAAGACCGGCGTCTATATCCGGCTCGACAACGTGGTGGCGGAAACCTTTTTCCAGGAAATCCCCGCGGCGCGCACGTGGCTGGCGGTCGATTCCGCGGGCCGGCATCCGGACGCCATCGGGCAATACTTTCGGAAGCGCGTGTGCCTGCGCCACCCCGGTTACCGGCAATATCTGCGCGGGGTGATTCGCGAGGCCGTGAGAAAACTGGGAGTGGACGTGGTGCATCTGGATGGCGCCTGGATGGGACCCGAAGCGGAAGCCTGCCATTGCCCAGGTTGTTGCGCGGCTTTTGTTGAGTTTCTGCGCGCTCGTTACCCGACGAAGCGCGCGCGGGTTGCGCGGTTTGGGTTTGAGAATCTTCAAGAAATCCGGCCGCCGCTGCATTCGGCCGATTTGCCGCCGGTACGGATTCATCGGATCATCGATCCGGTCCTGCAGGAGTGGATCGGCTTTCGCTGCCGCACGCTGGTGGAAACGCTGCGCTTTTTCCGCGACGCGGCCAAGCGCGAGAACTCCGGGGTGGTGGTCGAGGCGAACTACTTCATGCCTGCCGGCGCCAATGCGGCGCTGCTCGTGGGAGCTTGGACGCCGTGGGTGGCGCGGGAGGTGGACGCCGTTTGGAGCGAATCGGAGGATGACGGCAGCTATCGGCCAGACGGCATCCTGGCAACGCGGGCCCGCGCCTTCAAGACGGCCCGCGCGGGCGGCGCGCAGGTGTTCTACGCGCCGAAAGGCGCGACCTCGTGGTGGGAGGGGGTGGTCTTTGGACGGGGCGCCGTCCGCTTCACGCCAGAGGCGGCGGCCTCGGTTGCCCTAGCGCGTTTCGCGGCCCGGCACCGGCGGCTCTGGCAGGACGCGGAAAGCGCGGCGGAGGTGGCGGTGTTCCGGGGATTCGCTTCGCTGTCCTTCAATAGCCGGGAAACTCATCGCTCCGCCGTCCTGGTGGAGCAGACTCTGCTGCAGCATCATATCCCGTTCGACATTCTTTTCGATGAAGACCTGGCGAATCTTCGTCGTTACCGCGCGCTCGTGTTGCCCAACACGGAATGCTTGTCCGACGAGCAAATCCGCGTCATCAGCCGCTACGTCGAAACCGGCGGCGGCCTCGTGGCCACCGAGGACGCTTCGCGTTATGACGACTGGGCGCGCCAACGGGCAGCGTTCGGCTTGGCGCATTTGTTCGGGATCAAGACGCGGCCGCGCGATGGCGCATGGCGCGGCCTGCGGCGGAATCATGGCCAGGGACGGGTGGCGTACGTCGCGGAAATCCTGGCCGGCGGTCCCGAACGCTATGTCACCGACAGCCCCGATTTTGCGGATTACGGTTTCACTCGCGACCAATGGCATCTGCCGCAGAACGCGCTGGAAATTGTCCAGGCCGTGGACTGGGTGGTCCGCGGCGATCATCCCGTGCGGCTCATCGCCCCGCCGTTTCTGTTGTCGAATGCCGAAAAGAACGGCCGGCGGCGGTTGGTGCATCTCCTCAACTTCGACGCGGGTCGGCCGGTACAGGACGTGATCGTGCTTTTCCGGCCGAGCTGGGCAAGCCGGGTGCGTGGAGTCGTTTGCCACGAACCCGGAAAAAAGCCCCGGCGATTGCCGGTGGCCGCCGTCAATGGCCGCGCCGAAGTCCTGGTCCCGCGCGTTGACCCTTACGCGCTGCTGGTGGTGGAGTCATGAAAATCAAGCACGTCACCCACCACGTCCTCGCGGATTACCGCGGGAAGCAACTGTCGGATTTTGCGGGCGATCCGTACGAGTTGAAAGCGAACAACCCGGAGTGTTTCAACAACCTGGTGGCCTTTTGCTGTCTGTTGCACCATCCTGATGGTTGCTTGTACTGCGGCCTGACCCGCTTCAACGGCGACATCCTTTACCGTTTCGATGTGCGGACGAAACAGTTTGAATCGCTGGGCTACCAGCGGGTTAGCGAGCTATTCGAGTGCAAGATTCACCGCTCCCTGGAACTCGCGTCGGATGGCGCGATCTACGGGGCGACCGCCGGCTTGCATTTCGAGAACCGTCGTCTGGAAGCGCCGGGCGGCGCCCTCTTCCGCTACGACCCGAAAAGCAAGCAACTGCGCAAGTTGACGGTACCCGTGCCGCACGACTATATCCAGACGATCACGCTGGATGAACGCCGGCGCCTGATCTATGGACAAACCTACCCCGTCTTTAAGTTTTTTGTGTATCACCTCGATGACGGCACGGTGGAGAACTACGACTACACGGGCAGCATCTCGCACATCAGCGCAATCGACGACCGCGGGTGTTACTGGTCAACCTGGAATGGCGTGCAACACTGGTTGTACAAGTATTGTCCGGACCAGCGGAAAATCCATTGGTTCAAACACAGCCTGCCGAACGCGCGGTGCGATTCGAACATCATGTATCCCAATGCCGGTCCCATTGACTGCATGATTAACGGCGGCGATGGTTGGCTCTATGTCGGAACCTGCGGCGGATCGCTTTGCCGGCTCCACGCGGAAAGCGCGGCGGTCGAATACCTCGGCCACCCCGCGCCCACGCGACGGTTGCCCGCGCTGAAGAAATTTCGCGACCACCTTCTGATCGGCTGTTGTGGCGACGAGGATGGCGGTTGTCTTTTCACGTATGACACCCGCGCCCGGCATTTCGAGGCGCTCGGCCCGATCATCGACAGCCAAACCGGCCTGCCGCTGTATCGCACGCACGACCTGGCGATCGGTCCGGATGGGCGGGTCTATGTCGGCGAAACGGACGTGCCCACGCGGTCGGGTTACCTGTGGGAAGTGGAACTCGAGTAGAACCGTTGAAAAACAATCACAAAGAAGGAACTGACGATGAAACATCCAATCTTCCTGGCGCAATCTGTCTTGCTCACGGCCATCCTGCAAACGGCGCTGACGGCGAGTCTTGACGCTGTCCCGCCTTGGGATGAAAAAAAAAAGACGCTTGAGCCTCAGGACGTTGATCGCTTATTCGTGGGCGACCTGTATCCTCCCACCATGCCTCTGGGCGAAAGCCTCTGTCCATGGCAAGTGAACGACGCGCTCCTGGCAGAGGCGCAAACCGACGGCGTGATGCAGGTGGATGCGGAGACGACGTTGAATGGCCAGCCCACGCTGCGCCTCCAGGCCGCAGAGGGGCAAACCGCTTGCGGCGCAACCTGGGTCAAGCCGGTCGAGGAAGGCCGCACGTACCGTTTTGCCGCCGTGGCGCGCCGCGCGCCGCCGGCGGAACCGAAAGAGGGTCAGCCGTTCGGCGGATGCCGGCTGCGGTTGACCTGGCGGGACGAGGCCGGGAAGTTGATCCTCACCCGGGACCGGTTGGAGGCGCGCACTTCCAATGAAACCGCGTGGATGCAGGTGGAGGCGGTCGGTCTGACGCCTTCCGGTGCGCGGCAGGCGGCGCTGGCGATCGAGGGCGTGTGCCAGCCCGGCGAAAGCTTCGCCCTGGGAGATTTCCGGTGGGGTCCCGTCCAGATGGCGCCGGTGGAAGTCACCCTCTTCCCACGCGTCCTGTTGTCGCGCGCGGAGCCTTTGACCATCCGGATCGCGCGCTCGCACGTATCCAGCGTGACCGCCGACGGGACGATGCGGATTGAACTGGTCGGCGCGGACGGGAAGGTTCATCGCCAGTGGCGCGAGAAACGGCTCGTCACCCTGCCGTGGACACGAACCATTCAGCTTCCCAAGGATGCCCCGACCGACGAACAGTTTTGGGTGCGGGTTGCCATTGAACCGGTCAAGCCGTATCCCGGCGCGCAAGGCTGGCAATGGCGCGAACCGGTGTTTGCCGGTTCGAGGGCCGAAGGGCCAGCGCGCTTGAAGGACGAACGGTTCGTGTTCCAGGGAAGGAAACGATTCCTGATCGGCGCCTACCACGCGCAGCCGGAGGATTACGCCGTCCTCAAGGCTGCCGGGTTCAACGCGATCCTCGCCAAAGCCGGTCCGGTTGCCGAGGCCACGCAGAAGCTGGATGCGCTCCACGCGGCCGGGATGGCGGGGCTGTTCGACCCCGGCAATCGGTTCCGCGGCCACCAGGCGCGCACCAGGGAATTGGCCGCCGCGATTGGCAGCCACCCGGCGCTCGCCGCCTGGGTGCTGTGCGATGAGCCGACCCGGCACGGGGTCGGCCCCCGCGAATGCGCCTGGGCCTGCGAGTGGCTCAAGTCGCTCACGCCGGAAATTCCGGTGTTCCTCAACGACACCGGTCCCTACCAGTTTCACCGCTTCATTTCCACGGTGGACGTGTTCAGCGCCGACCCGTATCCCGTGGCCACCAAGTCAAAAGAGGAGATCACTGCGGATCCACCACTGGACATGGTGACCCGCTGGATGACCCTCATCCGGAACGCCAAACCATCCGGCCGGGCGTTCGTCGGCGTCATCGGCTCGTACGCCGGCGAAAACACACGCGCTCCGACGGACCTCGAACTCAAGAACATGGCCTGGCAGGTTGTCGCCGGCGGCGCGGCGGGTTTGAAATACTATTCGATCCGCGATCCGGATTGGTATCTGCCCAAGGAGCCGCTGTTCAAAACCGTGGCGGAAATCAACCGGGATCTCCAGGCGCTCGAGCCGTGGCTGATCACCCGGCCGCTCGCGTCGGACGAAGCGCCGATCCAGGCTCAGGCGGACCTCCCGGACGCGCTCGTCGCCGCCACCTGGGAAAGCGAAGGCCGGTATCTCCTGCTGCTGGTCAATCTGGAGCGAACCGAACGCAAGGTGTCGTTTCGGAAGAGCGGTCCGGCGGAGGATGCCAAGTGCATGTTGGACAATGGCCGTGCGTTTCCCCGCCGAGTCACCCTCAAGCCCCTGGAGACGGTCTGGCACCGGTTCAAGGTTGATTAGGGACTGTTATGAAATAACATATACAAGTTTAGTGTGTGGCATAGCCGCCCCCGGCTGTGGTTCCCCTCGATGCACAGCCGGGGGCGGCTGTGCCACATTCCCCCATGTTGTAAAGGTTATTATTTAATGGCCCTTAGCGCCCATCACACGCCGTCGCTTGCGGGTCTGAGGTAGCCCTTCGCCAGGCCGCCCCTCCCGACCCCATCGGTGTTAATTAAGGCGCTGTTTTCTTAATCGTAATCGTAATCCTGCTCGAAATCTCTTCTGTGCCAATGGTTGAGAAGATTAAGATTACGAGTAAGATTAAGAAAATGACCGTAGGTGCGCTAACTTAACACGCATGCTCCCGACCCTCATGACCACCCCTTTCGCCGCCATCATCGAACGTCCCATCCCGCCCGTTGCGGGGATCGACCTGGAGCAGGCGCTGAACTACGTGGACAGCCGCGGGCTGCCTCTGGAGTGGTTTTATACGTCGTTCACCTGTCCGCGCACCTTCTACCGTCCCGGCTCGCGTCCGCAACTGGCGGAATTCATCCAGCGTCAGAATCTCGATCATGGCCGGAATGTGGCGACGGTGCGGGCGGTGCTCCAGGCAGTCAACCAGGGTGTCCGGCATGCCTGCTTTTTGAACCGCCCCGTGCCGGCGGACCGCGGTCTCACGGAAGAAGGCCTGCTGGAATCCAGCTGCGGCTGGTGCAATGAACAGGCCCGGGTCGCGGTGGCGCTGTCCCAGGTGGTCGGCATTCCGTCGCGCCTCGTGTTCGCCAGCATGAAGACCGGACGGGGCCACGTGATGTCGGAGTTCTATATGGACGAGCGCTGGGCCTTGGCGGACCAGACGATCGGCTTCCTGTTCCAGACCCCTGCGGGCGAAACCGCCAACGTCCTCACGATCCGGACCGCGCCCGCCCTGGCGGACGAGATCAACGCGTTTTACCGGGAGGCGCTGCTGGCAACCCGGCCGCTGGCGCCGAACCCCGCGCAGTGGGACGAAAGCTTCACCTACATCCACAAGCCGCTGGAGCTTTTCCACCACGTCGGCTACTGCAACTACTTCGTGCATTGACTGATCGGGCCAAACCAATGATGCAACCAACGCCGCATCTCCTGGACAAGCGCAGCCCCAAAGGGATGGAGATCTACCAGTTGACTGGCGAACCAACGATCCCGTCGGCCCATGTGTACATGGAGGCCCAGATTTTCACGCCGGACTCGAAGCGGTTCGTGCTGCATCGCTCCGCCCATGCCCACGGCAGCGACCCGCATGATCCGGAGCACCGGTACCTGCTGTGCGATCTGGAGAACAACGGCCGGCTCACGCCCCTGACCGAGGAAACGGGCGCGACCGCGCCGTCCGTGACGCCGGACGGCAAGCACCTGTACTACTTCGCCAACGAAACGGAGGTGGGTGGCGGACGGTTGATCCTCAAGCGAGTCAACCTCGACGGCACCGACCGGCAGACCATCCTGGCGGTGGACGCGCCCTTGCCGGGCACGCGGTTTCGTCCCAGCCGGATCCCCCCCCTTTCCACGATTTCCTCGGACGGCAAACGGCTGGCGTTGCCGGCCTTCCTTGGCGACGGACGGACGGAGGATCCGCCCTGGGGCCTGATGGTGTTCGATCTGGAAAAGGCCCGCGTGGCGCTCATTCTGCACGGGACGACATGGGGCAATCTTCATCCTCAATACAGCCGCTCGCACGACCCGGAGCGCGCGCATGACCTTCTCATCCAGGAAGACCATGGCAACCGGTATGCGCCGGACGGCCAGGTGCTCCAGCGCCATGCGGCTGCGATTGATCAAGACCCCCGGCGTTGTGAAGAGGCTGACGTCCTGGGCCTTGCCCCGGCGCAGAGTTACTCGGGGCTGGCGGCGGACATCCACGTCATTCGCGACGACGGGACGAACCTCCGGACCATGCCGTGGGGGCGGGACGGCAACGAGAAATGCCAGGGGCACCAATGCTGGCGGGGACGCAACGAATGGGCCATCACGTCCACCATGACCCATCGGCCGAACAGCTACAGCCTGATTGAGTCACTGGCCGTGCCCGTCGCCGGCCATGCCGGAGCGCGCGCGCCGGGCGGAATTCGCAACGTGCTGAGCCGGGAGATTTGCCAGCCGTGGTTCTATCACTTCGCGACGGACATCGAAGGCCATCGGTTCATCAGCGACGCCATGCCTCCCGGTCAGCCGGCCGAAATCCACTTTGGCGCGCTGGGCGAACCCGGCCGGGACCCGCTACGTCTGCGTCGTGTGCTCACCGCACGCGGCCCGGTCCGCAAGGAAACCCAGATGCATCCCTTCCTGTCGCCGGACGGCAAACTGGGTTTCTTCAACTCGGACGAGTCGGGAATCCTTCAGGCCTACCTGATCAAGGGGCTTGATGCCCTGCCGCTCAATCACGACGCCTTTGTCAGGGTGGTGCGGCAGGCACTGAGAAGCGCACCGGTTGTTGAGGTTTTAGCCGCCAAACCTAATCGCTACGTGATACCGACGTTTCTTCGTTCAAATCGTAATGGCCGGGTGACTCCGAAAAAATCGCGCAACTGAAAATCATCCTTCCTCTCGCCGGACTCATCATAAAGCGATCTCTCAAATGTGGCGACCAAGTTGCCGCCATTCGCCACAAAGTTCCTGATGCGCGCGACGCGCGCATCTTCTGCCTGGTCTCCGACGGCGAATTGCACGAGGACGCGACCTGGGAGGCGGCAATGGGGCTTGATCCAGCAGATGCTCGTGTACGGACGAAACAAGGAATCCACCGACAGCGTGCTCGCCACCTTCCTGCCGCTCGGCCTCGCGGACAACCTCTGGCACGGCTGGATTGACGAGCAGCGGCTGAAGCAGGTCTGGGCGATCCAGGATGCGTTTCATTGCGAGGAGGCGGAGTTCGTGCCGTATTGGGACTCCGCGCGCGAGGTGACGACCTCGCCTGAATTGAAGACGTTGGTCACAAGTGTGTGGCGTCGAAACGACAAGCGGCTGGCGGCGGTCTGCAACCTCGGCGAGCAAGCGTGCAAAACCACCCTTCAACCGAAGAGAGCGGTCCAGTCGGCGGTGGACGCCGAGACGCACAGCCCCGTTCTCGTGCGAGACGGGCGCGTGCAAATCGTTGTTCCCGAAAAAAGTTGGAAGATGATCGTGTTGGAATGAAATGACAAACTATAACTTCTCAGGTTGCCAGGGTTCAGGGGTTCAGCGGTTGATAATCACAGAGATGAAAGCGGCAATCCTCCACAAGCCGGGCGAGTTGGAAATCGCCGGCATCCCCACGCCGCGCCCCAACGATTATCAGACGTTGGCACGCATGGAGGCGTGCGGGGTTTGCTCCGGAACAGACACGCACATCTGCGAAGGCACGATGCCGTTCCCGATTGATTACCCGAGCGTGTTCGGCCACGAGGGCGTGGGTACGGTTGTGGAAACGGGCCGACGCGTCTGCCGATACAAATTCGGCGACCGCGTTCTCCGTCCGTGCGCCATCTATCCGGGCCAGTGGGTGAACGGTCTGGGGTCGAGTTGGGGCAGCTACGCCGAGTACGGCCTCGTCACCGATCTCGACAGATGGCGCGAGGAACAAACCAACCCCGGCATCAAACGCAATACCTGCCGCATCATTATTGAGGCCGGCGGCGCGTGCAAAAACCGCGTTGGCTGGAATGGGGAAAGAGCCCGCACAAAGAGTATTGCAGTTTTCGTGCGAAGGGATTATTAAGTTGCGACAGGATTGTCTCGCCTCATGAATTCTTCATCCAGCGTCACCTACGACTCGAAAATCGAGGGCAACCTCGTGGTCACGAGCGCCAACGCGGCGATCAACTGGGTGCGGAAAAATTCGCTTTGGCCCATGCCGTTGGGACTGGCCTGTTGCGCCATCGAACTGATGGCCGCCGGCGCCGCGCGCTTCGACATCGCCCGCTTCGGGGCGGAGGTGATGCGGTTCTCGCCGCGACAGGCCGATCTTCTGATTGTGTCCGGCACGGTGACGTACAAGATGGCCGCCGCCGCAAAAAGAATCTACGACCAGATGCCTTCCCCCAAGTGGGTGATCGCCATGGGCGCCTGCGCGTCCAGCGGCGGGATGTACCGCAGCTACGCGGTTCTCCAGGGCATTGACCGCCTTTTGCCGGTGGACGTTTATATCTCCGGTTGTCCTCCGCGACCGGAGGCCCTGCTGGATGGCTTGATGAAAATCCAGAAAAAGATCGAATCCGAACCCGCCCTGCGGCGGCTCAAGGTGGCTTTATGAAAAATATGCGATTTCTGATTGTAATTTCATTCGTTTGGTCGGTTCTGTTGCTGTCCGCTGCAGAGGACCAGGACCCGTTCGACACTTTCACGGTCCAGCAAGCGCACGGCGACGCGTGCGAAATCAAATCGGCCGGCGCTTCTGCGTGGAAACCGGCAAAGGAGGGGGAAACCCACAAGGCGGGTTCCGCCGGACGGACCGGCAGCCAGAGCACGCTCACGGTTGCCTTTGATGCGAAAAACCGTTTTCGACTGCTGCCCAAGACGGAAATCGTGATCCGAGTCAGCACGCGCGACGCGAAGTTCCGCAAGGTGGTGGACCTGACCATGAACAAGGGGGGTGTGGAAGTGGACCTGGGCGCGTTGCCTGAAAACTACCAGCTCAAGGTGCAAACCCCCACTGCCGTGTGCGGCGCGGTCGGGACAGAATTCACGGTGAACACCACCGACGATCAGAGCAACTTTTTTGTGTGCGAAAACGGAACCATCTTTGCACAATCCACCGAGGACGGAAGCTTCAGCGCGCCGACAATTGGCGCGGGACAATCGGTGAGGGCCGACCTTGCCCCCGGCAAGGAGAACTCTTATGGGCGCATCGAAACCAAAGGCGGAAAAATGCCTGTCGTGCTGGGGGCGGACGATCACCGGTTTGATGTTCAGGATGGCACAGTCTTCCTGGTTGCCCAGGCGTTCACCGAGAAGACCGACCAGGTGGCCCTGAAGGTGGAGAAGGGGGGCGTGAGCGACAAAGATAAAGATTACAAGGCGGGCTACTACGCCATTGACGGCAAGGAGGTCACCAATTTCTCTTCGGACAAGCAGGGAAAAGGTCCCGCCCTCGTGGAAGATTACCTGGTTGCAGCCAAAAAAGAGGGAAATACACGGACCAAATTGAAGCAGGCGGAGTCCCCCGATGAAAAGGAACGCCTGACGCGCGAACTCGATGATGCGGCCAAGAAAGCCACGGAAAAGCGCCGGGCATTGTTCGAGTATCGAAAAGTCATCCGCGACGCCGTTCGCGGCAACATGCGGCTGCGTTGAGCCACAGCCGCGGTTGCAAGGGCTTGTCGGGCGGAAATTTGACCTTCGAAAAATTTCAAAAATTTTTATTGACGTTTATGGCGCGTTGAATTAAATATGTGCGCACCAAGGAGAACCAACAACCTTTAACCATTATGAAAACCAAACTCTGCAGTCTTCTTTTTGCGATCGTCATTCCTGCCGCGACGTGGGGATCCTGGGGGACAACCAACGTCATGAACAATGCGGGCAGTGACAACACCACACCCGAACAGCAGACCGCCAACGCGGTGGCGCCGACGGTCAATCCAACCTTCAACCTGGTGAATTCGCTTTCATCCATGTTGAGCGCGCCCGGTCCTTCCAGCCCATTCATGCGTTCGGGGGGACAGAAAGGGTTGCAGTTCAAGGATCCGGTGGTGTCGCCCGGTTTCTCGTACCGCCGTTCCGATGACGGCGATCCGGGCGGGTTCGGCGGCAACGAAGTGGGCGGCGATCTGGCGGTGGACGCGGACATCTATGACGGTTTGATCACAGGATTGATTTATCAGCACCTGTATCGGGGGGCGGAAAACGCGGTGGGCACCAGCGAGCATCTCGATTCCAACGGTGTTTCGTTGTATTTCGCCAAGCGATTCAACAACCTTGTGAACGCCGGCTTGGCGTACAACTACGCCGGCACCGATCACAACCTGACTCGTAAGGTGGTCGCCAACCTGGACCGTGATTCCAATGGTTTCAGCGCCATCCTCGGGCTTAGCGACAAGAAAGGCAAATGGAACTGGTCAACCACGACGAGTTTCGGCTATGCCGCGGATGACTACGAACAGCAGAAGGACCTCGACACTGGTCGCTTCACATGGAGCGGCGGATTGGCGTATGATATCACCAAATACTTCACACTCGGCGCCACGTTCAATTATCACTTCTTCGTCTTTCAGGACGTCTTTCCCGGCGCCAAGATCCGCGATGACGACTACTGGACGGTTGGGCCGCAGTTCCAGTTCTTTCCCACGGATAATCTGACGGTCACGTTGGATTTCAACACTGAGGAAGGATACGCCGGTGTCAGCGCCTACAACGCCCGCCTGGGGTTGAGCATCGCGTTCTAACCGGAATCCATCACCCGGCTTCAGGGCAGGGGCGTTCGATGAACGCCCCTGCCCCAGTTCTTGAGATGGGAACCACGGAGCATTTGTCGGCGAAACAGCCGTCGTGGTCCCATGACTGGCTGGTGCATTTCTGGAAAATGGTGGTCAGCGGCTGTTTGCTGCCATGGACCGGCAGCTTGGCGGCTGGTCAGGCGTCCCCCGCCCAAGGATGGGAATGGGATTTCCCGGCACATATTGCCACGGCTGTGTGCACCCAATTCCCATGGGTCAGCGATCTGCCGATGACGGGCGAGACCGTCCGTCTGCTGCGGCGTTGCGCGTTGGATGGGTTGGGACTGCCCGCCGCCCGGATGGATCATTGGAGCAACGGGTCTGCCGATGAGTTCGTCGCATGGCTGAATGATTTGGCAAAAAAAGGGACGCTGGATTGCACCCTGATTCTCTATTTCTCAACCCACCAGCAAAGCGATGGCCGCCTCAAATTCACCACCGGTCCGGACCTGTCCGCAAATCGCATGGTTCACGTCGTGAATGCGGCGGCCGTTAATTTCAACCGCCTTCTGCTGATCAACGACAGTTGTTACGCCGCTGCGCTCGAAAAGGGAGGATCGTTCTCCGACAAGGTCATTCGTCTTTACGCATCCACGGAGCGCGAAACATCCCGCGACCTGGACTTTGACCGCGGACCCGCCGGTCTGGAAGATTTCGCGGCGAACGAACGGCGTTTCCTGCGAACCAGGCTGCAATGGGAACCCCGCGGCATGAGTTTTCTTGGGTTGATGGGATTGAAGTGGGCCCTGCGGCTCATGGAGAAAAACGACGAAGGCGTGGACCTTCAAACTCTTGTGTGCGAAATGATCCGCTGCCGCGACCTCTACAATGAGGATGTCCGGCAAGCCAGGGCCCAGCATCCCGTCCTCGCGCCGGCGAACGCGAACTTCACCCTCGTGCGGCGCGCCCGATCATCAGCCGCGCCGTAACGCGCCGAGGCGCGCGCCCGACGCGCGAACGACAAAATTCTTGGTGTAGGGGCGTTCAATTGAACGCCCCTACGGCGGGCGTTACGATGTGACCAAGAATTTTGTCGCACACCCGCGCCCAACCAGTGGTTCATCCCGGCTTTCAGAACGTTGAGGACCATGCTATGAAATGATGTATGCGACGCCAAAAGCGGTCTTCTCCCGCCATCTTCCTGATCTGCGCGGCCATCGCGCTCCTGGCTGCCATTGCGAATCAGATGGGATGGTTCGATCATCTCGAAACGAAAACGATCGATGAACTTTTCCGTCGGCGCCATCGCTTGAACACGTGGCTCAAGCGTGTTCACGTCAGCGGGAACGTGGCCCTTGTCGCCGTGGATCAAAAATCGGTGGAGCCTTCGATGTCAAAGTCGAAGCATGCCGACCGATGGGGTTCCGGTGGTTGGGTGACCCGCGACCACTGGCGAAACGCCATCTATTTCCTCGTCAATCACGAGAAACCCAGCGTGGTGGCTTACGACATCCTCTTTCTTCCTTACCGCACCCAAAGTGGCTCAAAAGGAAACTCCGCCGGTTCCGAAGGCGGTTTGATCGACCAATTCTTGAAAGGGAAAAAAATGCCTTTTCGGGAGATGGTTCTCGAAGAAGACTTTCCCCGGCTCGATTTGCTGAACGCTCTGGATTACGCGTGCAACACCGCTTTCGCGTCGCGGTTTTACGACGTCGAGGATGCGCGTTCGGAGGGCAAGATCATGCCGCATTTCATCATGGCGTATGACTTCACCCGTAAAGAGGTGGAGGGGGGAACCGTATGGAATGTGGGACAGGAGGGAGTGGAAGACCGGGTCAAGTGTCTGAAGCGCCAGGCAATCCCCGCCGCGTGGATTCACAATGTTCCTCCTGATTATCCCTATGCCGACAATGCCACGCTTCCGTTCGAGGAGCTTGCCACGGCCCCCGTTCACCTCGGTTTCATCAACGTCCCGCGCGACCCAGACGGCAATATCCGACGAGTTCCTCTCGTCCTTGGCTTTCGTGATCCGACTCATCACGACGGTCCTGTCTTCGTGCCGTCCATCGCCTTGCGGGCGTGTCTTCTCCACATGGGCATCAGCCTGGAATCGAAGGCGACGCAAGGAATTCCTTCAGCCGCGTCCGGTATGCGGGTTGAGTTCGGCAGGGAAATCCGGCTTTGGAACCGGGAACGCGAAATCCACATTCCAGTGGATCGCCATGGAAATTTGTTTCTGAACTTTGAAGGCACCATTGCTGATTTTCCCAGAGTGCCTTATATCGATATCCTGCGCTACGGCGAAGTCCTCGATGCGGAGGCCGTCGGCAAGCTTCCCGATACGCCCGAGATGAAAGCGCACCTGGAATTGGCGCACGAAGTCAAACGCCGGCTCGAAAACAAAATCGCGCTGATCGGACTGACCTTTACCGCAGGAGGGGACATCGGGCCTTGCGCAATTGATTCCAACGTTCCGTACGTGTTCATCCACGTGGCCGCGATCGACAACATTCTTCGAGCCAGCTTCATGCGGCCCATGGAAGCGGCCCCGGTGATCGTCCTGCTCGCAGGCCTTCTGGGGTTCATGGGAATCGCCAACGCCTTTCCCCAGGCCCACCTCTCTGCGGTCGGCACGGCGGGAGTCCTGGCCGGCTTCCCTTTGGCGGCGATGGTCTTGTTCTACTTCAACATCACCTGCGTCCCCATCGTGTTGCCCGAACTTTCGGCGCTCGTGGCCTTCGGGGCGATCTCGCTTTACCGCTACCAGGTGGAGCAGAAGGGGCGGATCGAAATCCGCAAGAAATTCTCGGCCATGGTGTCGGGACGCGTATTGCAGTACATGGAAGATCATCCAGAACGGCTTTCCGGCGAACGGCGCGAAGCGACCATGTTCTTTTCCGATGTCGCCGGCTTTACCAGCATCTCGGAAAAACTCTCCCCTGAACAGCTCAGCCAAATCCTCAATGATTACCTCACGCCCATGACCGATCTCATCCTCAGTCGGGATGGGTATGTGAACAAATACGCGGGCGACGGGATCATGGCCATCTGGGGCGTCACGTATCCCCAGCCGGATCACGCGGTCCAGACCTGCCTTTCCGCGCTGGAACAACAGGAAAAAATCCGCGAACTCAAGCCCGTCTTTGTCGAGAAGTACAACGTCCCGCTCAAGGTTCGAATGGGATTGAACTCCGGGATCGTTTCGGCGGGCAACATGGGTTCCCGCAATCGGTATGAATACACCGTCATGGGCGACCCCGTGAACTTCGCGGCCCGCCTGGAGCCGGCAAACAAGGATTACGGCACCTTGATCATGATCGGAGAACAAACATACGCGCTCGCGAAAGAACAAATCGTTGGACGCCTTTTGGACCGGATCGTGGTCTATGGGAAAACGGAACCGGTGGCCGTGTACGAGTTGGTCGGCAGAAAAGGCGAGGTCCCCGACCCCCTCCTCGAAACCATCGCGCATTTTGAAAAAGGACTTCGCCTCCACTGGGAACGGGATTGGAAGGGGGCGCTCGCGGCTTTTGAAGCCGCGCTTCGCCTCCTGCCCGCCGACCCGCCGTCCCACACGTTCATCAAGCGGGTGAAAGAGTATGAGACCCAACCGCCTACCCCCGAATGGAAGGGCGAATATGTCCGACACGGCAAGAGTTGAGCGCCAACCCTGTTTGAAAAAGACGCGGTTTTTCAAGCCTGTTTCGCAGGCGGATTTTCGCCCGTTGACAAGCCGCGTCTGCTGCCGGAATTTCCATCATTTGAATCATGCTGCATGTTCATTCCATTGAATCCATTGATTTGCCCGAACTGGCGCCTTATCGGACTCTGAGACGCCAGGCGGAGCATCGGTGTCAGGGCATCTTCGTGGCGGAAGGCGAGAAGGTCGTCCGTCGCCTGCTGGAAAGCCGATTTCCGGTGGTCTCGCTTCTGCTCCAGGATGAATGGTTTCCGGTATTCGAACCGCTTCTTCACAAAAGGCCCGAAGAAATCCGCGCGTACGTGACGACCAAGGCGCAACTGGAAAAACTCACCGGCTACCCGCTGTTTCAGGGAATCCTGGCTGTCGGGAAAATCCCGCCGCCGGCGTCCCTTGAACAAATCCTGCAAACCTGCGGCCGCCCCTGGCTGCTGGTGGCCGTGGAAGGGATCACCAATGCGCACAACATGGGGGTGGTGACGCGCAATTGCGCGGCGTTTGGGGCGCACGCGATGGTGATGGGGGAGACTGCCTGCAGCCCGTTTCTGCGGCGGGCTGTGCGCAATTCCATGGGCGCGATCTTCCAGTTGCCGGTTGTCGAGACGGATTGTCTGGTCGGAATGTTGCACGGCCTGCGCGCTCGACAGGTGCGTTGCATCGCCGCGCATCCGCACGCCGCGAACCTGGCTTTGCCGCAGTGCGATTTCACGAAGGACATCTGTCTGGTGTTTGGAAGCGAAGGTCACGGTTTGTTGCCGGAGACGTTGAGCGCCTGCGACGAAACCGCAGCCATCCCCATGTCGGGACAGGTGGATTCGTTGAACGTCGGAAGCGCCGCCGCCGCGTTTCTCTACGAAGTCGGCCGCCAGCGGGGACGATTTTGTTGAGTGGCCGCAACCCTTCAATGGGTCAGGGCGTAAGTGACGATGTTGGCGCCGACCTTGTACGGGAGATCGCCCCATTGACCGACGCCGTTCCAGTCCCAACCGCAACAGGTGTCCGCGTCGCTGTAAAAAGAAATCATCCGCCCGCGATGAAAAAATCCCTCGCCCCCCTGTCCTTTGCGTCTTTTGGACGGTGATTCTGGCGATGAATCGTTGTTGTCCCCATACATGTTCGGAAGACCGTTTGGAAATTCATAAGGAAAGCGGTAAATGTCGTGGTTGAAAGGCAACACCTGAAACCGTCCCTCCGGAAAAATGGACTGAACGACATCGTGGATGCATTTGGCGAAACTGCCGAACTTTTGCAGGCTCTGTGTGTCGCCGCCGCAGTCTTCGATATAAAGAAAACCGCCTCTTTCCAGGTGGGTCTTCAGATTTTGCTTCTCCGGATCTGATATTTGAAAGGTGAAGTGACCGTTGATATAGAGCATCGGATAATCAAAAATGCGCGAATCCGTGAGGCGCAAAACCTCGGTTTTTTCGTTTGCCGTCACGATTTTCTTCAGGTTCAACCAGCGCATGAATTTTGGAATGAAATCCTTCACATGCGCCTCCTGTTCGGCGCGCACATCCTTCCATGAGCCGCCGCTGTACTCGATCATCACAAAAGTGAACGAGGGTGTTTCTGCGGACCTCAGACGCGGCGCGGCAGCAAAAAAAAGAATGGCAAGGCTCACAAGAAACCCATTGATCCCGAAGGTCCAGTATAATTTGACGATTCCCATTCTATTTGCATTTCAGCATAATGCCGGGATTCTGCAACGACAACCGTGCATTGACAACAAGCCCATTCTCCCATGACTCCGCCTCCTGATGAACTTGCTGTGATCGAACGTGCGCGCGCCGCGTGCGCCGCTCTCAAAACCGAAATTGCGAAGCAGGTCATTGGTCAACAGACTGTGATCGAGCATCTTCTGCTTTGCCTGCTGAGCGGCGGCCACGCGCTTCTCGTGGGAGTGCCGGGTCTGGCCAAAACTCTTCTGATCCGCACGATGGCGAGAGCCATGCATCTGAAATTCCGTCGCATCCAGTTCACCCCAGACCTCATGCCCGCTGATATCACGGGCACAGACATCATCGAGGAAGATCACGCCACGGGCCGCCGGCAGTTCGTTTTTTCGCAGGGACCTCTTTTCGCAAACATCATTCTTGCGGACGAAATCAACCGCACGCCTCCCAAGACGCAGGCCGCCCTGCTCGAAGCGATGCAGGAACACTCGGTCACGGTTTCCAGCAAGACTTACGCTCTCGAAGAACCCTTTTTCGTGCTGGCAACGCAAAACCCCATTGAACAGGAGGGCACCTATCCGCTGCCCGAAGCGCAACTGGACCGGTTCATGTTCAATCTGCTCCTGGACTATCCCGCCGTGGCCGAGGAAATCCGCGTGCTGGAAGTCACCACCACCGGCGATGTCGCGGAGATCCAACCCGTGGTGACGGGCGATGAAATCCTGCAGTTTCAACGGACATTGCGGCGCATCCCTGTGCCGAAAGCGGCCCTCGAATACACCGTGCGCCTGTTCCAGGCCACGCGTCCGTCGGCGCCCAACGCCACCCCCGACGTCAAACGCTTCGTGCGATGGGGCGCCGGTCCCCGCGCATCGCAGCAGCTCATTTTTGCAGCCAAGGTGCGGGCCGCCATGGAAGGCCGTTACAACGTCGAAATCGCCGACCTGAAGGCGCTCGCCCCGCCCATTCTTCGCCATCGGATTTTGCTTAACTATCATGCCGAAGCCGAACGCCTCACCACGGAACTGCTGATCGCCAGGCTGATTGCCGAGGTGAAATGATCTTGGTCCCCGCCTGGTTCAGTTCTCCCCGGCGGGTTTCTTCTTCGACGGACGCGGAGCGAATTCCCAGCCGAGTTTGCCGCCTTTTTCAAGAATCAGATGCGCGCTGAACGGGCGTTTTTTTGACGAGACAAACTGGTTCAGAAGATCGGTCTTGCCGTCGCGCAACAGTTTTTCCATCTGATCGGCCGGGATGTCGCGCCCCTTGATCTTCTTCGAGATCCGAAATTCGCACCTGGGTTCCGGCAACGCCCGATGTTCACAGCAGTAGGCCATGTTGGTTTCGCGCACCGGCGACTTGCAGATCGGACATGCGCCCAGCGATTTCTCGCTGATAAATTCCAGCCCGCCGTTGCCGCCGTTTGCCGCCGCGGCGCCATCCCACGCCATGCTCACCTTGTGATCGTCGCCGATGACCAGCATGGCGGAGAAGGGCCGCCCCAGTTTGCTGCGAAAACCGTCCAGAGGCCCGATCTTGCGGTCACGCAGAAGGCTTTCAACCTCGGCAACCGTCAGGCTCTTGCTGGCGATGGATTTCCAGACCTGAAAATCGCATCCCTTGGTCGAACACTCAAACCATTTGAATGTCTCGCGCATTTTGCCGCCGCACTTCGGACAGGACGCCTGGATCGTTTCCTTTGATTCAAACGTCTTGTCGTCATAACGCCGGGCGTCCTCGACGATTTTGCGCGTCAGGGTTTCGATCTGCTGCATGAAGTCGCGCCGGGCAAGCCGCCGGTGTTCCATCTCGCGGAGTTTGTATTCCCATTCGCCCGTCAACTGGGGTGAGCACAGCTCGGGGATCGGGATGGAGCGAAGCATCTGGATGAGCGACATCCCCTTCGATGTGGGCAGCAGGTCGCGCCCTTCGCGGTGAAGATATTCCTGCGCCAGAAGCTGTTCGATGATCGCTGCGCGCGTGGCCGGCGTGCCGAGGCCGCGCTCTTTCATCGCTTCGCCCAATTCCTCATCGTCCAGCAGTTTGCCCGCCCCTTCCATCGCGCTGAGCAGCGTCGCCTCCGTGTAGCGCGGCGGGGGTTTGGTTTCGAGCGCCTTGACTTCGATCGGATCGCCGACGGGCTTCTCGCCCGGTTTCACTTCGGGGATGCGGCCCTCCTCCTCTGTCTCGCGTCCATAGACCTCCAGCCAACCGAGTTCCTTCAGAATCTTGCCTTCCGTCTTGAAAGGCTCGCGCTCCACGGTGGTGATGCGCGTCGTCACCTCGAACACAGCCGGCGGATAAAACACCGCCAAAAAGCGTTTGCAGATCATGTCGAACACCTTCTGCTCGATGTCGTCCAGCGGTTTCGCGCCTTCCGTTGTCGGGATGATGGCGAAGTGATCGGAGACCTTCTCGTTGTTGAAAATGCGTTTATTGGGTCGAACCCAGCCTTCTTTTGCGATTTTTTCGGCGAAAGGCGCATAGGGACATCCCTGAAGCGCCGAAAGCGTTTGCCTGACGGTGGCAATGTAATTTTCCGGCAGCGCGCGCGAATCGGTGCGCGG
>JACQHZ010000194.1 GCA_016198745.1 Verrucomicrobiota bacterium
AGACGCGTGTGCTCCCCAAAGCCAAAATTCATAAACCCAACTTTACAATCCAGTGGGTCTCCCCTCCGAAAAAGGAGCGGGAAACCACTTTTTTACGAATTATGGGATGGCTGTGATTTTTTCTCGATCTGATTCAGTTGGATGTGTAACAGAATCATTTCATGAAAAAACACATCGCCATCGAATGGAAGCAGGGGCGGCCGGAAGGGGTGCTGGAAATCACTCATGGCCAACTCGGGAAAATATCCGTGGTCCGGGGCAAGGGGTTTGTTGACGGAAAAACGTTTCGGTTCGAAAGCGAAGCGTCCTGCCGCCTGGAAATTGTCGTGGCGGAGGCCGCCACCGGCCCCGGCGCGGGCGCATCCATCCTTGCGGTGAACACGCGCGAAAATCCTTTCAGCTTCTTCCTGCGCGATGTCCAACGACAGCATCCCATTTGCATTCCGAGCCTTGGCGTGGCGGTTACCGAGGCGGCCGACCGCCGAACGTATCAGGCGATTGAAAAATCAATCCAGGCTCGCAAACGGTTGACGGCACTGGAGCGCATCGAACGGGAACCGGAGGAAAGCTACGAGGTCTCCGCCGCGCACACAAGAAACTTGAAATGCGAGACCTGGCTTGGATTGAGCCGTGATTTCCGGATTTTCGCCTTCAACTTCCGAAGCCACAACTATCGCTGGGATTGGATTCAGCCGCGATTCCACGGCTTCGAAGTCAAGGCGCCTGAAACGGGCGACAAGGGGTTGAAGTATGATTTCATGATCGGGCGCGGCCTTGGTTGCACGCAGCAGATCACGCGACGGCTTGAGGATGGCGTGCTGCCCATTCTTCACGCGACGCTTTTGGACGGCGACATCGCCTATCACGTCACTGCCTTCGCGACCCTGGAAACGCGCTCGCTGACGGCGAAGAACCTGCGCGGCACCCATTTCCTTGTGGCGGACGGCCACGGGCACGGGCACATGTTCACGGACGAACAGAAGAACCAGTTTGAGGACCTGTTGCCGAAGGAGATGGACCAGCCCGAAACGATTTTGTGCTGTCGGGTGAAAGCCGTGAACACCGCCGCCGTGCCGCGTTACGCGTGGTTCCTGGCGCCCGATGCGCAGGGAATCCCCAATCAAACGGTGGATGCCGACGGATTTTCCCCGCTGCCGTCAGGGCGCGTGTTCTGTGTGAACAAGTTCAACGGGAAACCGCTTGGCCAGCGCGAGACAGCCGTCCTTGTGCCGCCGGGCGAGGCCGCGGTATTCGAGTTTTATCTCCCGCACCGTCCCGTGGCGAAGGAGCGCGCCGCGCGGATTGCGGAAATTGATTTCGACAAAAGACACGCCGAGTGCCGCGCGTTCTGGCTGGCGAAGCTGGATGCCGGCGCGCGTCTCCATCTGCCCGAACAACGCGTGGACGAGATGGCGCGGGCGGGTTTGCTGCACCTCGATCTGGTTGCGTACGGACTTGAGCCGAAGGGCGCGCTTGCGCCGACCATCGGCGTGTACAATCCGATTGGTTCCGAGAGTTCGCCCATCATCCAGTTCTTCGATTCGATGGGCTGGCACGACGTGGCCGAGCGGGCTCTCCAGTACTTTCTCGACAAGCAGCACGACGACGGGTTCATCCAGAACTTCGGCGGCTACATGCTGGAGACGGGGCCTGCGTTGTGGAGCATGGGCGAACATTGGCGTTATACCCGCGACGAGGCGTGGTTGAAGCGAGTCGCCCCGAAGCTTGTGAAGAGCTGCGATTTTCTGCTTCGCTGGCGCGAACGAAACAAGCGGCCGGAACTGCAGGGCAAAGGTTACGGCATGCTCGAAGGCAAGTGCGCCGATCCCGAAGATCCAAACCGCGCGTTCATGTTGAACGGGTATGCCTGCATCGGGTTAAGCCGCGTGGCGGAGATGTTGCAGCGGATGAATCCTGCGGAGTCGAAACGGCTCGCGGAGGAAGCGAAGGCGATGAAACAGGACATTCGTTCCTCGTTGATGGAGGCAATTGCCAAATCCCCGGTTGTGCCGCTGGGCGATGGTTCGTGGTGCCCCACGTGCCCGCCGTGGGTGGAGGATCGCGGCGCGCTCATGCTCTATGCGAAGCCCGACCGCATTTTTACGCACGGCGCGTTTACCGGGCGCGACTCGCTGCTTGGTCCGCTCTACCTGTTGATGTCGGAAGTGATCGAGCCGCACGAACGGGCCACGGACTGGTTGGTGAATTTTCACGCGGAGTTGATGACCGACCGCAACGCCGGGTTCACTCAGCCGTACTATTGCCGGCATGATTTCGCACATATTCGACGGGATGAAGTGAAGGCATTCCTGAAGACCTACTACAACCAGTTCGCGAGTCTCGCCGATCGGGAAACTTACACGTTCTGGGAACATTATTACGGCTGCAGCCCGCACAAGACCCACGAAGAGGGATGGTTTCTCATGCAAACCCGCTGGATGCTTTACCGTGAGGAAGGCAACCTTCTCCGTTGTCTGGGCGGCATCCCGAGGGTCTGGCTTGAAAACGGCAAAACGATCGAGCTGAAAAATGTGGCAAGTTATTTCGGTCCGTTTTCCCTGCGCGTAAAATCAAGGCTGGACCAGGGCGTCATTGAGGCGTGGCTGCGGTGCGCCTCGGATCGTCAACCGCAATCGGTCGAGATTCGCCTGCCGCATCCACTGAAAATCGCGGCTGATCGGGCGACTGGCGGAGTTTATGACCCGGTCCGGGAAACGGTTCGAATCGACAATTTCAGAAATGAGGAAAAGGTGGCGCTTCAGTTCAGGAATCAAAAGTCGCGACAAAAGGAACGGCGTAGGCGAAGCTGATCCTGATCTTGGATTGGTCAACGGCAAAATTTGAGATTGCTCCCTCCCTCCTTTTCCGCTACTTGTTTCCCTGGGATCGAGAGGGGTTCCAACAATGATTGTTCAGTGTGCAGAAAATAACAACCCCATCAACCCCACAACCCAATCACATTTATGGCAGTGCGAATCCGATTGAAACGAATGGGCGGCCTCAATGACCCGCATTTTCGCGTGGTGATCGCCGACAAACACAGTCCGCGCGACGGGCGATTCATCGAGGAAATTGGCGCTTACAATCCCAACGCGAAGGGCGTCAAATTCAAACTCGACCTCGAACGCGCCAAACACTGGATCGGCAAGGGCGCCCTGCCGTCGGATACCGTTCGCAGCCTCATCAAAAAGGCTGAAAAGACAGCGGCGACTGCCGCAACCTGATTTTTCGGGGTGGGGAGCGTTCACCGCGGCGGGTTGAAATCGGCGGTTCGCCGATTTCTCATTCGGACAGATGTTCGGCGAGTTGCTCCCAACATGGCGGGACCAGCCCGAATGTGTTCGAGGGATGGCCCGGGTGTGCGTTCCTCTGAAACAAGAGTTCTATTTCATCAATGAAACCGTTCATCGAATACGTGGTCAGGGCTTTGGTGGATTTTCCGGAACAGGTGGATGTTCGCGAGGCGATTGGGGAACGCGGCATCATTTATGAATTGCGGTTGAACAAGGCCGACATCGGCAAGGTGATCGGCAAACACGGGCGCACCATTCAGGCACTGCGCACGCTTGTGGCCGGCGGGAGCATGAAGCTCGGCAAACGGGCGACGGTGGAGATCATCGAGGAACCGCCGGCCGCGCCGCCGCCGCCGCAACCGTCGCCGGCGCCGGCGGAACCTCCGTTGCAACCGCCGCCTGCATCGCCACCCGTTCCGTAACCCGGCCGAATCCTCCTGTGGCAGACAGTTTGCCATAAAAATGCACAACAGCGCACCCGCATGTCGGATGGCAGGCGGAAGATTTTGCGATGCTTGTCCACCGGGGCGCCGGCGGATTCCCTGGCGGACGGCTTTTTGCGGATCATTTTCTTCATGCGGATCGACATCATCACCCTTTTCCCGCGCATGTTCGAGGGACCGCTGGACGAAAGCATCCTCAAGCGCGCCCGCGCGCGCGGCCTTCTGGATGTCCGCATCCACAACCTGCGCGAGTTCGGGATCGGCAAGCATCGCGTTACGGACGACCGCCCGTTCGGGGGCGGTCCCGGCATGGTCATGAAACCCGAACCGATGGTTCGATGCGTCGAGACGTTGCGCGACGGAAACGCGCGCGTGGTTTTGCTCACCCCGCAGGGGCGGCGTCTGGAGCAATCCATTCTCCAACGATTGTCGCGCGAGCCGCATCTCATACTCATCTGCGGGCATTACGAGGGCGTGGACGATCGGGTGCGTCAACTGGTGGTGGACGAGGAAATCTCCATCGGCGATTATGTGCTGACCAACGGCGCGTTGCCCGCCATGGTGCTGGTGGACGGCGTGGCGCGTCTGGCGCCGGGCGTGCTCGGACATGAGGACTCAGCCGGCGAAGAATCGTTCAGCGACGGGCTTTTGGAATATCCGCATTACACGCGTCCCGTGGAATTTCGCGGGCGGAAGGTTCCGGACATCCTGCGCTCCGGCAACCACGGGGAGATCGCCGCCTGGCGTCGTCGGATGAGCGAGGAACGCACTCGCGAACAAAGACCGGATATGACGGTCAAAAAGGCGCCGCCCCAAGGCCGATAACCTGCATTCTTGGCTGGCGCAACCGCCCTGCCGGTTTCGTCAACGGCGCTTGTGGTCAATGAGATGGTTCAAGGCGAACGTCACTCTGCGGTTTTTGCGGCGTGATAACGGCGGACCTCGTCCATGACGTCAGCGCGGCCGCGGTATTCCTTGACCACAATGCATAAATCCCAGGTGTACGTTTGCTCCAATTGCGCGTCTTCAAGATACAAAACGTAATCCCAGGCCGGATTCCAAGCGGGTTCCTTTCCCGCGCCGCAAGGGGAATAGGCGAAGCGGAATCGTTCCGGTTGCCGGAACATGGCGAGCAACATCAGGTCGTCGTGGCAGAATCCGTAGTAAAACGACAACGGACTGTTGAGCCTGGCGCGAAGTTCGGTTCCCGACAGGGTATCCGTTGCCGGCGGTTCAGGCGCCAGGGGCGGCTGGCTCATCATCAGCTCAAGATGTTCGGCGGCCTGGAGTTCGCGATCCGCGGGAAGCGGTCGAATCAGGTAATCGCGGCTTTGATGATCCTCCTTGGTGACGCCCACCCATCCTTCCTGATCCTGCGCGGTTGGATCGAGTTTGGTGTAAACATGCCGGTCCGGGGGCATAAGAATATAACTTGCCCACAGACTGTAGAACGAGTTCTTCTCTTGATCCGCGCAGAATCGGCGGTGAAAAACGATCTCGATGCGTTGAAGAAGGCGGCAAGGTTCTTCCACGCGAAACGTGATGCGCGCGCTCACGTGCGCGTGCGAGGTTTCGGGTTGGGCCAGCACGACTTGGTGGGCGTCAACGTCCTCGATGCGCATGGCCTCGCAGCGCGGCTCGAATTTCGACCCGCCGGCATGCGCATACGGCGGCAACCCCGTCAATCCGATGGTTTCGTAATTCAATCCCGCGTAGGTCGGGACAAAGAGATTGTTTCCGGTCGCCTTGGGAATCAGCGAAGCGACCCCGTTGTATCCCCGGCGGTGAATCCCCAGAGGCGAATTGTCCGCGATATAGGCGACGAAATCGCTGGTTTCGAGGCGCGGGAACGTTTTCATCGGTTGCTCCATTGGGTGGCGATGCTTCCTCGGCGGAAGCCGGTTGCCATGCAAACGTCATAAGTACCCGGCTCATTCCTTCGCGTCAACTGTTTGCCTTCCTGGACCGGCATGATAAGTTCTGACTGGTTCAAGGTTCACGGTGCAGGCGCCCTTCGCAGGGTAATGATGCCACAACCGGATTGAATCTGAAAATCGCTGACCGTTGAGCCCTACCCAACCTCTCTTTCCCATGCAATCCATTCTTGACTCGCAACGACTTGAGGCGATCGCTTTGACCCACGAAGAAATCGCGCGGTACTCGCGTCATCTCATCATGCCGGAGGTTACCATCGAAGGACAGAAACGGCTCAAGGCGGCGGCCATTTTGCTCATTGGTTCGGGCGGATTGGGATCGCCGCTCGGTCTTTATCTTGCGGCTGCGGGCGTGGGCCGGCTCGGCCTGGTTGATTTCGACGTGGTGGATCATTCCAACCTTCAGCGCCAGATTTTGCACGGCACCAAGGATGTTGGCCGTCCGAAAATCCAGTCCGCCGCCGATCGCATCCGCGACGTGAATCCCAATGTGCAGCTTGATCTGCACGAGACGCGGTTCGCCTCGGCCAACGCGATGCGCATCGCGGCAAATTACGACATCATCATTGACGGCACTGACAATTTCCCGACGCGCTACCTGGCCAACGACGTCGCGGTCCTGCTGAAGAAACCGAATGTCTATGGCTCCATCTTCCGATTCGAGGGACAGGCGTCTGTCTTCGCTCCATGCCTTGGCGGTCCTTGCTACCGATGCCTGTACCCGGAACCCCCTCCGCCGGGGCTTGTGCCGAGTTGCGCCGAAGGCGGCGTCCTCGGAGTGTTGCCGGGCATCATCGGCGTGATCCAGGCCATCGAGGCCGTCAAACTGATCCTCGGCCAGGGCGAACCCCTGGTTGGGCGGCTGCTGCTCTTTGACGCGCTCGCCATGAAGTTCCGCGAGATGAAATTGCGACGCAATCCGCGCTGCCCCATCTGCGGCGAGAATCCGGTGATTCGCGAACTGGTGGATTACGAGCAATTCTGCGGTTTGACGCCCGCCGCCGGGCCGGTCGCGGCGCCGCCGGGCGCCGAGGAAATTTCCGTGGGCGATCTCAAGCGGCGACTTGACGCAAAGGAGGATTTTGATCTCATTGACGTGCGCGATCCGCATGAGTGGCAGATCGTCCGGATACCGGGTGCACGCTTGATTCCGCTGGGCGAATTGCCTGACCGATTGAGTGAGGTCAATCCGGGACGTGAGATTGTGCTGCACTGCAAATCAGGCGGCCGCAGCGGGCGCGCGCTCAAACTCCTGAAGGAAAAAGGCTATAAAAACCTGAAAAACGTCACGGGCGGCATTCTGGCGTGGGCAACTCATGTGGACCCAACCATGCCGAAGTATTGAACTGGTTCAAGACGATGCCGCGTGATGACACAGGTGGGGGCGCTTGTCCCTTTCGTTCCATTCTGCCGCGAGATCCTTCGCGAGGGTGAGACAGGATGCGCAGATTCCATGGGAGGTGCCGCTCACGCCGTCACCCTCCTTTCTGCCGATGAGTTTTTTGCAGTACGCACAGAGCACGGTAATGGTGTGTAGAGATTTCATGAGAAGTCTTGAGGGGCGAGGAAGTTAAGCCATCGGGGGGCCGGCCCAGGTTGCGCGCCAACATCCATGAAAGGGATGAGGATTCGCATCGTGTCCGGCAATAAACCACGTTTTCCATCGCTTATCTCATAGCAACATCCATGCCAAACGGCGCTTTGCCGTCGCAGGGTTTTTGTCGGTTCATTTCACCGTTTGCCCTCTTGGGGACGCGCGTGAACCGAGCGATTTTTGCCGCCTTCGTGGAAGCGGGTATGATTTTTTTACATCCCATGGAATGGAACAGAAATTGCAGATTTTGGATTGCAGAGAAACGGCAGGGGAAGGAGAATAAGCCATCCAGATGCCCGTCCCCTTATGGCGGGCAAGGACCATTCCGATTGTCCCTCCCGCGGCACAATCGCAGGTTTTTCTGATATGAGAAACAGGCGGGACAAACGAGTTGGATGATTCAATCCATTTCCGAGATCAAAACGCATGACAACAAGCGACAAACTTCAATGGGGCATTCTCGCCGCAGGCGGAATTGCGCGCACATTTGCCCGGGGAGTGGCGGCATCCAAAACGGGGCGGCTGATTGCGATCGGGAGCCGCACCCAGGCTTCTGCAGACAAGTTTGGCGATGAGTTCAAACTGGACCGGCGTTATGGCAGTTACGAGGCGTTGTTGGCGGACCCCGAGGTCGAAGCGGTATATATTTCCACGCCTCATCCGATGCACGTGGAATGGGTGATCAAGGCCGCCGAGGCCGGCAAACATATTCTTTGCGAGAAGCCGATGGGGTTGAACCACGCCGAGGCCATGGCCGCAGTCGAGGCTGCGCGGCGACACCGTGTGTTTCTGATGGAGGCGTTCATGTACCGGTGTCACCCGCAAACAGCGAAGCTCGTCGAGTTGATTCGCAACAAGGTGATCGGCGAGGTGCGGGTGATCCAGGCCACTTTCAGCTTTCACGCTGCCTGGCTGCCGCACAAGCGATGGCTTGCCAACGAACTCGGCGGCGGCGGCATTCTCGATGTGGGTTGTTATTGCACCTCCATGGCGCGACTCATCGCCGGCGCCGCCATGGGCAAGGATTTTGCCGAGCCGGTGGAGGTCAAAGGATGCGCGTACCTTGGGAAAACCGGCGTGGATGAATACGCCATCGCCTCGATGAAGTTTCCCGGCGAAATCCTCGCGGAACTCGCCACCGGCGTGCTTGTGTCGCAAGAAAGTGTCGTTCGCGTCTTTGGCTCGGAAGGAAGCATTTTCGTGCCTTCGCCCTGGTTTTGCCGCCCCGCGAAGGACGCTGCGCACATCATCGTGCAACGTCATGACGAAAAGAAGCCGCGTCGGATTGGTTTGAGGATCAAACTCGGATTGTACTCCATTGAGGCCGATGCCGTGGCCGCGCACCGGGCGAAGGACCAGGCGCCTTCCCCCTGCATGAGTTGGGATGATTCCCTCGGCAACATGAAAACGCTCGACGCATGGCGGGCTGCGGTTGGTCTTGTCTATGAAGCGGAAAAGCCGTCGGCAGACATTCCGACAGCGCACCGGCGGCCACTCCGTGTCGGCATTCGTCCCGGAATGAAATACGGTGAAATCGCGGGCGTTGGAAAGCGCGTGTCGCGCCTCATCCTGGGCACCATGTTTGAAGGCGCCCACTTCATGGCGCCGCACGCCGCCGTTCTTTGCGATGATTTTGTCGAACAGGGCGGCAATTGTTTCGACACCGCGTTCATTTATAACGGGGGTTTGTCCGAGAAGATTTTCGGACAATGGGTGAAAAACCGCGGCCTGCGCAGGGAGATTGTGATGGTCGTGAAGGGCGCGCACACGCCTGGTTGCGAACCCGACAATCTCACCAGGGAACTCATGATCAGCCTGGACCGGCTCCAGACGGACTACGCGGACATTTACATGATGCACCGCGACAATCCCGATGTCCCAGTCGGCGAATTTGTGGATGTCCTCAACCAGCATCAAAAGGCGGGCCGGGTCCGCGCATTCGGCGGATCGAACTGGCCGCTTGCGCGCGTGGAAGCCGCCAATCGCTACGCGCAATCCAAGGGACTGACGGCCTTTGCCGCTGTGAGCAACAACTTCAGCCTGGCGCGAATGGTTGATCCGGTATGGGAAGGCTGCATCGCCGCCTCGGACGTCAGGTCGCGCGCGTGGTTCAGGAAAAAGCAGCTTTCGCTTCTGGCATGGTCGAGCCAGGCCCGCGGTTTTTTTGTGTCGGCACACCCGAAACGCCGCGATGACGCGGAACTGGTGCGTTGCTGGCACAGCGACGACAATTTCCGGCGCCTTGAACGCGTCAAGAAACTGGCCGGGGAGCGCAAGGTTTTGCCCATCAACATCGCGTTGGCGTATGTTTTGTGCCAGCCGTTTCCGACCTTCGCGCTGATCGGCCCGCGCACGCTCGCGGAGACGCGGACATCGTGTCCCGCCCTGGAGGTTGAATTGTCGCCGAAGGAACTTCGCTGGCTCAATCTCGAAATTTGAACGGCCTTTCCGCCGCATGCCGGCATCGCGACCTTCCGTCTCTTGCGACGTGGATGACCGCTTCCCTCCGTCCCAAATCCGGATGTAAGGAGGAATTTGGAGGGCGCTGCGGTGCCTGTCCCCCACATGGGGGATCAACGCCCACCCTGCAGAGGGTGGCAAGCGAGGGAGGCGATCCCGCCACGGCGGGACCCTCC
>JACQHZ010000195.1 GCA_016198745.1 Verrucomicrobiota bacterium
GCTTTCGCGGGAATGACCTGTCGTGGAATTGCGGTGACGTCTCTTGTGGGACGCCGGGATTTGAGCTGGCTTGTCCTTGGGCAATCGTGTAGATTGGCAGCGTGAAGAATCTTCAACGAACCATCAAAGCGGTCATCCGTTCGGGCGACGAAGACGGTTACGTCGCGGAATGCGTGGAGATCGCCGTGGTCACCCAGGGCCACACGCTCGACGAGACCATCGCGAACTTACGCGAAGCCGTGCAACTGCATCTCGAAGACGAGAACCCGGCGGATTTCGGCCTCGTGTCGCACCCCACGCTGCTGGTCACCATGGAACTGGAACCGGTGTATGCCTAAACTCCGGCGGTTGTCCGGCCCGGACGCGGTCGCCATTCTTGCGCGTTTCGGCTTCCAACCGCTCACCCATGACCACTCCCTACGTTGAAAACATCTGGCGGCTGAGCGAGATGATGTACCACTTGCGCCAGTGGCGAGAGGCACGGCAGGACCCCTACCGCGATGAGTTGCTGGCGAACGGGCCGCCGGACCTCGACAAGATGGCCACCTTGTTTGAGCGTCCTACGATTGTCGGGCACGGCTTCGACCCCGACGTCATCCACGGGAACATCGAACGCCTGGTCACCTGTCCGGAGATTAACCTCGGCCATCCACTCCTGGATTTGTCGGTCAAGACCGGCCTGGCGCACATCGACGCCACGTTTCAGGGGGACCACCCGAAGTATGGCCTGGGCTACTATGGGCGGAACAAAGTGGACGGTTTTCCACAGATCATCATTGCGGTGGTGGACGCCCTGACTGCTTGGGGACTCACCCCGCGCGCCACCCAACTATGGCGATACTGGGTGCGGAACATGATCCACCCCGATGGCGTCCTGACCTATCCGGCCGCTTGCCTGGGCGAATACGGCCAGCTTCTCCATACGGCCGCCCGACTGGAGGAACACGCCGGTCCCGCTGGTTGGTGGGAGGAGTCCTTTCCCATTTTGGACCGGATGGCCGAACGTCTCTTGGACCTTCGTCGGACCGCGCTGGCCGGCAGCGAAGGACTCATTGCGGGACCCGCCGACGAGGACTTGCATTCGGACCGACAACGCTTCTTCCACACGAACGCCTGGGTCGCTGCCGGTCTCAAATGCTGGGCGGACCTGTGCGAACGGCGGTCCGCCGTCCCCGCCACGCCAGCCGCCAAGACCCGTCAAATCGCCGGTGATCTGGCTGACGAAACCCTTCGTGCCATCTGCAAGACCTGGCCTTCGGACCCGGCCGACTGGTGGCTGCCGCCGTGTGTCGAACCGGTTGAGCGGCCGCGATTTCTCACCGATACGAAGTTTTCCTCCTACACCAACTACCGGTACTACCCGGAGCTGCTGTCCAGCGGCATTTTGCCGCGCGACCTGGCCGAACGCGTGGTGGCGACGCGCCTCAACGGCGGCGGTCAATTCTGCGGCATGACCCGCTTCATGGATTGGACGGACAACTGGCCCTTGGCGGAATACCTGGACGGACTTTGGCGCCTCGGAAGAAAAAACGACTTTCTGCTCAGCCTGTACGGCCACGTGGTTTTCCAACAGGATAAAGAGACCCTGACCGCCTGCGAGCAGTTGACTTTCCCGCCCGGTCAACCCATGGCGCCATACTGTCTCGTCTGTCAGTTGGCGCCCGCCCGAGCGGCGCGACTATTGCAATGAACAAGCGCGAACGATTTCTTAAGACCATGTCGTTCGGGCGTCCGGACCGGCCCGCGTCTGGAGACTATTTTTACTACGACTCGACCCGCCAGCGGTGGGAAGCGGAGGGACTGCCGGTGGGAGTTGACTTGAACGGGTTCTTTGGAATGGATTTCGACCACATGGCCTGGACGATCCCGATGCCTGCGCTTCTCTCCATCGTCCCGGATTTCGGAACAACGGTTCTCGAAGACAATCCCATCTACACCGTCACGCAAAGACCCGACGGCGAAATTGTCAAAGTCCTGAAAAACACGCCGCCTCCCGCGATGCCGCAGTGGCTGCGTTATCCGCTCCAGTCGCGCGAGGATTGGAACAAGTACAGGCGCCGATTGAACCCCGATTCTCCGGGCCGACTGCCGGACAACTTCCCGCAGATGGTTGAAGCCTATCGACGGCGGGACCGCCCCCTCGGCATGTGGGTGGGCGGAACTTACGGGTACCTGCGCAACTGGTGGGGCGTCGAAAATGTCTCCATGCTTTTCTATGATGATCCGGCGCTGATCGAAGAGATGATCGAGTGTCTGACGCATCTCGCGCTGGGATTATTGGACCGGGTTCTGGCGAGCGGAGTGCAATTGGACTGGGTGATGTTTTGGGAAGACATGGCCTACAAAACCGGGCCGTTGATCTCGCCCGCTCTGTTCAAACAATACTGCCTGCCGTTCTACGCGAAGGTCATGGAGAAAGTTCGCGCGGCCGGCATCCCGGTCGTGATGGTGGACTCCGACGGGAACATCGAGTCATTGATTCCGTTGTGGCTGGATGTCGGCGTCAACATCATGCATCCGATGGAAGTGGCCGCCGGCATGGATGTCATCAAGATGCGCAAACAATACGGGAAGCAAGTGGGCTTCTTCGGCGGCATCGACAAACGGGCGCTGGCCGGCACGCGACAGCAGATTCGCGCGGAAGTAGTGCCGAAACTGGAATGTTGCTTTCAAGCCGGCGGCTTTATTCCCGCCTGCGACCACGCGATCCCGCCGGACATTTCGTACGACAATTACTGTTACTACCGTGAATTGGTAGCCGAAGTTGCCCAACAAGTGTGTGGCTAAAGTACATGGAGCTTGTTCCTATCGGGATTACTTCGGCTGTTTTTCCGTCTTGATGAATTTGTTGCGGTCATACTCAGGATAGAACTTCCGGATCACCACCATGGTCCAGGCGCCGACCTTGGGGACGCTGGCCGTCAACCGGTCGCCCTCTTTCCGGAGCTTCAACTCCACCGGGTCCTGGTTGGCGTCATCCGGACTCATGGCGAAAACCTCGGTTCGGTTTTCCTTGGCGGGTTTGAGATACATTTGATTCTGCGGGTCGAAGGGCAACGCGAGCGCGTTCGGCCAGGACAACTCCACGTTGGCGACCGGCGGGAGTTCCTTTGGCCGCACCGCGTAGATCAGGCCGTCTTCGGGGAATTGCAGCAGGTTGACAATGAATTCCTCCCGATCCGCGAAAACGCGACGGTACACCGTGTATTTCCAGAAAAGCGGCGTGGTCGCTTCCACCCGAAACTCCTTTTCAGCGTCACGCACCCAGTCCAATTCGAGATCATAAAGATACTGCGAGTATCGCATGATGAAGCGGTGGTAGGCGATGAACGCGGCGTTCACCGGATCGTCCGCCGGCCCCGTCAAGTGCCCGCCATAGTTGCTGCCGTAATCACACAGGCTCGTTCGAGCGGCGAAGATCGCGGCCAGGATCGGCTTGGCGGCGGCGACCGTGCGGTAAGCCTTCCGCCCCGCGCCATCGCCTTGATCGGGATGGTTGATGTGGAAAAAAGCGAGCTGCGGTTTGCGCGTGAGGGACTTGAGGGTGTTGAACGCCACGACCATTTTGTCCAGCCGGTTCGCGAACAAGGCTTTTTCCTCCTTGTTCACCTCGTGCATCTGATACTCGATGCTGAGCAAGTCGATGACATCCACAAACCGGTCCCACTTGAGTTCATAATAATAGCGGCGGATGGCCGGCTCTATTTCTTCGAGCGGCAGCGTGGAATGGTAATGACGGCCGATAACCGATGCGTTGAAGTTCTGGGATACAAACTTGAACCGCGGGTTGACGGGCGCGACGCGCTCGCGCGCGGTGGTGACGTAGTAGCGTCCCACTTCACCGGGCAATTGGTCCGTCAGGCGGTTGCCGTTCTTGTCCTTGCTCCAATAGGTGGCATACATGCTCTGGCTGCAACTGTCCATGAACACACCGTCCCAACCAAACCGTTTGATCGAACCGGCCAATTGCCGTCCGAAAAGATCGGCGATCTCGAATGCGTTTGGATCGATCTCGCCGCGCTCCATGGGATAAGGCATGACCGGCTTGCCATCGTTTGGTCCATACAGGCGGTGCCGTTCGTCGTCCGTGAAGTAACTGGACGTTTCGTTGTAGAGGATCAACTTGAAGCCCTGTTTCTTCAGCAAACGCCCGATCCGCAAGGTTTGCCCGGCGGAGACCCGCAGGCCGCGTTTGGCCTGGTTGGTGTTATAGGGGGGCCACTCTTCCTCCTGGACATCCAACTCGTAGGAATGCGGCGGGAAGGCGAATAACTCGTACGTATTGAGATGGCGCGAACGCATATTCGCCATCACCTGTTCGACGGATAATCGCCGGCCGCCAATTTTTTCGCGGATATCGTCCGGCGCGCAGTCCTTGCACGCCTCTGCCGGCGCCCAACGGGCAATTTTCGGCCAATCGCGGCACACCTCGAACAACGTGTCGGCGCTCGTCAGGGTTGTTCCATCCGATGAACGAATCGTCAGGCTGGCCTTGTGGCCGTACTCGGAAAGCCCCGCGTTCCAGGTGGCGGCTTTGGTGAAAGGCCCTTTTTTCAATTCAACGTTCTCCCTGACGATTTCCATCGGCCGATCTGCGCCGCGCTGGACGGCAAGCGCAAGGACCGCCGCGGTGTCTTCGGCGGCGTCGAGTTTGATCGAAAAAACCACCGGCGTGTGGAGATCGTAGAGCGCCTTGTCGGTGGTGAATTCACTCACTTGAATCCCGCCGGCGAAAAGGAAGCCGATGGGCGCCAAGCCGGCGGCTACGATGCAAAGCGACAATTTCTCCTTCATGGGATCACTCCTCGATTTTCTCGATCGTTACCGGCCCAAAACCCATCGAGCCGCGGTTGGGATGATTGATGATGGCCGCCGCGCGGAACCGCACAAAACCATCGCGACCGGGCATTTCCTTCGTCTCGAAAAGCAGCTTGTCGCCCTGGAACACCTGGTGGTTTCCGTTCGCGCCGATTTCCCACCGAAACGGCGCCAGTTCGCCATACGGATAATTGAACGAAACCGGGCTGCGCTGTGTGACGGTCCCTTTGCCTTTCACGTTCTGCGCGATGGTGACAACGTTCCACGGCGCCACGGTCAGATAGGTCCACTGGTTGTCCTTTTGAAGAAGCTGGATTTCATGCCGGCAGTTGCGTTCGTGGTTGTCCCAGAACAGGGAAAAGTTGACGACGATTTTTCCTTTGACGCCGGCCTGGTTTTCTTTCTCGGCATCCGTCAGATCGAGTGCGCCAGCTGCGCGTGCGTAACCGCGGTCGCCTTCCGTCAAGCGCGCCAGGGAAAGCGCCTGTTGCTTGTCAAACGCGCGCAACACGAAACCGGGTTCTTCCATCTTGATCTTCGGATCCTGTTCCAGGCTCGATTGAGCGAAATCCATCTTCAGGAGCGCCCGGGATTTGACCGGGGGCTTGGCCGGTTCGGCACTCCAATCGCCCGGCCCGCCGCCCACGAGCGTCAGGTCAAATTCCTTTCGCGCTTCCCGATTGTAATAGGAAGCGCCGCTGACCTTGACGCGCGCCTTGACTTCCCTGCCCTGTTCCAGCGGTTTCGCCAACCAAATGCATGCCGGCTCACGGCGCGCGGTTTCGAGGCGGTTCGGCGAAATCATCTCAACCCGCCACGCGTCCTGAAAGGCTGTGGCGAGCGAATAGCCATTGGCATCTATATTGGCGAGACGTCCGGCGGAGGAGAGGATGCTGAGCGGCACACGAACCTGGCCGGGTTGAAGCTTGATCACTTCCCGGCTCAGCAACACCGGTCCCGGAAGCTCGATCTGCCGCGAAAATCCTCCGGCGACGCCGTTGGCGTCCACGCCCTGGATGCGGTAAAAAGCGCGCACGTTCTGCGGGTCATCCAGAGAGATGACGCGCTCCGGCTTGTCCGCGTCGAAAAGAAAATTGGCGGGGAGGGCGATGAATTTTTGTTCGCCGTTTTTCACTTCGCCAAGCGCCTGGTACGGTTCGCGATGCGGCGCAAAACCGCGGTAGTCGCTCCCATAGACGCGGTACTGCTTGACGACCGCCCCGGTCGCCGCGGGCGACCATCGCAATTTGACGCAGCGATTTTTCCCGTCAATTTCGGGATCAGCGGGCTGCGGCGCGCCGGGCGCTTCGATCTCGAAACTCCAAATGGGACTCCAAGGCCCCCAACAATCGTGTTCGTCGCGCGCCCGCACGCGCCAATAGTATTTCTGGGACGGATTCAGCAGACCTGGCTGCGGCGCGGTGAATTGGGTCGCGCCCTTGTGGGCCGTCTCGGAAAGAAGCGCGTGGAAATTGGAGGACAGGGGATGGGCGCAGTCTGGCGTCTCGCTCAGCACGAATTGGCAGTCAACAATCTTGTCGCCATCCGGGTCGCTGCAGGCCGGCCACTCGAACGTTACGGTGTCGCTTCGAACCTTGGCATCCGGAGCGGGGGACCGGGGCGCTGGGGCCGGCGCATTCGGAGGCGAATTTTTGTGGTTTTCGCGCCATTTGACGATCACCTCCACGTCGCGTTGCGGCGACGCGTCCGCATAAACAAAGCGGTTGTCGCCAAGCGTCAGTTGCGGGAGCGATTTCGGGGCGGCCTGGAAGTCCAGCTTGATTCGGATTGGAATCGCGTTGGCGGCTTCCAATGGAAAACCAAACCAGATGGCATAAGGCGGGGGTTCGTTTCTCGTCAACCCAAGCCGTTTGAGCCAGTCATCATCCGCGATTCCCTTGCGCCACTCCTCGGCATTCGCTTCCGTGAAATTTTTCCCATCCCGGGATATCGAGGCCGCCTTCATCGCCGGCGGATTCCCCTTGAGATCGATGGCCGCGCCGACGATGGGGTACGGCAGCTTGAACGGCACGACCAAGCGATCGCCGCTGCGGAACGATTCAATCGCCTCCTTCCGCAATTCAAACTCCCAACAGCCGTGAAAATGTTTACCGGCGAAATCGCGCTTGGGATTCAGTACCAGGTTGCCCACCGGCTTGCGGCGTTCCTCCCATAACCACGTGATCTTTTCCCCGGGACGCAGATCGAAGGCCATGGTATGTCCGGTTGGGCCGGCATGATTTCTGCCGCGGCCGCCAAGGTACCACTGCAACGCGGCCGCAAAAGCGTCCCGGTTTGCGTCCCATGCCGAATAGTTCTTGAAACCATAGGTGTGCGTCCGCGCAAGCAGCCAGGGGTCCCGCGCGAAATCTTCCTCGGAAGCGATGGTCGCGTTGTCTTCTTTTAACGCGATGGCGCTCAGGTCGCCATCGAGCAGGCGCCAGGCATTATCGTAGAACACTTCCACGGTGCTGTGCCCCATCGGCCAGCCCGCGCGTGTTTTCAGACCGGCCCTCTGGTAAAGCGCGGTCAGCGCCGTGGCGTCGTCGCCACAGATGCCGTAGCCATAAACGTTGTAATACTTGACCGGGTCCAGGTTGTCGCCATTTTGCGGGGTGTCGTGGAAGCGGTTCTTCTGGTCCAATTCGTAGATCGCGCGCGCCTTCTCCTTGTCGCTCATGCCGGGCGTAATAAGGCTGGCCAGGATGGTGTCCATGGAAAAGAAATTGACCCCGCCAACCTTTGTGATCCACGGGTTCCGGACGATTTCTTTTCCTTTGTTCTCAATCGAAACGGCAATGTTGTTGTAGAATGTCTGCCGCCATGGGAAAAAAGCGCCCGGCGGATCGGCATACATCGGGCCATCGCTCCGGCCTTTGATTTCGATGTTGAAAGTCTCCGGGCGCTGCGACCGGTCACCGTCCTTTTGGAACTGGAATGTTTGGGTCTTGTCGGCGCTTGAAGTTGGTTCGGCCATCGCCGGGCGGACCTCCAAAACCATGAACGCCAGAAAAAAAAGTAAGGGAAGGGAACTCATGGTGACGCGCGCGCGGCGGACTCTGCCTGTCGGACAGACAGGTCCGGTGAAATGAGCGGATCCATGCAAACTTCACGGGCCGGCACGGACCGGCCGGCGATGAGGTCAAACAACATTTGAATGGCGCAACCGATGATTGGACCGGGGTCAATCAGAACGCGGATGACCGGCCATGGCAATTCCAGCACGGCCTGCCTGGCCTCAACCACAACCAGGGCCGGCGCATCGGGGACCCGGCGCGTTCGGGCCAATTGGGCGTGCATGAAGCCCTGAAGTTCAAAATGGTCAAGAAAGAGGAGCGCCGCCGGACGACGCGGAAGGCTTTCAAAGGCATGATAAATGGCCCGTCCACGCGCCACTGAATCCGGTTCGTCGGCATCCCCCGGCAGAATCCACTCCGGTTTAATTCTCAATCCGCATTCCCGCGCCGCCTCCAACGCCCAGGGCAACAGAACCGATGAGGAATGAAATTCACGACCGGCCAAACCAACCTCCTGGTGTGCGTTGTGTGCGACCCTCTGGATGAGTCCCCGGATCAATGCGCGCCGGTCCTGATTCACGCGGCAAAGCGTTTTGGGCTGATGTTTCATGATGCCCACAGCGGGGATTCTCTGGCCTTCGAGCGGATCGAGCGCCTCCCGTTGAAGACGATCCGCAGTCAACGGCGTGGAAAAAAACAGGACGCCGTCGATCTCATGATGACGGATGGCGCGGTGGGCCACGGCATCGAGTTGGCCGTCATCGTTGAACAGGAACAGACGCGAATTGCCCTGGCGGGCCAGAATTTGCGCGCGCAATTCGGTCAGAAACCACTGCCAGAAAAACGAAGTGGGCGGGGTCACCGAACGAATGCCCGTAAACAGCCCGATGGTGGGCGTGAGCGGTTTGCGGACGAACACGCCCACGCCATGACGCCGCTCGAGAAAATCCTGGGCCACCAGCTCGTCAACCGCGCTGCGGAAGGTCATTCGTGAAACGGAACAGCGCTTCGCCAGGACGCCTTCCGGCGGCAACCGGTCGCCTCTGCCCAGGTTCTTCTGAAGAATATATTTTCGAATGTGGGCGGTCAGACGGGCGCGATCAATGCGGTGGTTGGCCGGCGGGGAGGTCCGGCTGGCATTCAGGATGGGTTCGCGCTTGACAGGCACAAAAAATCGGTTTAGTTTAGATATCTAAAATACATCTAGTTCATGAACCTTCAACTGTCAAGCCGGTTTCGATCAGGCAAGCGAGGCGCTCACGAAACCGGATTGGCCTTTACCCTGATAGAACTTTTGGTGGTCATTGCCATCATCAGCATCCTGGCCGCGTTGCTGGCGCCGGCGCTCAGCAAGGCAAGGGATTCGGCCAGGAGCGCCAATTGCATGAGTAATCTGCGGCAGGTGTCCCAATCGCTCCTCATGTACGCCGACGATAACGATGACACCTTGCCGCCCTTCCACAACGTCCCCCCTGGCGGCAATGAAACCCATTGGCAACAAGCGGTGGGGGTCAAGTACCTGAACGAATCCGGCAATTCCTTCACCTACAGTGTTGCCGACGCGGAGGCGGTGCTCCGCTCGACGATGCATTGTCCGTCTGACGCCACCAAGTGGGCCGGCTGGAGCCGATGTGTCCGCAACACGGCCATCAATGGCAATTCATGGCCCGGTGGGCCGCAATGGCCGGGACCCTACGGCGTGTGTTTGCGCAAGTTGTCTTCCGTTCAATATCCGTCGGAACTGTGTCTGGTTGGGGACGGCGGCAGTGGCGTTGACACCACCGAATGGGGGTATGCCGCGCGGCTGCCTGGGATTGTTTCGACGTTGCCCTTGTCCTCGTTTGCGCGGCATCATGGGGGAATGAATTTTGTCATGGTGGATGGGCATGCCGAATGGCATACGGGCGATTGGGTGAACAATGAATGGGTGAAGGAGGGCGTCAACAATTCCCGTTTCTGGGATTGGAATGCCGACAACAACCAATAGAGTCTGTTGCGTGATTGGCCTGCTGTGGTTTGCAGGCGGAAGTCGCGCTGTGGAATGGCATTCGCCCGACGCGCCGTGCCGGTTCAGGATTCAACGGGGGGAGGGCGAAACCTATGCGTCGCCGGTGGGAGTTTTTCGCTTGTGGACGACGGACATCGCTGCCGATGCGGCTCGCATCCCGATTTTTTCCGAGAGCGGAACTCCGGTCCCGTCCCAGGTCCTGTGGACGGCGGAGGGCGAGCCGGCCCAGGTACTGTTTGATTCTTCAGGCGCGGAGAAGGCGTATTATGCTTATCCGGGGGCGCCGTCTGGCGGGCAACCGGTTGTTGGAGCGGACACCAATTCGCCGCCGTGGCAACCCGAAGCTGGTTTGATTCTGGAAACTCGTCGCCATGACGGCGTTCCGGTTGAATCATGGGATCAGTGTCTCAAGGCATGGTCGCGTGCCGGTCCGGTTTATGGACGAAGCCTGGCGCCCAGGATTTTTGATGGACTGCATCGGCACGGACCAACGGAGAACATCTTTTCCTGTTACAAAGGTTGGTTCGAGGTTCCAAAGCCCGATGCCTACGTTTTTGCAACGATCTCCACCGACGCCTCGTTTCTGGCCGTTGACGGCCGCCTCGTCGCCCAGTGGCCGGGGACGCATCCGCTGCACAAGGGAAGATTCGGTCAATTTCGCGGCACAATCGATCTCAAGGCCGGGCGGCATTTTCTGGAGTATTACAATGCCTATGGCTCGGCGAAAGCCAACCAGCCCCTGGTCTGCGTGACGGCCTGGCAACCGGGGACCAACGCGCTCATGAACATCATGCCGGTTGAGGCATTTGTTCCTGTCGCTCATTATTGGGTCGCCGGAATGGACGGCGCGCCCGTCGGCGTCCAGACGAATTCTCTGTCGGGCGCGACCAACGCGCCGACGGCGCATCTCCCCCTCAAACCCTGTTTCGAGTGGAATGTCCTGCAGCACAGCATCATCTCGCGAGACCGGCCCGATGAGGGACTGGTGACCATGGAATTTCGCGCGCGAAAGACGCATGGCAACACTTCATTTCAATGGATTTTTGACGACAGTTCGACGGGCCAAGGACAAAAAATCACAAATGTTTTTCCGCGGTGCGGCTTGCGAACTGTAAGACTCAATCTCGTCGCCAACGGCAGGGTTGTTGCCGCTCTCGATCAAAAGGCGCGAGCGCGTCCAAACTGGCTGCAACGAGAGGATTTTCTGCCGGATATTTTTGAGAAGCAAAAGGCGAATCTCCTGACCCGGGACCTGGCGTTGTTGCCCCTTGACGATCTCATCAGCCTGACACGCCTGGCAACGAATTATCGCGACCATGAATTGCTTGCGCGCGTTGCGCCGCTTGCGCTCGCGCGTTCCGGGGACTTCAAGCCGCAAGAACTTGATCTGTTGCTTGGTCTCGGTCTGGAAATGGGGACGCATCCGCATCGTTCCTATGAATTGAGCGAACGGTTGTTGTCCGCGATCGTCGCATGGAAGCCTGCTGCAGCAAACCTGGATGCGTCCGACTCCAAAAGGCTCGCCGAGACGCGCGAGAAAGCCAGGCTACTGCTGGCCGCATTGTTCATTCAGTGCAAAGATCAGCCGCGCGACGGGCTTCGCATGCTGGAGCAGATTGCCGCAGCTCAGCTCGGCAAGGACGAGCAGCGATGGAAAACAATCTTCGAGGGGGACGCGCATCTGGCCCTCGGCGACGTCGAAACTGCGAAGAAAATCTACCTGACCATCACCGACCCGCCCAAAAGAGAGGACACCAAGGCGATGATCCGGAGAATGGCCAGGCTCGATATGGCGCGGTATTTCCTCGATCAAAAAGAATACGACGAGGCGGAGCGGCTTTTGCAGGAGATCGAATGGGAAGCGCCCATGGAGCGCATGTCGCCGGATAACGGCCTGCTGAGGGTCAAATTGCACCGCGCACGGCAGGAGGCCGCGAGGGCGCTTGCCTTGTGCCGACGGCTGTTGAATGTTCCTTCCAGCGACACCGCCGAAAGCCTGTTGCTCTTTCAACTGGCCGAGCTTTGCAACGAACAAAATCAACGCGAGGAATCCGAAGCGGCGGTCAAGAAACTCCTGACCAAACATCCGTACAGCGAAGCCGCGGCCCTTGCCAAAGAGAAATGGGGCGACCGGGTGATCCCGAAGAAATGAGCAATGTGCGATTTACCATTCATCGGGGTCACGGCTTTTCAAACCCAGGAGGGAATGCGCCAGGAGCAGGAAACCAGCGCTCAATCCCAAACCAGCGTGCCATGAACCTGCCATTTCCTGCAACCCGTCCGAGCCGGCGTAATAAATGAGCCAGCCCGTTGCCGTCAACGCCAGGAACAACGCCAGGACCAATGCGCCCGACACCGCATTCTTTTTCAGATTCCAACCGCGGACAACGTGAATCCGCCAGATCACGCCGAGCGTGATGAGAAAAGGCGGAATGGTCCATCCGTGAAAGACGCGCCATCCGTGAGTTGGCCACAGCCAGAGGCCGACGCCGGAACCTGCGTTGAAGATAAAACCGACCAGCAGCAATGCCAGGATCGGCCGTGAAAGGGCGGCGCCGGTTGGTGGGTGCGGTTCCATGGGGTTCAGTGAAAAATTGTAACTACTCAGGTCATTCCCGCGAAAGCGGGAA
>JACQHZ010000200.1 GCA_016198745.1 Verrucomicrobiota bacterium
CAAGCCTGCCCGCGCAGCCGCAGGCGGGCGCCCGTCCCGTTCTCATTGCCACAACCCAGATGCCGGCGTTTGAGAAGTTCACCAGCCAACTGGAGTGGAAAATCCCTCCACTGCCCGAAGGCGCCTATGAGTTCATCGTGGAATTGGACGGCGTCAATGCCGAGCCGGTGGTCGTAGGCTTCGTGCGACACGTCATGCCGTGGGAGCACAACCCGCTGGGCAAATCGGACGCGCTCGTCGAACCGTTTGAGCCGATTCGCATCGCTGGACGGAAGGTAAGCACGGTTCTTCGCGCGCATACACTCAACAATCTTGGCCTTTGGGATCAAATCGAGAGCCTCAACCAACCGCTGCTAAAAGCGCCCATGCGCCTTGAAGTGAAAGCGGGCGGCAAAACGCTGATTGCAGAAGGCAAACAACTTGCGTTCGTTCAGGAAAAACCGACACGCGTCGTCACCGAATCGCATTGGACGGCCGGCGATTTTACCGGCGCGGCCGGCGCCGACTGGGACTACGACGGAATGATGAAGTGGACACTTGAAATCCAGCCGTCGAAGGAGCGGGTTGATTCGATGACGCTCGTCATCCCGTTGGACGATAAGGCCATGCCCCTGTTTCACGCCTGTACGGATGGACTCCGCTTCAACTTCGCCGGCGCAACTCCCGCCGGCCAGGGCCGCGTATGGGACGGCAGCAAGGCCGCGCGCAACTCGATTATTGGTTCGTATGTCCCGTATATCTGGCTTGGCGCAGAAGAACGCGGTCTCGCGGTTTTCGGCGAAAATGACCGCGGATGGGCGCGCGATCCCAAAGTCCCCTGCCAGGAACTCGTGCGCAACGGCGACACGCTCGAGTTACGGCTGAACTTGATTGCCGGACCCATGAGGATCGAAGGAAAGCGCCGCATCGGGATCGGTTTCCAGGCCACGCCGACCAAGCCGATGCCATCGGACTGGCGGGTTCGGGGCGTGAACCTGTACTGGCATCCCGACCGGACGCGCAACGCCCAGTTCCTGGGGAACTGTTGGCAATGGGGCGCGCTCACGGCTTACGACGAGATCTACCCGCGCGATGAGGACTTCACCGTCTATGACAAACTCGCCGAGACGCGGCGGACGGGCGTCATCGATCGCGAGTGGCTGAAGAAATGGATGGCCGACACGAAGTTGCCCAATGAGTCCGAGCGGGCGAGTTTCGAGAAGAATCTCGATTATGGCTTTCGCACCTGCGAAGGCCGGCCGGCGCGCATTCTCGTGTACACCAACCCGCGCGCCCTGCGGCAGGACACCCCCGAGGGCCGAACCTTTCTGGACGAATGGTCCCTGGATGCGTTCATCACGCGCAAGGCCCAGTACGGCGCGGCGCTTTCCTACGGTTGCAACCCTGTCGAAAGCTTCTGCGATTTCTCCACGTGGTACTACCGGAAAATGCTGGAGATATTTGCGGACGACATCAACTGGGACAACACGTATCTTAAGGCGAGTTTCGACACGGTCGGAACCGACGCCTACGAGTTGTCGCCCGGCGTCATCCAGCCCGCGGCGGGACCTTTCAATATGCGCGCGCTCATCCGCCGCGCGGCTGTGCTTCAGCACGAGATAAAAAAGCGCGCGATGAACATGGTGCATACCACCAACACCGCCATCGCGCCGATCATGGCCTTCTCCCATTCGCATGTCACCTGGGAAGATCGCAAGGGCGACTCCGACTTTCAGGACCGGTTCAGCCGCGATTACATCCGCGCCGAAAGCATCGGCCGACAACATGGCAGCGTCCCCTTCGCGTTGGTTCTGATCCATGGTCCGGACGAGAAGAAAAATGAATGGGTTGGGCGCACCGCAACAGGGGTGCTGCTGACGCATGAGGTCAAGCCGGTCATCATCCCCGACGTCTACCGGCCCTGCTTCCTGCGGCTGCTGGAGTTCGGCTACGGCCAACCCGATGTGCGCGTCTTCAACTACTGGCAGCTCGAACAGCCCGTGCGCGTCGAAGGCGCGGATGCGGCCACGCTGGTCGTGAGCAAACCGGGCAGCGCCATGGCCGTCGTCTGCGACTACGGCAACGGCGGCAATCTGACCCTGAACGTTGACATGAAAATGCTCGGGCTGAAATCCGGCTTCGCGGCCAAGGATGCGGAGAGCGGGGAGAAGCTGTCCATCACCGGCGGCCAAGTAACTTTCCCGTTGAAAAAGCATGATTTTCGGATGGTGATCATGGAGTGATTCGCTCCGTTTCCTTGTGGAATTGAAATCATGAAAAACTCATTAGCAGTGGAACGAGTTCGGCGGTTGCTGGGAATTATCGACGCAGATGCACCTCTTTCATCCCTAAATCCAAGGACAAGCAAGCCGTTCTGAACTCTGAACTCTGAACCCTGAACCCTGAATCCATGAACCATTTGCCATGAAATCCCCATTCTTCAACATCCAACCTCCCTACCAACTCCCGTCGAACATCGTCTATTTCCACGACTGGCGCTACGTGAACACGGGCGGCTACGCCTGGCTCGGGCCGAAGGGCGAAGGCGTGCCGATGATGGCGCCGGGGCCGGTGCCGGCCATGCACTACGAATACCGCGACATGCCACTCGGAATCCGGTTGAAGCGGAACCCGCGCACAAAAGCGAGTGCGTGCTCCACGCAAAAACAACGGGCGACGTGGCGTTGTTCGGCGGGTCGCAGGTCAAGGAGGACGGCGTCCATCGGCTCTGGTACGAATCGTGGCTGAAGAAGGATTTTGCCAACCCAAAGCGCATCGGCATGTTCAATGCCCTGCGCTACCTGGAATCGGACGACGGCCTCCACTGGAAACCGCCGCCCGCGGGACGGGAAAAGTTTCACGGCAAACGCAACGACAATGTCGTCTATGGCGCGACGCACACGCCCGAAACCGGTTTCCACGGCGGCAGCGTGTTTGTGGATCCTTCCGCGCCGGAGAGCGAACGTTACAAAGCGTTTCATCTCGGAAAGGCGGAGACGAAAATGGTCGAGGCGTATCGTCGCAAGCGGCCGGATGCGGTTGATCCACACACGGCGCTTACCTTGAAGCATCACGGCTTCGCGTATGCGTTGTTCGGCGCAACCTCGCCTGACGGCATCCGCTGGAAGGCGCTGCCCGAACCGTTGCTCGTGATGAACAGCGACACCCACAACATCTGCGAATACGACCCCATGCTGAAGAAATACGTCGCATACGTGCGCACCTGGTTCTTCCATCATCGCTCGATCGGCCGCGCGATGAGCGACGATTTCCGAAGTTTTCCGTTGCCGGAAGAGGTGTTCTGGCCCGACGCGAGCCAGGCGCCGTATGACACCTGGTATTGCAACGGCAAAACCGTGATGCCGGGCGCGCCGGATTATCACGTCATTTTTCCGATGCGCTGGAGTCTGCCGACCGACCACTTCGAGTTTCATCTCGCCATCAGCCCCGACAACCTCCGCTGGGGCTTTGTCCCCGGCCCGCCTGCCGCGGCCCGCCTGCCAAGCGACGGGCAGGCGGCGCAGGCAGGCGGCGCGGTCTGCAAGCCGGGCGAACCGAACGACTGGGACGCGGGCGTGGTTGCGCCCGGCAAAGGCTTGGTTAAATGGGGGAAGGATCGCATCGGCATTCTTTATGGGGGCACGCCGGTCCCGCACAAGTATCCGCGGCGCCCGCCGCTCGGCGGCCTGGCATGGGCATGGTGGCCAAAGGGGCGGTTGGTTGCGCTGCGCTGCCCGCTCGAAGGTTCGTTCGCGCTATGGCCGCTGCTGTTCAAAGGACGCAGTGTCCACCTCAACTTCCGCACCACGAAAACGGGTTTTGTTCGAGTGGAGGCGCTTGGGGAAAAGGGTGAACCGCTGGAGGGGCGGACTTTCGAGGATTGCGACATGCTTTCCGGTGATCACCTGGATGGCATCATCTCCTGGCGGGGAGAGAAGGACCTCGGTCACCCGTCGGGATCACCAGTCACGCTGCGGTTCCAGCTGAGGAACGCGGATTTGTTTTCCGTTTCTTTGCAATGAACGCGGCTTCGGAAATTGAGTCCCCGCCGATTCTACAAACGGGACGGAGTCGGTCCTCCCAAATGCCTGCGAAATTCAGTGGGGCTCATGCCCGTCTGCTGGCGGAAGAAAAGGCTGAAGTAGTCGATGTTGTTAAAGTGCAGTCGTCGGGCGATCTCTTTGATCTGCAACTGCGGATTCGACAAGAGCGCCTGCGCCAAATCCGCGCGGTGTCTTTGCAGGTGTTCGTGAATCGTCTTGTGCATTTGCTCGCGAAACAGCGCTCGGAACGAGGAATAATTCGAACCCGCCAGCACGGCCAGTTCGTTCGCCCGCCAGTTGCGAAATGGATCGGTGGCGATCGCGTTGAGGACGCGGGTGATCACGTCAGGCAGGCGTGCCTGATCCGGGGTGAAAAGATTTCGGGCGAGCATGAATTTCTGAAGCAGATGGGTCAAACCGAGGTGCACACGCCATTCCCAGTGCGCGGGCTTCTCTTTCACCCAGCGCCACAATTTCGGGTGCGTGGTATGAATCGCTGCGACGGACTTGCTGCTCAACCGGAACTCCGGGTTCCTCTGCACGCCAAGTTCCTCAATCCAGATCTCCAAAGCGGGCCCGCTAAACCGGATCGTCTGGATGGCGAGTGTCGAACCGCTGATAGGCGTAAAGACGCGAGACTTTGTCAGGTTGAACAGACAGAATCTGGGGCCGCGTTCAAGTGCAAAGCTGTCCGATCCGATTTCCAGCGTTCCTGCGCCGGATTCGACCCAAAGCAGCACCGCTCCGGGTCTGTTCAGCGATTCCCAACGGACTGCTCCACGATAACACGAGCGTCCGATGCCCAGCACGTGCCAGAGCATTCTCCGAGCGATGTTCGATGGCGAGGCCAACGTGTAATCCGCGTAGGCGATATTCGATTGGGGCATGGTTCAACGTGGTTGTAGGCCAGTCCCTTGACGCGGCGTGACAGGAAAGTGTGGCAGTCCTGATACGCCGCGCAAGCAAAAGGTTTTGCCGGGTGGTGGGGTTTTAGCCGCAATTTTTCAAGTTGAAACAGCAGATTTTCAAGCTGAGTGTGATTGAGGCTTGACGATCGCTTGGGTAAGTTGGGTGTAATTCAGAGGAGGAGGTAAAACGCAAAGGCAAAACAAATCTCACCCTCCGACTTTCGATGAGCAAACAGACAATCGCAGGTAGAGCGCTGAGATGGCGGAGAGGTTTTACCATGATCGAGCTCCTCGTTGTAGTGGCAATCATCTCCATTCTGGCCGCGATGCTTCTGCCTGCTTTGAAAAATGCAAGAGAGTCTGCCAGGCGCGCTCAATGCGTGAACAATCTTCGGCAACTCGTGACGATTCAGCACCTGTATGCGAACGACAACGACGACACACTCATTCCCGCGGCTCAATATGGCGGAAGCATTTTTTATATGTGGTCGTGTCAGATGGCGTACAACCGTTTACTCGATAGAAATGCCTACTACATGAATTGGCCTGGTGCGCCTTACGGCGTCGCTACGCAGTATCAGGACGCTACAGGAGCCGAGAGGGTTCCCCCCTTGTTGTATTGTCCCTCGGACCCGTGGAAGACGAAGGTCACCGCGTCATTCGGCGGCAGTTATCACACCGCTACATACGCGGAGATCCTTGAATGCTTGGGCTGGCCGGGGTCCGGGGGGTTATGGGGCGGAGCTTATGATTTCTGGGCGAAGCTCAGCACTGCGGGCAACAAACCTTGGTACATCGAACGCAACGACGGTTTTGGTGGCTTTTATGCCTTTGCGAGCGATGCTTCTTCCATCGTCGCTGCCGTTCATCGAAACGGCGGCAACGTTGGTTGGGGCGATGGAAGGGTGGAATTTAACCGCACGGGACAAGCGCTCGTCATTCCACCTTGAGACACATATCGTTCCGCGCGAAATTGCAGGGCTCCTGAAATGCCTGTTCCGCCCAGGCAGCAAAGAGAAAACACAATGGCCTTCCGCATTCCATCGGTCTTTATTTTTACAATTGCACTCTTCCAAATCACCACGGGAAAGAGCGCGGATGCGCCGAAGAAATTGGGCGAAAATTTGATCGACAATCCGAGTTTTGAAAGCGGCCTGGACGGGTGGTCGGAGGAAAACATGAGAAAGCTTCCCGTTTGTCATCGCATCCAGCTTGATTCGAGCACAACGAACGACGGAAAATCCTCCTGCAAGTTGACCGTGGACAGTTCTTTGGCGGACAAAAAGGACATCAACATCTATCCCCATGTGTTTGTCACCAAAGTGACGGAACTGGAAGCGGGAAAGACTTATCGTTATAGTTTCGATTATAAAGGGGATCCCGAGAAAGGAAAACTTTTGTCCATCCTGATCCTGCCGATCCCTGAACCCGACAATTACAATCTTTTTTCCTATGAAGCGCCTCCGGGCAACGGTTGGCAGACTTTCGCGGTAACGTTCAAGGTCGAACGCGCGGGCAAGGCGGAGTTTGGCGCCGGGACGATGGATGCGCCCGGACAATCGTTCTGGTTCGACAACTTCAAGCTCCAAGAAGTGCTATTCTCTCACTCCAATTTACACGGCGTTGAGCAGCTTCACATTCCACAGGCGCGCCTTCATCTGATGAAAACGCCGCCCACCATTGATGGCGTCGTTCACGATGATGAATGGTCCGGCGCGGCGCGCATGGAACGATTCGCCGGCGCCGATGGTCAATTGTCCCCGCAGGAAGCAAGCTTTTGGGTCGGTTGCGACGGCAAGGAACTGTTCGTCGCAGTGGTCAGCGAGACGCCGCCCGACGGCAAGATTCTCTCCCGCGTACCGCCGCTCCCCGAGGACGGGGACGCGCGGACGTGGTCCGATGATTCAATTGAGCTGGTGCTCGACCCGTTGCGCGCGGATACCAGCGGCCGACGCCGTCTTTACCACGCCAACCTCAACGCACTCGGCGCGATCAATGACACCGCCTACACGCTCAGCGGCGGTGGTGAAGCTTGGCGGGGGCATTGGCGAACGGCGAGCAAGGTTGTCGGAAATCGCTGGCATTTCGAGGCAGCGCTCCCCTTGAAAGACATGAACGTAACCGAGGCCGACCTCGCAAAGCCGTTCGGCATCCGCGTGGTCCGCAACTGGCAGCAGCACGCTGCCGGTCCGCCACAGACCGAGTGGTCGCCGCTGGGCGGCGCTTATTTGAATCCTGACACGCTTCCCGTTGTGTCTTGGGACGCGCACGCGCCTATCGTGGAGGTTCTTCAATTGCACGATCCCGACAAACTCATGTTCCGGGCTCGCGTTGCCATTCGCAATCCAAACGCCAAGCCGCTGGAGGTGCAGGCGACGGTCAAGTGCGTTCCCAAGGACAGCGCGGCCACCATCGAGAATCGAACGGTGAAGATCCCACCTGGCGAAGTCACCGTGCTGGACGTGCCGGCCGCGACTTTGCCACATGATGATCTCTACGGCTTGATTCAGATTACATCATCCGACGGCGCAACGGTCTATTACCTGCGCGATTTCCGATGGAAGCTGGAACGGCCCGACCCGCTTTGGGTTTTTGACGAAGAAGCCGCGAAAAAAGCGGCCGTCGGCTTTGCCTATTATCCGTATCACGACACGATCAAGGCTGTTATCAACGTCAACGGCTTGAAAGAAAGAGAAAAGGTGATCGGCGTGAAGCTGAGTGTCCGTGCGAAAGGCGACATGAAGCCGCTCACGACCGCACAAATGCCCGCGCTGCAGAAATTCCTCAGCGAGATGGAGTGGAAGATTCCGCCGCTCAAGGAAGGCAGCTACGAGTTTGTCGTTGAACCGGACGGAGTCAAAGTCCGACCAATGGTCACCGATTTTGTCCGTCACGTGATGCCGTGGGAGCATAACAAGCTGGGCAAATCAGACGTGATCGTTGAACCGTTCGAACCGATCGGTGTGAAGGGGCAGCAGGTGAGCACCGTATCACGCAGGCATACGCTCAACAACCTCGGTCTGTGGGATCAAGTCGAAAGCGTTGGCAGGCCGCTGCTGAAAGCGCCCATGTGGCTCGAAGTCAACGCGGCAAGAGCTGCCGGCAGCAAGCTGCGTTTTGTCGAAAAGAATCCGACTCGCGTCGTTGCCGAATCACGTTTGACTGCCGACAAGTTTGCCGGCACAACGCGTAGCGAATGGGACTATGACGGCATGATGAAGTGGACGCTTGAAATCCAGCCGTCGAAGGAGACGATTGATTCGATGACGCTCGTCATCCCGTTGGACGATAAGGCCATGCCGCTGTTCCACGCCTGCACGGACGGCCTCCGCTTCAACTACGCCGGCGCGACTCCCGCCGGCCAGGGCCGCGTATGGGACGGCGCCAAGGCCGCGCGCAACTCGATTATTGGTTCGTATGTCCCGTATATCTGGCTGGGAGCGGAAGAACGCGGTCTCGCGGTTTTCGGCGAAAATGACCGCGGATGGGCGCGCGATCCCAAAGTCCCCTGCCAGGAACTCGTGCGCAACGGCGAGACCTTGGAGTTGCGACTAAATCTGATCGCTCGGGACCCGGAGGGCGACGCGCCGTCGTCGCCCCGCACGGAGAAAGGCGCTGACGGAGCAACACCCCGTCTCCCTTCCTCCCTGCCACTTGCGCCCTCCGGAAAGAATCAGTCGCGCCGCATCGTTATCGGATTTCAGGCGACGCCCACCAAGCCGATGCCGCCGGGCTGGCGAAGCTGGAACGTGAACCTCGACCATCATCCGGAAATCCGCGCCGCATCCACACGCGGCACGGCGTTCCTCGGTTGCGGTTACCAATGGGGTGCGTTGACCGGCTATGACGACATCTATCCGCGCGACGAAGATTTCACCGTCTATGACAAATTCGCCGAGGCGCGCCGCACCGGAAACGTGGATCGCGAGTGGCTGAAGAAATGGATGGCCGACACGAGATTACCCGACGGAGCGGATCGGTCGAGCTTTGAAGGAAACCTCGAATGCGGTTTCCGCGCATGCGCGAGTCAACCGCGCAATATCATCGTCTATACCAACCCGCGCGCCTTGCGCCACGACACGCGCGAGGGGCAGACCTTCCTCGACGAGTGGCACGTGGATGCGTTCCTTTCGCGCAAGGCCACCTACGGCGGCGGCTCGACCTACGGCTGCAATCCAGTCGAAAGTTTCCGCGATTACGCCATGTGGTACTATCACAAGATGCTGGAAACGTTCGTGGAGGACATCTACTGGGACAATATCTACCTCAAGGCCTGTTTCGACACCGTGGGCACCGACGCGTATGAGTTGTCGCCGGGGACGATCCAGCCGTCGGTTGGACTTTGGAACATGCGCGAATTGATCCGCCGCACCGCCATTCTCGATCACGAAATGAAAAAGCGGCCGATGAATATGGTGCACAGCACCAACACCGGCATTGCGCCGATCATGGCCTTCTCGCACTCGCACCTTACGATGGAAGACCGCCAGGGCGACTCCGATTTCCAGGATCGATTCAGCCGGGATTATCTCCGCGCAGAGAGCATCGGTCTCCAGCACGGCAGCGTCCCGTTCGCGTTGGAGCTGGTTCAAGGTCCGGACGAAAAGAAAAACGCCTGGGCCCGGCGCACCGCAGCGGGGGTGATGTTGACGCACGAGATCAAGTCCATCATGAACTCCGATCTCTACCGGAGCTGTTTCCGGCTTCTCCTCCAATTCGGATACGGGAAGCCCGACGTCCGCGTCTTCAACTACTGGCAACCCAACAACCCCGTGCGCGTCGAAGGCGCGGACGTGGCTACGCTCGTCATGAGCAAACCGGGCAGCGCGATGATTGTTGCGTGCGATTACGCCAACGGCGGAAATCTGACGCTGACGCTGGACGCGAAATCGCTCGGCCTGAAATCGGGCTTCGCGGCCAAAGACGCGGAGACCGGCGAGGCGTTGCCGGTTACGGACGGCAAGGTGACGTTCGCGCTGAAGAAGCACGACTTTCGGATGGTGGTGCTGGAGTGAAAGTAGCGCCGACTTCCAGGCTGCCGTATCGCGGGTTTCCCAGCCCGCAGGGCATGGCCACGCCCAGCCGACTTGGAAGTCGGCGATACGACCGGTTTGGAACCCTGCGCTACGAGACGATGTCCCATGCCCTACGTTGATCCGAAATCACTGACACTGGAGCGCCACGGCCGCCGGCTGATCGTGCGCAATCCATTCTGGTCGGTTACGCACGACCTCGACCACGGGGGTGCGCCCGTGGATATCCGGTTCGTGCGCGGCACGACGGGCAACATCTTGCGCGCGCCGATCGCGACCCGCGTGGATGGACGGGCCGACGCAGACGAATCCCGCTCCGCCGTTCAGGTGAAGCGGCTGGCGGATGGTTTCGAGTTGCGCTTCACCAACCGACTCGCGCGCGCCGTGTACCGTTACACGCCGTACTGGATTCGGCGCGAGGTGCGGTTGAACATCGCCGCAGGCAGGGTGACGCCGTTGGTCACGCGCTTCGACGACCGTTTCACGCATTGGGGCGCGGCGCATGATCCCGCGACAAAACCCGGTCGCCTCCAATCTCTTCTCGGCCCGCATTACGATCAGGTGGATGGGACTGTTCCTGCCAAGCAAGGTGCTTTCTTCCGAGACCCACGAACCGCCGGTTGGATGAATTTGTTCCGATTGGGCGGCGAGGGAATCTCGGTTTCACCTACCGGCAACCTGGCGGCTTGGGGTGAATGCCGCATGGCGCGGGATCCTGCAGGAACGTCACTCCAATATGAGGCGCGGACAGGTGAGTTGCTCCGCCAACCTGTCTTTGCCACGTTCATCACGCTGGTGAACCTGACGGCAGTTCGACCGCCACCGCTGCGGACGGTGATGGTCGGCAATCCACCGTTCCCGGCGGATCATCTGTTGCGTGCATGGGCGAAGACCGGTGTCGAGTTGATAGTGATCATGGAAGGCGCGAGTTGGGTGGGCGGAACGGACCGCTACTGGAGGGTGGGAGACTATCCCTGTTACCACGACCCGCGTGACATGCGCGATTTGGACCGGCTGATTCGTTCAGCGCATCGGTTCGGGATGCAGATCATTCCTTACACCTGCCCGACGTATCTGCACCCGGAAGTGCCGATCTTCCACCGACACGCGCACGAGTGGCGACTCGCGCCGTTTCCGAATGCCCAAGTTATCTACCAGCCAGCCGGTAAGTCACCCGGCGGTTGTTACGGGGCGTTGATGTGCCCGGACGCCGCGGCATGGCGCGAGTATTACATCCGGCACGTCAAAACGTTGCTGGCAAAGCACGATTTCGATGGGCTGTATTTGGACAACGTTTGGAAGTGGCCCTGCTTCAACACTGACCACGGCCCGGCCCAGCACGGCGGGCTGGACGGGATGTGGGAAGTGGTCGGTTGCGTTCGCCGGTGGCTGGGGACGGACCGCCTGATGGTGATTCACAACGGCGAGTTCCTCTTCCAGGCAACCTCCAACAATTTCGCCGACATGATCGTCACCCTGGAAGGGATTCCGTTGATGAAGAACTTCCGGTACGACTTGACATCGATCTCGCGTTACGTTCGGGCGTTCTCGGCGTGTGGCGTTTCCATTGTGCCGCGCTCGATCTGGTACAAGATTCCCCCGCCACTGCCGAAACGGCTTGGACTCCATGACGGGATCGCGAAGGCGCTGCTCCTCGGAACTGTCCCGTACAGCTACGCCATGTGGGAAACGCGCTGGGGTTACAAGGATTTCTGGGAATGCCTGCGCGATCCGCGCGGCATCTACGCCGCGTTTCGCAAACTGAAATCACTGAAACTGGACGGACTGCGATTCGAGAATTCCGTAAAGGGCGGCATTGGCCGCGCGTGCTACCGCGGAAACGATCGCCGCGTTGTGCTGGTGGCGAATGTCAGCGGTCGCCCCAAACAAAACATCCGCTGGCGTTGCGACGAACAAAGCGGTGTAATCCGGTCGCTCCATGCCGACGAATATCGTTTCATCGAGCTGACATGACAAACTTCCGCATTCAACGTATCGATGCGCGCATCGACGATCATCCGCTGCGGAAATCGCGGATCGTGGTCTCGCCTGCGGGGACGCATGACCGCTCGCGGTTTCTAACGGTCATCGTGCCCGGCGCGAGCGGACAACGAGGTTACGGCGAAGCGGCGACGACCGCGCTCTGGAGCGGCGAGACGGCGGAGACTGCGCAGTGGCTAATTGAGAACCTGTTCGTGCCGCGGTTGGTCGGGCACACGTTCGGGCACCCGCGCGAGGCGTTGGCAATCATGGACAGAGCGACGCACGGGAATCCATTCCGCCAAGGCCGCCGTGGATACCGCCATCTGGGATTTTCAAGCCGCACTATTCTACGAATAAAGTTCGATCAAACAACCAAGGAAGCTAAAGAACGGTCGCGTGCATGTGCCAACGGGCCCTGGCTTCGGAGTGGAACCGATTGAATGAAAATTGATTTCCCCATCATTGACGCTCACGCGTTGCTCGGTGAAGAGTACCACCTCAGGCTCACCGCGGACGAATTGCTTCAACGCATGGATGCGCACGGCGTTGAGACGGCCATTGCCCGACTGATGGGCGCCGAGCTGGCGGTGTACAACAACGAAGGCAACAATCGCGTGCTCAAAACGCATCAGCGGATCCGTGGCTTGGTGTCTGCAAATCCGTGGTATGGACCGAAGGCGCTGGACGAACTGAATCGCTGCCGTGATCTCCGTGCGGTCGGACTGTTTCTCCATCCGTCACGGCAGGGGTTCATGCCGACAGACGACCACGTGCGTTTGCTCTTAGACTTCGCCCAGGGAGCGAACTGGCCCGTGATGTTTCACACCGGCTCGTACATCCAGTCCGATATCCTGGCCGTGGGTGAGGTCGCTCGCAGATATCCGGGGTTGAACTTCATCGCGGGCTTCGGCGGGTTTACGGACATGTGGTTCGAGTTGCCGGGCGTGATGGACGAAGTCGCCAATTTATATCTCGATACATCCATGATGTGGGGTGACGCGATTCCACGATGGAACTCCACCGTACTCGACTACGTTTCAAATCGCAGCGCTGGCGCGCTGGGTACCGGAGGCGACGATTGTGTTGGGTCACGGCGGACTGGCAGACTACGTGCATGCCGCCGGCCAACTCCTGCGCGATTTGCCGAACCTGCACGTCTGCTTCTGCGGACCGAAAGCGGGCGACCTGCCATACCTCGTGAAAATGGCGGGCGAGGACAAGGTGACGTTTGGCTCCGACTTCGGTTTCGCCAATTGGAAAATCCTGGCCGAGTTTCTCGACAATGTTTGGGAAAGTGGATTGGCCCAGTCGGTGCTCGAAAAAATTTTGTACCGCAACGCGACGCATTTGCTCCACCTGGAGGAACGACTCCTATGACTCCAAAGTACCGGGTGGCCCTTGTCGGTTGTGCCTCTTCTTGCAACGCGCGGCAACTCTTCTTCATTCCTTTCGAGGCGATCAGCGGCCGGCTGCATGAATACATTTCCGATTTGAAACCCGATATGCTGGACGCGACCCGTCGCGAAATGGCCGATGCGATTGTGGAAATCGAAAAACGGCTGAAAGCCATTTGATGTTTTTGGCGAATATTGACATCTACGCACCTTTTTCGTCCCTAAAATGTGATCCTATGCCAAAAAAATATCTGAAAATCGCTCGACATGATCCCCACGGCACCCCACACTGGCCACCATGAAACGGGATATCTTTCAGCATTTGATTGCTTGGAAGGAATCGCCGCGACGGAAGCCTCTGTTGGTGAGAGGCGCCCGGCAGGTGGGCAAGACCTACATTCTAAAGGAGTTCGGCCGCAACCAATACGATCAGGTTCACTACTTTAACTTCGAGAAGAGCGCGGACCTGGGCGGTTTTTTCCGTCGCGACCTGAATCCGAACCGAATAGTCGCGGAGTTATCCATCTACGGGAAAAGGGACATCCGGCCGGCGTCTGACCTGATCATCTTCGACGAAATTCAAGCCTCGCCCGCCGCACTCAGTTCGCTCAAGTACTTCCAAGAGGAAGCCGGTCAGTACCACGTTGCGGGGGCAGGATCGCTTCTCGGCATCGCGTTGTCGGGGTCCCGGTCCTTCCCGGTCGGCAAGGTGGATTTCCTTGACCTCCACCCCATGGGTTTCGCCGAATTCCTGGAAGCCGTTGGGGAATCCCGGTATCGGCAACTTCTCGAACAGAAGCAGGACTTGGCGCCACTGGCGGAAGCATTTCATCAGGACTTCATAAGCCTCCTGCGGCGGTACTATTTTGTCGGTGGCATGCCGGAAGCGGTCCAATGCCATTGTGACGGCAAGGGATTCGAGGACGTACGCCGCATTCAGCGCCACATCATTGACGCTTACACCCTGGACTTTGCCAAGCACGCGCCAACCCACGACGTTCCCAAACTCTCCCTGATCTGGGAATCCATTCCCGGTCACCTTGCGCGCGAGAACAAAAAGTTCATTTTCTCCGCCATCCAACCGAGCGCGCGGGCTAGGGATTACGAGAACGCGATCGTCTGGCTGGAGAAAACCGGGCTGATCCACCGTTCCTTTGCGGTCGAGATGGTCCGGCCTCCGCTGAAAGGGCAGGCCGATCCGAAGTGCTTCAAGGTTTATGCGTTGGACGTCGGCCTCTTGGGCGCCCTGGCGGAGACTCCCACCGAGATCGTGGCCAAAACCGAGGCGTTATTTGCGGGTTACGCGGGCGCCTTTGCGGAAAACTACGTCGCCCAACAACTTGCCGCGCAGGGCGGTCCCCCGTTGTACTACTGGCGCAGCCGCGGCGGCAAGGCGGAGGTTGATTTCCTGTGCGAAGTCGGCGGCGCGGTCTATCCGCTGGAGGTAAAGGCCGGTCTCAATCCCAAGAGCAAGAGCCTCAAGTCCTTCGACGATCAGTTCCATCCTCCCTTGCTCGGACGCAGCACCCTGCTGAATCTGAAACTCGACGGACGCATTCTCAACGCGCCGTTGTACGCCGTCGCCGAGACGCCGCGCCTGCTGCGCCTCGCTAAAACGTGACTTCTCAGGTTCAGAGCCTGCCCCCGTGAAAACGGGGGGTTCAGAGGTTCAC
>JACQHZ010000201.1 GCA_016198745.1 Verrucomicrobiota bacterium
AGGGAGATGTGTATTAGTGACAGGACAAAAACTCTCAAGTTCTTGTGTCAAATAGTGCTGCCTGGCCTATTGGCCAGGTGCATTTTTCACCTTGTGAAAAATGCAGGTTAGTCAACCATTTTCAAGAAACACACGATTTCTGATGAAGCGAGCATTCCTTCTGCCAAGATATGCGAACAGGATGGGCGGGCGCAAATTCATAAGGTCACTTTTCCGGATGAACTCCCTTGCGGCGAAATGACTGATGCAGATTACGACACGCCGCCGCTGGTCACCCGCATGAAGACCTCCTCCAGGTTGGCTTCGATCTCGCGGCAGCCGATGATCTTCACGCCTTTGCCCACCATCTCCGCGTGAAACCGGGCGATGTCTTCGTCGTTGAAATTCCCTTCCAGCCTCAAGCGATGATCGTTCAGTTCCGTTTTCTGAACCGTCGGCTGGCTCTTGAGCCAGCCTTCGGCGGTCTCTGCGCCCTCCAAAAACCGCCATTCCAACAGCCGGTACGGCCGATATTTTTTCGCCACCTCCTGAACCGCTCCCGTGACCACCAGTTTGCCGCGCTCGATGATCCCGATCAGATCGCTGAAATCCGCCAGGTCGCTCAGAATGTGCGAGGAGATCAGGACCGTCTTGCCCATGGTTCGCAGTGTTTTCAGCAGCTCGCGCAACTCGATCCGCGCGCGCGGGTCCAGGCCGCTGGCCGGCTCGTCCAGAATCAACACCTTGGGATCGTGAATCAACGTCTTGGCCAGACAGACGCGCTGCTTGTTGCCCTGGGACAGCGTATCCACAAAATCGTCCCGCTTCTGTTCGAGATCGGTGAGCGCCAGCACGTCCTTGATGATGCCGCGGCGTTTGGCCAGCGGAATCCGAAAGGCCGCTCCAAAGAAATCCAGATACTCGCCCACGCGCATGCCCGGATAAATCCCGAAGTGATCCGGCATGTATCCCATGATCCGGCGCACATCGCGTTGCTCGCTTTGGACGTCAAACCCGCCTACAGACGCATTGCCCGACGACGGCCTGGAGAGCGTCGCCAGGATGCGCATGGTGGAGGTCTTGCCCGCGCCGTTGGGGCCGATGAATCCGAAGATTTTCCCTTGGGGCACCTCGAAGCTCAGATCAACGATGGCGGGATGTTCGCCGAAAAATTTGAAGAGTCGTTCGATTTTGATCATGTTGCCTCCGGAATTCGGCCGTTGAAGAAATCACTTGATGATCGCGCTGCCGCCGCGAAGCCGGCGCCTCCCTTGCGACGGCGACGGGGCGCTTTGCGGAGTCGGCGGAGATTGCTGCGGGGCGGAAACCGTCACGCTGCTCATCTCAACCGGAATGGGGATCGCCAGCGACACAAACCGCCGGGCGCGCACATCGGTTGCTCCGCTGCCGGTGGAAAGGGAAACGGAGCGCGACAAGCTGAATTGAAACTCGATGGCCGCTTGTGGAATTCCGCCGCCGCCGTAGGGCGACGGCCAGCCTGCCGGCAACGCCACAATCCCGCCGCCAAACCTTGCAGAATAATCGTATCGTTCGCCATACATATTCGGCGCCTCCTGGCTCGTGGACGATTGCGCCTGGTTGATGAGGTCCTCGAATGCCGCGTTCGGGATTGTAAGAGTGAGGTCATTCGCTCCGCCTGAAACCGCGCTGCCTTCCGGTTGCCCCGCAAAACGCGGGTTATCGAGGGACAACCCCGTCTTGTTGGTCAACGTCACCTTGATTTGCGTCTTCGACTTCTCCCACTTCGCCGCGATCCCGTCACCGGGCAATTCCTCAATCGCAACGCTCGAACAGGTGGCGAATGCGCCTGCTTTGATTTGCGCCGGAAACATTTGCTTGTCATGGACAAGACGAATCACGCGTTGGTCGCGGTCTGCGCCAAAAAGAAGCTGATGCGTTTGTTTTGCGCGAACCGTTTCATTTCGTGTCCGCGGCGACAGCAAACCCACATGCGCGAAGCTGACGAGCGTTTTCTGACCGGCCACGCCGTAACATCGGGCGATCTCGATGTGGCGCGTCGGACCAAATCCGCCGACCCGTCCGTAAGCGCGATTGTAGGAGAAAAGGCCGACCGAGGCGACAATGAGGATCAGCCATGCCCATTCGTAACGACGCGATTTGCGGAAGAGCCAGAAGTTCAAACAAAACGCCAGGCCGAAGAAAGTCCCGAATATCCACACAATTCTCTCGACCGACGCCACGCGATAATCCGCCGCTTGCGCCAGTTCGGCATGGTTGTTGTCAAGCGCCAGACTCGTCAGCCATCCAAGAGCGGCCCAGATCGAGCGACGCGGATCGGGCAGCCGGAGCAGTTGTTCCCAAAAACCATGATCGAGGGCGAACCCCTCCGCCGCGAGGTCCATCGGGTCAAACGCCAGTTGCATGATGACGCCTCCCTCGACTGCTTGTTCCGTGATCAGTTTCACGTCGCCGATGTCGAGACGCGTGGCGAATTTGTTGACGAGCGCGGGGATTTTTGCCCCGCCGATCTCGAGTTCGGTCGCCACTTGTTCCCCTGTCAAAGGCAGGATGCCGACGCTCGATTCCGGCGCATCGCCTTTTTCCCAGCCCGCCGTCTGCGCCGGCGCCAGCATGGTCAAGGGACGCACGGGCGGGATCAAAGCCCCCTCGACAAACCGTTTGAGCGGAAGCGAGGTCATCTCCCCCCATCGCACGTCCGCCTGAAATGAAGACGGCAGGTTGGGCGGCACGGTTCGTCCGCCTGCAATGACGAGCAACCCGCCGACTTTCACCCATTCGAGAAGCGCCTGTGCTTGTGCCGGGTTGAGAGCCTGCGGTTTATCCGATCGCCAAAGGATGGCCGATACACTCGCATAGGCCATGGGGTTTTCCGGTAAGAACTCCGATGTCACGCTTGCGGTGCGCCATCCGCCGCGCTCGTTTTCCGCTGTCTTGCGCGGAAAGACGAAACGCTTGGCTGTTGTTTCCTGCACCGTCAGGAGCAGTCGCGACTCGGCAGCGACGGGGAATCCGAAGAACTGCTGATCAGTCAGGACTCCTTCCGAACGATCCGTCACCTGCACCCGCACGTGATCGCCGGTGATGGGAGGGAGCAGCGCGCGCCAGCGTTTGCGCGAGCCGGGCGCGAGCGAGACGGGCAGTTCATAAATCGTCATGCCGCCGGCATGGTTCGGAGCGAAAATCCGCAGTTGCCCCTCGATGGACGCTTGAGCGGCGCTGAGGTCCGCCTGGAACAACAGCAGCCGGTCTGCCTGAAAGAGATTCGCGAAACCAAGCTCCGCTGAAATCTGAAACGGCGCCTGATCCGCCGCTTGCAGCGGGATGCCTCCGAGAAGCACGATGAAGATGCACACTCGCATTCAGGGGCGCGCATCTTATCCGCAAACGAATCATCTCACAAGCCGTTGTTTTTCGCCTCGATCAGGACATAGGCGCCCAAGAAACCCAAATCTGGTGTAGGGCGGTCCCGCCTTGGCGGGACCCGCCCGATTTCCAGAGCGGGAGGGCGTAAAGCCGCGTAACGGCTGCGCCGCTGCAGCTTGGCAGCCTTCCCCTACATCTTTGAAGAAATCTGCGAAGCGGGTTATCAACGCATCATCGATCATGATCACCTTCCAAATTCCATCTTAAGTGTTCAGACAAAGGTCCTTGAGCTTCTTGATCGAGGGTAACTTTTGCATGAGAGTTTGGGAATTCGTGGCAATCCATGTTGTCCTCAATGCTCTGCTCGTATCCGGTAGTGACCGATCATCGTGTAGGCAAAGAGAATGTCCTCCTCTTGAACGCCGCGGCCGATATTGTGGATGACCAGCGGCACGCCGCCCGCCGTCAACCGGTCCGAGATGAACCCGATGTGAGTGACGCCCCCGCCCAGATTCCACGCCGCGATGTCGCCCGCGTGATAATCGCCCGCCTTGGATGAGCGCGACTGCTGCCAACCCCGCCGCTGGAAGAACGTCATCAAGTTGGGCACTCGCCGGTGGTCAATGTTCGGGTCCGGTCGTTTCAACCCCCAATTTTGCGGGTACTTCGCGAAGTTCCGTCGCATGTCTTCCTGCAATTCCTGTTGCAGATCGATCCCCTGCCCGCGAAACGCTCGCACAATCACGTCCGAACAGACTCCGGTCTGAATGGGTACATCTCCGTTCGGATACGGGATGGCTTGGTAGGAGGAATCATAACCCACGGTCACGCCAATCGTTCTGCGCGCCAACGTCACAAGTTGAGCGGGGGCGACCGTGTTGAATCCCACTTTGACAATGCGCCCGCCAATGATGTGCACAAAGAATGATGTGTTTTCGCCCTGGATGACATGCTTGTCAGCGAGGTCAAGCACGCCATACTTCGACCCCATCCTGCCCTGCGAGATCACTGCCACCCGCGATGGATTCATCCAAACAAGGCGATCCCATCCCAAGGCCCAGTGATCCCCAAGTTCCTCATGGCGACGAAACTCACGTCGCCACACCTCATCCTTGGTGACAGTATCCATACAGGCAATTACGTTACCTGCGTCTCCGCTCCAATAAGCATTGTAAATCACCCGTGATTTCATGGGAACGGCGGTTATCCCCCTGAAACGGAAATGTTCCAGGTTTGGTGGCGGCAAGAACTCGTCAGGCTTGCCGATCAAGAGATAGATCTGGCTGTCATACTCATGCCGAAGTTGCGCCTGGCCTTCCGCCAGCAATTGGGCATGTTCTGGTCGCAGACGGATCAGCGGGTTCGACCGGTTCCCATCATCGACAATCCTCCCAGCGACGCGGACACCGTCTTGCATGCGAAAATCGAATGCCCTGGTTCTTGTGTCGCTCGTGATTCGCACGGCTTTCTCATAGACCAAGATGTGGTTGTCGGGTTCGTCGTGCCAGCGGCTGCCAATCACAAAATACCCGCCAATGGCGGTGTTGGCGGCGTCAACAACCTTTCGCCCATGGCAGTCCCAATCGAGGCGCAAATCAAAGTTATCGCTCTGATAGTCAGGGGCAGCCTTCACTGCCTGTTGGCAGGCATCCCTGGCCTCCGCATGCCTGCCCAGTTTCCGATACGCAAAGCCCAGGCCATCCCACGCGGCTGCATACTTGGGTTCAATGGTCACGGCTTGGCGAAAGGCTGTCACAGAATCGTTATAACGCCGCGCGTTGTAATGGGCATATCCTAGCGCAAAGTAGGTTGCTGCGTCATTTGGAAGCCGCTGCACCAGTTTTTGTGCACATTCATCCATCTCCCAATTCCGGGTCTCCAGCAAGCCCTCGCGCCATCCTGTCCAAAGCGGTGTCAAAATTCCGCCGTAGGAGGGGTAGTCGTACCACCGTGGAATGGTCGCCGGACCAACCAATCTCATGAGATTGCTCACCGCGCGCGACGGGATCACGAAACGCGGCGGCTCGTTGTTATGTATTTTCATGGTGACAACGCCAATCACTTCACCCATTGTGTTGAACACGGGCGCACCGTTCGACTTCCCAGACGAAGCCGCGGAGATTTCGAGCCACTTGTTCCCGACACGATCCGTGTGAATAGTCATCACGATTCCTGACGACAAGACACCCGTCGAACCCAGTGGGCTCTCCACCACTGCCACGGGGTCCGTCAACTCCGTCTTCGAGTTCACGGCCAGCGGCAGGATTGGAAATGCGTCCCTCTGCAGCTTGAGTAACGCCAACTCGTTTTCCCCGTCCGCAGCCATGATTCCGAGAACGGGAAAGCGCCGCCCATCAGCAGCCTTGGCAACCGAACCGGGCCGCCTCAGCATGGCATCGTAGGTTGTTATCAAATACCCATCGTTGGAAACCATAAACCCCGTTCCCAGGGCCCTCTCGTTGCCCGATTCGTCTGGCGCCACCAGCAACATCACTGCCGGCCGAACTTTCCTCACCAATTTCGGCCAATTTGTCTGAGATTCATCCACCCCCTTGGCCAAAGCAGCCATCACCAAAAGAAGCAAGCATGTCCCGATGCAGAATCTTGCTCCTGAAGTCATACAAGTGACATGGTTTGCTACCCTTTGGGCGGAAACAGGAACTGGCACCGTCCCATGATCTCATCCCTTGCGTATGGCGCAAAGAATAGCAACCCCTTGTCCAAAAAATCGAGCGCCAAGTCGTTCCGCTTCACTTTATTGGCGCGCATGCAGCGTGATTGGAATACACACCCGTTTCCCGACGGATGATCGGGCGGCTGTTCCGGCGCTCAGCGGGGTGATCTCTCCTTCAGGGCGCGCAACGCCTCGATTGCGGCCCGAAACTCCATGCGATTATTGCCTCTTGCCGTTGACGTGATGCGTCCTTGACGTATAGTCAAACCGTGCCAACGATTCTGCGCGAAAAAGGATGCCGAATTGGGTTTTATAGTTTCGAGCCGGATGAGCCAGCGCATGTCCATGTGAAAAAACGGCATGTGAAGCCAAGTTTTGGATGGATCCGGTCAGGCTTTCCTGGACGCTTTCTGCAATGTTGAAAGAGGGCTGATTGTGTGAAATAGTCCATCAACGAAAGGGCAATCCATGCATGCTTTGCGAAAGAATCTGGAGCAGATATGGGACCAGTTGCGCGGGCAGAAGCCCAGTCGCGTCAATTCCATCGAGGAGATTCAGATCAAAGGACTTCGGGGCATCGCCGACCTGCGGGTGCTCCTTCCTTTTCCCGTGACCGTGTTGGCCGGGCCAAACGGCTGCGGCAAGTCCACGGTGTTGTTCGCGCTGGCCTCCGCCTACCATCCCCTTGGCGGTGGCGTCAGCGAAAGAACTCCGACGAAATTGTTCCCCGACTTTCGACCCAAGAAGGACCAAGGCGCTGTCGTATCGGACGCAAAGACCGCGGTGGAGATCACCTTTGCCTATATCGCCAACAATGAGCGCGTTCAGATGAAATGGGCGCGAGGCAAGGGCAAGTGGAACAGAAGCTTCTTCGGTCGCAAACGCGGCAGCCAGCCGGAGCGCGTGGTTTTTCTGCGGACATTGGCAAATCTCAGCAACCCATCCGAAGTGCGAAGCGTCCTGCAACTGGCGGTGAAACCGTACTCCGCCTCTCCCGTGGACGTTTCGTACATTGAATTTGCCCAGAGAATCCTCAGTTATCGTTATTCACGCCTCAGCCTTGTCGAATCCGGTGTTCGGAATCTTTTGTTTGCCGAACGCATGGACGCGGCAGGTGCGGCGTCAAGCCGATACTCCGAATTCCACATGTCAGCCGGCGAAAGGTCCATCCTGCGTTTATCCATGGAGATTTCGAAGATGAAGGACGCGCTGGTGCTGATCGATGAGGTGGAGGCCGGACTGCATCCGTATTTGCAGCAGTTGCTCTTGCTGGAGTTACAGCGACTTTCCTTGAGAAATCATCTCCAGATCGTGGTCACAACCCACAGCCCCACCGTGCTGGACAGCGTGCCGCCGGAGGCGCGCGTGTTCCTGGAGCGCACGGATGCCAACGTGGTCCGCCGCGAAGCGTATCGCGACCTGATCCAAAAATCGCTCTACGGGTGTTCACAGGACGTTCTTTCCGTGCTTTGCGAAGACGAGGAAGCCGAGGCTTTCGTGCGCGGCATCTTGGATGTCCTGGGACCAAAGCTGGACCTGTTGCAGAATGACATCAAGGTTGGGCGCAACACGGGCAAGGAGGAGTTTCCGGCGCACCTGGAGACGTTGGGACGTTTCCGGAAGCTGGGAGACGTTTTGTTCGTTTTGGATGGAGATGGCCGGGCGGTTGGCGCGAAATTGGAGGCGCGCGCGGCGGAAATGGGGCAGGCAGGGATTGTTGCTTATCTGCCGGGAACGGAAGCGCCCGAAGTGTGGATATGGAAACTGCTGCAATCGAACGTCGATCAATACAGTCAGATTCTGGGACTGACGTCTCCGGTATTGGCTGACAAGTTGCGGGAGATCGAAAATCTGTTTTCCAGCGCCGCAGACAAGCCCGCCGCCATTGCCAAAGGGAAACTCACCACGCTCGCAGAAACAACCGCGCGCACCGTGCCGGAGATGATTCGGCTGATTGCAAAGACAGAAGCAGGCCGCAACGCTGGCGACGTATTCAGTCTGGCCACCCGCCTTGAGGACGTTGTTCGGCAGTGGCGCGCATCGATGACGTGAACGCCGAGAAATGATCGCTGTTGGCGGGGCACTACGAGTTGACGGCGGAGGAGTTGGGTTTCTCTTGAGCATGTAATATGAAAATTAGACGAAACGACGCTTGCCCGTGCGGCAGCGGCAAGAAATACAAGAAGTGTCATTGGGGGAAGGAAGACGCCGTCGTCCCGAAGCCGGCGGCGCCTTCTCCGCCAGAATCCGATCTGGACGATCTGGATCCGGCGCAGGCGAACGTGATGTCGCCCGAATACTGGGAGAAGATGTTCAAACGGCTTCCGCCCAGCATGCGCAAGGACTTCGGGCCGATGATTGCGCAGGTGAAGCAGCACGCCGAAATTGTGTCGCAATGGGAGCGGATCGATGCCGCCATTCAAACCTTGGAGGCGCATCGCGCCGAATACGTGAAACTGACAAAAGACATGTCCGCGTGTTTTCGACAAGCGGAGAAGCTGTTCGCCGAAGCGCCGTTCGCGGACATGCGCTTTTGCGCCGCCGACGTTGACCGCGCCTTTCAGGCCGTCGGTTACCCGCCACTGGGCCGGCTCGATAAGGGATTCACCGAGGTTGTGGACAGGGCCATCCGTTTTCTATTGGACGATGCGCAACGCAAGGCGCTGGCCCAGCGGCTGTTCCTGACGCTTCCCGATTACGTGACGGCCGGGCGGTATCTCGATGGCTGGATTATCCAACACAGCGCGAGTCTGACAGAGGATCTGCCGGAAGGCGTCGTCGGCCCGTTTCTGTTGGCCATGTTCCTGCACGGCATGAGGGAATGGGAGGACCAGCGGGAACAGGAGCAAGAGGCGATGTTCAAGGAAATCGGCATCAGTTCCGAAGATATCCGCCGGATGGGATATAAGGGGACCGATGCTTGGTTGCGCGAACTGAGGAACCAGCCGGAGAAGGCCGCCCTCGTGGAGGCGTTTCTCGCGAAGCACCCGGAACTCCAGGCCATGTCGCAGTCCCAGTGCCACGCGGCCGACGAGGCCGCGCAGAGGTTGTTGCAGCGAAAAGACGCGCGCGTTCTTTTCCTGAGTCCGGAAGAAGTGGGTCCCTGGATTGATGTGTTGAAACGGCGCCTCCGGGAGGAGCCGGAAGGCCTTGTTGCTCTGACTCAGTCGCAACCGCCCAATGAAACGACAGTCAAGAAGTTTGGGAAACTCATCTACGACATCGCATCCGCAATGGCGAAGGCGGTCTTCACACCGGCGCGGTTCGATCAATTGAAGTCGCATCTGCACGAATTGGGGCGCAGGTTCTCCGCTGAAAACGACCAGGATGGCCTTGCTGGAGTGCATGGGGCGCTCATAGCCATGTCATGGGAAATCGCCCCTGAGGATAGTTATTTCCTGGCGACCGTCTGTTGGATGTCTTTGCGGACAACCATATCGGCCGGCGCCCCGGCTTCGAGGGATGGCAGGCCATGAACCGCTCGGTTCGCTCTGGTTGATCCGCCCGATGGGGTGCAAGCGCCGTCAGGTCTTCACCATCTCGGCAACCTGAAGATTCTGGATCGGCCGTTGACCGCCTTCTTTTGCTCTGGTCTCTCTTTGAGGAAACGGGAAATTCCCGGCTGACGCGAGGGCGATGCAGTTGCCAGGCATGGATATTCCTCGATTCACCACTCGCCGCTGAGATCTTCGTCAACGCCGCTTCGCGACCACTTCGTGACATCGTTCCCTTCCGTCTTGTTCAACCAGCGGACGCTGCCGTCTGCAAAACCGTAGTTGCCCGAACCATTGTCGCCGGCGGCCGCATGGGGAGAAGCGGTATATAAACCATAGTAGTAGGAATATACCGACACCCCCATGATGGAAGAGTCGTTCACGCGCTCGTATATCAGGATAAAATCGCTCGGTTTAACGATCCTGCCCAACTTGCACGTCTTGTAATTGGGGCCAATCCATCCATTCTGATAGGGCGGGTCATGGTAGAGACCAATTTGGCCGGTGTAAGTGCGCGTCTTGCCGAACTGCCTTGGAACCTTGTCGCTCGGACAGGCGAACACCGGCACGTCGTCATAAAAATAAGGACCGCGTCCCTTCAAGTAGCCCAGTTGCACAATATGCCCGCCCCAGCAGATGTCGGCCCATGGGTTTCCATTAACGTAAAGAACGTTTGGCAGCCTCTCGTCATAATCGTTCGCATAGACCACCATGGCCGTCAGAATTTGCTTGATGTTGTTGATGCATACGGTCCTGCGCGCGCTTTCCCGCGCCTTTGCAAGCGCGGGCGTGAGCAACGCGGCCAGGATGCTGATGATCGCCACAACCACAAGCAATTCTATGAGGGTGAAGGCATGGAGAGATGGAATGATGGAATGATGGAATGGTGGGATGATGGAATGATGGAATGATGGAATGATGGAATGATGTCCGCCTATTTGCCTCGCGTCGTGGATTGTGGATCGTTCATCGTTCATGGCGGGATATTGTTCACTGACTACTGTTTACTTGTTACTGATAACTGATAACTGGTCACTGATCACGCCCTCTTCTTTTCCCCGCACGAGTGGCGTGCGGCCTGCTGCGTTTTTCATGCCAGTCATTCATAGCTTAGCTCCCTTTTTCCACACGAGCAGTTTCCATGGGGAATCTTTGAGATAAATGAAAAAATCCCACTGGCCGGCGGCGAGTTGGGCCGCTGGTTGACCGGTGAGCGCGTCAATCAGCGCCAGGGGGCCGGCGTATTTCATGGATCGTTCAATCCAAACGGGCTTCCGTTCCTTGCGATAGTCGGTGATCAAGAGCAGCCCTTCCGCGTCGGTTTCGCGCGTGGCGGTGCAGATGTCCTGGGACCACGATGGGAAATACACCTCCTTGCCTTCCGTCGCAAAACAGCGGAAGAGATCGGTATCCTTGCCTTTTAGAAAGGTTTCTTCGTGTTGGGCGATCAGGTCGTTGACGGCGGCCAGTTCCGTCCACTGGCGGGTGTCCATGTAGGGTCCGTACCAAACGCTGTAACCACTGCCGCCTGCAAACAGCGTTTCCAACGCCGAGGCCGCCATGTTACCGGGCACATTCGCATCCTCCCAGTCGGAATCCAGGGCCGCATAGCAATTCTTGCCGGCGAGCGCCCAGCATTGACGCCGAAATGTTTCACGGAAACGGCGGGGTGAAAGTCCGTAGCGATAGTAATGCTGAAGAATGACCTGGTCTATGGTATTGGCCAGAGCGCGGCCATCCTGCATGCAGCCTTCCAGGGTTGCGTCGTCCACCGCGCCCGCCCACCAGCCCAGGAGCGGTTTGGGGCTTGAATGCGCGCCATATTTTGCGACGGCCTTTTCCAGTTCCTCCTTGTACAACTTGTAGCGTTCCGTCGTCAGGGAGGCGCGGAACCACAACCAGGCCCGCCAGTGCTCAGGGAATTCTGCCTGGTCGGCGATGATTTCTTCGGGGCTGAGATGCTTGAGCGCCGGGCGATTTTCCTTGAGCCATTTCTTCCAGCGATCTTCGCAACGCGGGCACACGCAGGCCTGGCTGAATCCGCCCGAACCGAACTCTTCCTCGTCGCTTTGAATCCATGAAATGCCGGAGTCCGCAATGGCCGCGTTGTAATGGATGCCTTCGACAAAACCGGGACCGCGGTAGGAAGGGCACGGTCCGCCGCGCTGTCCGCGGAGAAACAACGCTTGTGCATCGTGGTCTTTCTCGATGATCGACCGGTTCCAGGAGACCGAGGCGTTGAGCGAAAGCATGATCCTCTGCTCCGTGGCGGATTGCGCTGCATGAATGAGATCTTCGTAAGGCTTGCGCCCTTTGTCGCGGTATCCGCCGCAATAGATGGAATCATGCCAGAGGTTCATCTGGTTGAAGCCCAACGACGCGTATTGTTGGTAGAAGTCCGGCCAACTCGCGATCATATAAGGCCAGACGGCTGTGCCCGTCATGATTTCCCTGGGTTGCCGGGCAACCGGCGTTTCAATGACCTGAATGGGAAACTCGGTGACGACCGACTTGCCGTTCTTCCACTCGGCCCAAATCCTGCCCTTCGCGTTGGCACCGGTTTTGAGGGTGGTGGCCAGGCAAAGGTACATGCCGTTTTTGCTGCCATCAAGTGGAACGTCCTTGAGCAGAACGCGCGCGCCGCCGCCATCGCACGGTTGCTGTTCAAACGGCATGATGACTGCGGAAAGGCAGGTCACCTCCGGCGGTAGTTCCACCAACACCGTGCCGGCGGGCGCCTGTCCTTTGGCGAATTTGTGTTCGTAACGAATCACCACCCAGTTGCCTTTCAGTCGAGGGGAAAGCCAGACCTTGTTCCATCGTGGCGCAACTGTCAGACCGGCGCGCTTGTCTCCGTCCGATGCCGAACCGAGGGCTGAACAGAGAGCCATCAACATGAGAACAATCTTGCTCATTTTCGTTTATCATTCATGGCGGAATACTGATTGGGAAAAAATCACCCTGCCTGCCACCCCCTGTGGGTGGGGAAGGGTGATCACTGGCGACTGATCACTGATAACTGATGACTCGCCACCGGCTCCACCAACCGGAAGCTCATGTCAATTTTCGGCGCGGCAATCTTCACGCGACGGATCAAACGGACGAGCAGATCGCTCAACGCCTGCGCATGCTCGTCGGGATCCATCTCCATCCGCACCGTCGGAAACGGGAAAAAGATTCCCGACCCCTTGTTGGCGAAGGACACGACCATGAGTTGTTCGGGTACGCGGATGCCGAGGTCTTTGATCGCCACAGCCACGTCCGTGAAAAACATGTCGTCAGATACCACCAAGCCATCCGGTTTTTCTTTTCTGGCGTGCCAGATTTCCTTGAACCCTTCCCAGCCCGCGCCGACCAGCGCAGGGTGCACGTCGCCCTTGATCCAACATTCGTGGACGGGCGCTCCGACTTCGTGCATTGCCTGACGAAACGGGGCGATCTGATCGAGTTGATCCTTGTTCCAACCCTGCCACGCCAGCAGCGCGACCATCCTCCGACCCTGCCGCAGCAGATACCGCGTTCCTTCCAGCGCCACTGGACCGTGATCCACCCGAACGCCAAATGGAAACCGGCGTGCATCGCCGACGACGGGAATCCGCCGCTCCCGCAGCGGCTTGATCCACGACGGGTGGGGCAGCGTGGCGATGGATGCCACGCCGCAGACCCGGTTTTGAATCACGTCCTCCATCAGTTCTGCGTAGGTGAGGTCCACGGGCTGGTTGCCGAGTTGCAGGCGATCCGCGTAGAGCCGAACGCGGTAGCCGGCCCCTTCAAAGCGGGCGCGCAGCATCTGAATGGTTCTCAAGTAGAAAAACGACGTTCGCGGGCTGGCGATGTCAAATCCGACGAGAATCGCCACGTGCTGCCGTGCGGAACGATCCCGCACATAAGTTCCACTGCCGCTCTGCCGTTCGATCAGCCCCTCCTGGGTCAACACCGCCAAGGCCTTGGAAATCGTCACACTGCTGACGCCAAACCGCTTGGCAAGGTGGACCTCCCCCTCCAATCGCTGCCGTGGTTTGGCGCTTGCCACAATCTCATCACGGAGAATGTCAACAATCTGAAGATGAAGGGAAGTTCGGTTTAAAGAACGCATAATTTCATTACCACCTAATGTGCTTTACCCATTGCGGGGATATGCGTCAATGAAAAATTCCGGCGGAATGAGGCTGTAGGACAACGGAATTTTATCCGGGTTCTGGAACTTGAGCCTGTCGCGCCGGTCACGTCGCGCCATTCGTGGGCGTCGGCGCGATTCGGCGCGGGTTGGAGATACGCAATCAGATCGTCGTTGTGCACAGCGCGGCAGGGCCGCAACCAACGAACTTGTCCCCCCTCTGAGGGGGGA
>JACQHZ010000202.1 GCA_016198745.1 Verrucomicrobiota bacterium
CGGATATTTCACACTCGCGGGGTGTGAAATATCCGGGTTAGAATTGCTGCCGGCCTCCAACAACAAACCAGAGATGCCCCCAATCGTTCTTGCGTCCGGATTTAAGGCTGGTGAGCGGGCGCGTTTTCCCCAAGATGTGGGCCGGTGGTGATTCGAATTTGAAAATGAGAGCCAGATCCCATTCCTATGGGATGCATGTGAACGAGAGCAATGATCCACTACGAAAAAGAACTCAACCCGCAGCAGATCGCCGCCGTCAAGGCGGAAGCGGGTCCCATCCTGGTGATCGCGGGCGCCGGCAGCGGCAAGACGCGGACGCTCACTTACCGCGTGGCGTATCTCATTGAAAACGGCTTGCCGCCGGATCGTCTGCTCCTGCTCACCTTCACCAACAAGGCGGCGAAGGAAATGCTCCGCCGCGTCAGCGGCCTGATGCCGCTTGATTCATCGCGAATCTGGGGAGGCACCTTTCATTCGGTCGCCAACCGGATCCTGCGGCGTCATGCGCGATCGCTTGGCTACGAATCCAATTATGCGATTCTCGACCGTGAGGATTCCAAGGACCTCGTTCACGCCTGCATCCCGGACGCTGGGATTGATGTGAAGGAAAAGCGTTTCCCCAAGGCCGACGTCCTCGTTGAACTCTATTCGCTGGCGGTCAACACCGAACGTCCCATTTCCGAAATCATCGCGCAACAGTACAGTTATTTCGCGGATGTCACCGACAAGGTGGTTGCCGTGAAAAAGTTTTACACGGAACGCAAGAAACGGGCCAACGCCATGGATTACGACGATCTCCTCTTCAACCTGCTCCGTCTCCTGCGCGAGCATCCGGATGCCGCCGGAATTTACGGCCGGCAGTTTCTCTCAATTCTCGTGGATGAATACCAGGATACGAACCGCATCCAGGCCGATATTGTGGATCGGATCGCGGCGCAACATCAAAACGTGATGGTCGTGGGCGACGATGCCCAGAGCATCTACAGTTGGAGAGGCGCCAATTTTCGGAACATCATGGAGTTCCCCAAGCGGTATCCCGCCGCCCGGATTTTCAAGATCGAACAGAATTATCGCAGCACGCCGCAAATCCTGAACCTGGCCAACGAGGCCATCGCCGGCAACGTCCATCAGTTCGAGAAAAACCTCCAGGCCACGCGCAACGACGGCGTCAAACCGCAGGTCGTTCCCGCGCTGAACACTTCCGAGCAGGCCGCCTTCGTCGCCACGGAGATGCTGGAGCTTCGCGACCAGGGCATTCCGCTCAACGAGATGGCGGTGCTCTACCGCTCGCATTTCCACTCGATGGAACTCCAGATGGAACTGACCCGCCGCAACATCCCCTTTTACATCACCAGCGGCCTTCGATTTTTCGAGCAGGCGCACATCAAGGACGTGGCGGCATATCTCAAGCTGGCGGTCAATCCTGACGATGAACTGGCGTTCAAACGCATCGCGCTGATGATGCCAAAAATCGGCGCCGCCACCGCGGCAAAATTGTGGCGGAAATTGCGTCCCGATGCCCCTTCACCCACGGCGGACGAATCGGGTGGAGCCTCCCCGCCGTCTCCCGATTTCCCGTTGTCGTTCTCCACGCCCCCGCCGTCATCCGCGCATGCAACAAGCGATTCGACCGAGACGCCGTCGCGCGCGCAATGCGCCGACGATTACCTGTCCATCCTGGAGAATGTGCCGAAACCCGCGCGAAAGGAGTGGAAACAATTTGCCGAGACCATGACTCAGCTTCGCGCGCCCGACGTGCGCAATCATCCTTCTCAAATGATCCGAATGGCGCTTGACGCCGGTTACGAGGATTACCTCAAGTCGAAATTCGAAAACTATCCGTCGCGTAAAGAGGACATCGAACAGCTTGCCGTCTATGCCGCGCGCTTCAACAAGACCGAGGAATTCCTGGGCGAACTGGCGTTGATGACCAACGTGGAATCCGAGGAGGGCCGGCTTGAGGGCAATCAGGACCGCGAAGTGACGCGCCTGAGCACCGTCCATCAGGCGAAGGGGCAGGAGTTCCGCGTGGTCTTCGTCATCTGGCTGGCCGACGGCGCTTTTCCCAACTCGCGCGCCCTGGAAAGCGTCGAGGGCGAGGAGGAGGAGCGGCGTCTTTTTTATGTGGCCGTCACGCGCGCCAAGGACGAGTTGTACCTGGCTTATCCGCAGTTGCGCCTGGGCGGTGATTACGGCGATGCCTTTCAGAAACCCTCGCGTTTCCTCCAGGAACTTTCCAAGAAATGCTATGAAAAGCGCGAATTGGAGTCCCGCTATTGATCGAAACCCATGTTTTCCTCTTTTCAACCGACATCTCTTCTGTCATTTTTAGACTCAAAGTGACAATAGCACTGTCATTTACATGAAATTGAAAACCAGGATTTTCGCCTTATCCCTTGCGCTTTCGCTCCCGATGATCGTTTGGGCGTCACACGGGCCGGAACCCGAACAACAAATGGCCAACGCGGTCATGCCAAACACCAGTCCGACGTTCAAACTGATGACCTCGGTGACCACTCTGTTCAGCGCGCCGGGGGCGAGCAATCCTCTCGCGCGCGCGTCCGGGGAAAAAGGTTTGCAGTTCGGGGAACCGGTTGTGGATTTTGGTTTTCTTTATCGTCGTTCGGATTACAGCGGGCCGGGTGGATTTGGCGGCAATGAAGTGGGCGCTGACATGGGGGTTGACGCCGATATTTACGACGGTCTTGTTGCCGGTCTCATTTACCAGCACTTGTATCGGGGCGCGGAAAACGATCTGGGGACCAGCGGACATCTTGATTCCGACGGGGTCTCCTTTTATTGCGCCAAACGATTTGGCATTGTGAACGCAGGCCTGACCTACAACTTCGCCGAAATCGAGCACAAGTTGAGCCGCGCTCTGATCGCCAATCTGGACCGGGATTCCAACGGGTTTACTGCCATTCTCGGTCTCAGTGACAAACATGGCCGATGGAACTGGTCCACCACCACGGCGTTCGGTTGCGCGGTGGAAGACTACGAGCAACAAAGAGATATCGATACCGGGCGATTTACATGGGGCGGCAGCCTCTCTTATGATGTCACGTCCGTTTTCACCCTTGGCGCAGCGTTCAATTATCATTACTTTGTCTTTCAAGATGTCTTTCCCGGCGCCAGGACTTGGGATGACGACTATTGGACGTTGGGGCCGCGATTTCAGTTTTTCCCGACGGAGAATCTGACCGTCGAACTCGACTTCAACACCGAGGAGGGGTTTGCCGGTGTCAGCGCGTATAATGCGCGTTTGGGATTGAGCATCGCTTTCTGAAGCGTCGGCTTGCCGGGGTGCGACGGATGCTCGGAGATGGCGTATGATCAGTTGCGAAATATTTTGGCAGTTCCGTCAGTTCCACCACGAGCACGGGTTCACCGCCGCACACCGCTGATGTCCCGTCATCATAAAGAGAATATGAATTCAATTGTTCTATTCTTGTTTATCGGCCTCGCGCACTTTGTTTTTCCAGACCGGCTTTTTGCAGCCGAGGAACGCCAGGTGGTCGTTTATTGCGCGCTGGACCAGCCTTATGCGGAACCGGTTTTTCAATCCTTCGAGAAAGAAACCGGAATACGGGTGAAGGTCGTTTATGATTCGGAAGCGGTCAAGACCGCCGGGCTGGTCAATCGCCTGATCGCCGAAAGCAAACGCCCGCAGTGCGATGTTTTTTGGAACAACGAAAAACTTCGCACGGTGATGCTCGCCCGACGGGGGTTGCTTGCGAGATATGATCCGCTTGCGTGGACGGAACGCGGCCTGCACGATGAGAAGGATGGTTTGTGGAGCGAGTTCGCGGCGCGCGCTCGCGTGTTGGTGTACAACCGGGATCACCTCCGGCAAATTCTGCCGCGCGAAGGCGCAACGGAACCGGTTGAAAAAAGGTCCCTTCAGGCTGTGCGTCACGAACTGGAAGTGCGGGATGAAACCCAGTGGTTGTCCCATCCGCCGCCCCCGGTCAAGGGAAGGGTGGCCATCGCCTATCCGTTGTTTGGCACAACGTCCACGCACTTTCTGGATTGGATGCGGCAACAGCGCGCATCGGGCACGGATGTCGAAACATGGCTGACGCGGGTCGCGGCGAACAAACCCTTGATTTGTTCGGGTAATTCCGACGTGGTCCGACGGGTGGCCGCCGGCGATGCCTGGCTGGGGTTTACGGATTCGGATGATGCCTGCGCAGCCATGGAACGGGATCAAACGTTGGATTTCGTCTTTCCGAATTCGCTGAATAACGAGAAAGGTTCGTTGTTGATCCCCAACACCATCGCGATCATGCGCGGTGCGCCGCATCAAAAGGAGGCGGCGGCGTTTGTGGATTTCGTGTTGACCGAGAAAACCGAACGGATGCTGGCGGGTGGGATTTCCAAACAGATTCCATTGGGCGAGGTTATTTGGAAGGAACTCGGCTCGCTTCCCTTCCGGTCGGGTTCGCATCGGCTCGGCAAGACGCGCCGGGCGAACGAAGAAGAGCTTGCAAAGACGATGGAGGCGGATTTTGAATTGCTTCGGAAGGCGTTTCACCGATGAGTGCAAGGGCAAGGCGTTCGCTCTGCCTTGACGGGATTTCGCCCATGCCTCACATCGAACCATGACCTTCCATCCACCTGAACACCATCGGAAAACAATCCGCGCCAGGGGATATGATTATCCCGCCCAATGGGAATTGGACGAAAATCATCCGAACCGTCTCGCATGACACAACCGTTTCTCAACTCGCTTCTGTTTGCCGTCATGACGACCGTGTTTGCGACGGTTGGGGGCATGGCGGTTTTTTGGGGAGCGGTTTCGGCGTCGAAGACGCGCGGCTGGGGCGAGAGCATTCTTGTGGGCGGCGCGGTCGGATGCCTGTTGATGCCGCCGTTTCTGCACGCGGGCGCATGGTGGAAGGTCGGAATGGGACTCGCGCTGCCTGTCGCGACGATTCCATTTGGCGCGATGGTTCTTTCGCTGCAACTCTGGCCGGTGGTCTTTCTTGTGTTGCTGGCGGCATCGAGACGGCTGGAGCCATCGCTGCTGGAGGCGGCGCGGATTTTTCTTCCGCCACGAAGAATCTGGAATCGCATTGTGCTTCCGATGCTTTTACCCGCGTTGTGCCTGGCATCGGCGGTGGTTTTCATTCTGGCGCTCAATCATTTCATCGTTCCCACGACTTTTCAGACGCCGGTGCAGATTGCGGATGTCTATGTGATGTTTTCCAGCCTCTACGATACCCGCGCGGCGCTGCTTCAATCGCTGCCCATCTGGTTGATATCCATGGCCACGCTTGCCCTGGCAGCGCGGTTGGCGGCGTGCGGCGAAATGGGGCGCACGAATCGCCACGCTTCATTGCACGCGGGATTTGCTTTTCGGGGCCTGCCCATTCCCGGCGGGCGCGTGTTGTGGAGGGGGCTTGGCGGCGTCATCCTGCTCGCGTCGCTGTTGCCCGGCCTGGGCGGTTTGATTTCGTGGGTCATTCCAAAACATGATGAAGCCTTGAGGACCTATATGACCCCGCTTTTAGGGGCGGTGCGGCTGGCTTTGCCGCAGTTCGGCGCGTCGCTGGTTTATGCGGCAGGCAGTGCGCTGTTTGCCTCGATTTTTGGAGTCGCAATCTGGCGTGCGATGCGTGTTGTTGCGTCGCGTCGCGGTGGAACGGCGATCGCTGACGGAAAAGTCGCGTGGCTTGTGGAATGGATTCTGGCGACGCCGTTTGTTCTGTCGGGATTGTTTCTCGGCATTCTTCTTATTGGCGCAAGTCAGGCCGCAGGCGCCTGGGCATGGTGGCAGGGAACATGGCTGATGGGACTGGCCGCGCTTGCCGTCCGTTTTGTGTGGATTCCGTTCAAGGCTGCTTCGGTCGCGCATGCGCAGATTCAATCGGACCTTCTGGATGCGGCGAAGGTTTTCCGGCTTTCGTCCGCGGCAACATTCAAGGCGGTGGAATGGCCGGCGATGAAGCCGTCGCTTGCGACGGCGGCATGGATGGTCTATGTGCTGGCGCTGTGGGACGTTGAGACGCTGGTCTTGATTTATCCGGCCGGCGGCGAGCCGGTTTCGCTGCGGCTTTTCCAGTTGTTGCACTACGGCTATGACGCCCAGGTGGGCGTGTTGAGCCTGGGTTTGGTGGCGATGGGATTGCTGCCGGGTTTGGCGTTGGGCTTCATTCGTTATGCAGGCTTCCATCGTCCGTCACCGCAGGGGCATAAGATGATCGCGAAGCGATGATCGAACTTCACCACATCCACAAGAACCACGGCGCCACCGTCGCCGTTGCGGACGTTTCGCTTGCGGTGAAACGCGGCGAGTCGGTGGCGCTGCTCGGTCATTCGGGTTCCGGCAAGACCACGCTGTTGCGGCTCGTGGCAGGACTCGATCTTCCCGATTCGGGAACGGTTTGCGTCGAAGGCCGCATCGGAATGGTCTTTCAGTCGCTTGCGCTTTGGCCGCACGCAATGGTGCAAGAGCAGATCGAACTGGTGTTGCATGGCCCGCGCTGGTCTGGCGCGGCAAAAACCGCGCGTGTTGCGGAAATGCTGGACGTTTTTGGGCTCGATTCGTGGGCGTGTCGAAAACCGGGAACGCTGTCCGGTGGCGAACAACAGCGCGTGGCGCTGGCGCGCGCGGTGGCGTCTGACCCTGAAATCCTGTTGCTCGACGAACCGCTGGCGCATCTCGACGGCGGAAGCCGTCAGGAGTTGCGCGAACGATTGCTGCCGATTCTCAAAGGGCGCGCGGTTCTGATCGCGACGCACGATGAGGAGGATGCCCGCGTGTTAGCGCAGCGTTGTCTGAGGATGCGAGAGGGGAGGATCGTGTGAAGGTGGCGAGTGGCGAGTGGCAAATTGGCTGCCTGCTGGCCGTCATTTTCTGCGCCGGATGCGGCCGACCGACGACAGAGCGTGCGCAGAACCAATTTTTTGGGCGGTTCGAGACATTCGGGTCTTTCGGCACGGGCGCCGGGCAGTTCAACAAACCGCGTTCCGTCGCGGTGGATGGGGCGGGCAACGTGTTTGTGGTGGATATGACGGGCCGGGTTCAACGATTCGATGAAAGCGGTCCCTATCTGGGCGCGTGGCAGGCGCCCGAAACCACCCTGGGCCGTCCCAAAGGCATGGGAGTGGACGCGGACGGGCATCTGATGCTCGTCGAGCCGCATTATCAACGGATCACGCATTTCAACGCAGCCGGCAAACCGATTCGCATTTGGGGGAAACGCGGCATTGCGCCGGGCGAACTCGAATTTCCGCGCGCCGTGGCGGCCGATGCCGCCGGACATCTTTTCGTGTGCGAGTACCTTCAGGTCCAACGGATACAGAAATTCGATCTGCAAGGTCATTTCCTGAAAGCCTGGGGCGCCGAGGGGTCCGCGCCGTCGGAGTTCCGCCGTCCCGAAGGGATCGGCATTGACAAGGATGGCAACGTTTATGTGGCGGACTCGTGCAATCACCGAGTCCAGAAATTCACGAATGACGGCGTGTTCCTCTCGGAATTCGGACGGCCGGGAATCGCTCCCGGCGAGTTGAGTTATCCGTATGACGTGAAGGTGGGCAAGTGGGGAAAAATCTATGTTTGCGAATTCGGGAACAGCCGCATCCAGGTTTTTTCCGAGCAAGGCGTTTCAGAGGAAATCATTGGGGGGAGTGGGGCCGGCGAATGGCAGTTTCGCAATCCGTGGGGGATTGCGCTGGATCGGGAAGAGAACCTGTGGGTCGCCGACTCGATGAATCACCGCATCGTCAAATTGATTCGCTTTCGCTCAACTCATGCAGGTTCTGCGTTGCCGGATGAATCCGGACGCTGATCAGCCGCGCCCGGTTTGCATCACTGCGGAAAAAATCAGTATTTCAACCTGACTTCTTTCCCGCTCATCGCGCTGCGATACAACCCGTCCAAAATCGTAATCACGTCCAACGACTGTTCGGCAGGCACAGGCGAGGGTTTGCGGTGAGCGACTGCTTCGGCGAAGGCGATGCACTCCTGGGCGTGGGCTTCGCCGCCTTCGGCGCGAACGATTTGCGTATTCATCTGCTGCTGAGTGGCATTGTTCGTGCTGAGGATTTCGTTGCTCGGCCAGTGCGCGCCGCCTTTGACGCCGTAAAGCCACATCTGCATGTCCTCACCCGTTGTCTTGTGGTGCAGCAGCCAACTGACTTCGAGGATGAGGGTCGCGCCGTTTTCAAACCGCACGAAAGCGGCGGCAAATTCCTCCACGTCCATCTCCTTCGGAATCGGTCCGCCCCAGATGCTGAATGCACCGGGAAGCTTGGCGAGTTTGGCCTGCGTAACGCCCGTGACCGAAACGGGCTTGGGGTTGCCCATCATCCACAGCGTCAGGTCCAAAATGTGGACGCCGATGTCAATGCACGGACCGCCGCCGCTGTGTTTCTTCAGGATAAAACCCGGTCGGGTGGCTGCCGCGGCGCGGCGCAACATCCAACCGCGAGCGTGGTAGATGTCGCCCAGAATGCCACCATCCACTTCGGCCTTGAGCGCCTTTGCTGAACCGGAGAAACGGAAATGCTGCGCGGTCATCAACAACTTGCCGCTCTTGTCCCGCGCCGCAATCATGTTCCGGATGTCCTTGGGCGTGGGCGCCAGCGGCTTCTCACAAATCACGTGTTTGCCTGCGTCAAGCGCGGCGATCGCCAACGCCGTGTGATACATGTTCGGCGTGCAGATGTCCACAATGTCAATGTCTTTGTTGGCGATGAGGTCCTGCGGGTTCGAGTAACGCAATTGGATGTTCTGGGCATCCGCGACGCGATTCAGCGCCGCCGCGTCCACGTCCGCAAACGCCAGCATCTCTGCATGCAGACTGTCCTTCCAGCCGGGAAAGTGCGTGCACGCAATCCCGCCGACGCCAATCACGCCAACCTTGAGTGTCTTTGCCATTCTTTTGTCCTTCTTTAATTGCGACATCTTGAGTAATATCCGGATGCTTCCTGCTCAACGAGAATCAATCACTGCATCTGGGGCAGGACGATGCCGCGCATGATGACTCGCTGACAGGTGACGAACACCAGAAGCGTCGGCAACATCGCCAGCACCAGCGCCGCCACCTTGATGTGCTCCGGCGCGCTGGTGTTCAGGTCGTACAGCCAGACCATGATGGTCCACATCGCCGGGTCCTGACAGACCGTCAGGGCGAAGAGAAACGCCCCGTACGCGCCGGTAAAAGTGATCAGCGCAATGTAGGCGAACACCGGGCGGCACAGCGGCACGGTGATTTGATAGAACATCCTCAGTTCCCCCGCCCCATCGAGCTGCGCCGCTTCGTACAGCTCTTTCGGAAGCGTGTCGAAGAATCCCTTGAGCAGAAAGATGCTGAACCCGCTCGCCATCCCCGGTAAAATCAGCGCGTAAAACGTGTTCAACATACCCAGATCGCGCAACAGCAGGAAGTTCGGGATCATCGTGACCTCTCCCGGAAAGGCCATCGTCGCCAGCAGGAAGAGCAGCACCTTGTAGGCATACGACAGATTAAACCGCGACAGGGCATAAGCGCAAAGTGGATTGACCGTAAGAGTGACTGCAATCGAAATGGCGATGAAAACAACCGTGTTGATCAACGCCCGCCCCTTGGTGAGAATGAAGGACCCGACCTCGAAGTAGTTCGCCTTAACGAATTCCCACCGCCAGTGGCCCCGGGCGGAAACCATCTCGTTCCATTCCCAGAGCGGCTGCGGGATCAGGATGTCTTCCAGGACCGAAAACCGCGCGCCCAAAGCCGCGTTGATGCCCTCCAAATTTCCTCCGTGCCGCGTAAGCAGCCATTTCCGAAACTCCGCGCTCGCCGTCCGCAAGGTCACGTTTTTCATGGATAACTTCACGGACTCACGCTGGGTCCCTTTCAGAAAGTCAATAAAATCGCTCTGCCGCACGCCCTCGAACAGTTCGCCTTCCGGCCACGGGATGTCGTCAAAACCGGCGTAACGGGTTTTGTACGCCGCGTTGACTTTCTCGATCGTCTTGCGCCGCTCCTGAATGAAGGAACGGTATTCGCGCAATCCATCCACGTTCACCTGGATCAATCGCAACGGCCATTTCCGACGAACGAAATCCTCCCATATCCCCAGCAGGACGGGATCGTCGGGCGCCGTCAGCGGCAGCGGTATCTGGTAATAATCCTCGTGGTTCGTTCCAAGAATTTTATTCAATTTCTGGATGTTTCCATCGGAAACAAGACGGAGCTGCTCCACCCATTTCCGCGCGCCCTCAAACGGCTGCCGCTGCCATGCCGGCATCGTTTTTTTGAACTCAAGATAATCGCGGTAACGTTGATGATAAACCGGCGACCAATCACGGAAGGCAATTCGCTCCAGCGGCGCGATGACCTCCGCCCAGTAGGGCGTCTGCTCGCCATAGGCCCGGTTCATTTCCGTGATCGTTGAAAACCGTTTCTTCAGGCATTCCTGATACCATTGGTTCACCGGTCCGATCAGCCCGCCTCTCAGATTAAAACCGGCCTGGTAAAGCTCCACCGGAATATGGCGCGAAAGAAATTCCCCATACTCGGCCACCAGCCTGCGCTGAACCGGATCGGCAAGTTTCTCCCGCAACCCGAGCGCTCGCACCATCTCCGCCACGGTCCCCGTCCGAACATCAATGCGCGAAAGTTCGTAGCGATAGAGATCCTTCACGGTGACCAGTTCGCCATAATACTTGTCATTCAGATACCGCGCCAGCAGCGCGGTGTCGTTGCTCAAAAACTTCGGCACGATGCGATAATCTGAAATGTCCGCCTCGCTGCTGATGGACCCCGCCAGCATCATCAAAAACGGCCCGATCATGGTTGCCGAACCGACCAGCAACAAGGCGTACATCAGGATCAGAATCAATCTGATCCCCGGCGATGATCGTCCGACTTTGCTGATGACAGGCATGGGGGCTGGAGTTATGGGAGCATGGAAAAGTGGAAGGATGGAAGGATGGACAAGGGACCGATGGTGCCAACCCAAACCTCACATTTTCCAGGTCCCCAACATTCCAATCTTCCATTGTTCCAACGCTTAGTCTTCATTTCATTAGTCTCTCTTCGCGGTTGTGAACCGGACGTTTCGCAGGATGCGCAGTTGATACACCGTGAACCCGACCAGCGCGGACCCGATGACCCAGGCCACCGCCGTGGCGTAACCGAAGCGGAGATATGCAAAGGCGTTGTACCACACCTCCATTCCCAATACGTGCGTCCCATCCGCCGGACCGCCGCCGGTCATCACAAAAATGCCCTCCCAGGATCGAAACGCGCCGATGAACGCGCCCACAAAATTGATGATGATCAGCGGTTTCAAATACGGGATCGTGATCGTGAAAACCTTGTGCAACGGGCTTGCCCCGTCAAGGTCTGCCGCTTCATAGATGTCCTCCGGTATGCTCTTGAGCGCCGCCAGATAGATGATGCAGCCCGGCCCCACGCCGGCCCAGATGCCGGGGATGATCACACAGATCATGGCAAGCACCCGTGAACTCGTCAACCACGCCACCGGCTCGCTGGTTTTTGCCAGGTGCAGTTTGATCAACAAACTGTTGAGCAGGCCGTCCGCGCTCGGCGAAAACATCCAGAGCCACAAATAAGCGACCACCAGCCCGCTCATCACCGCCGGCAGATAAAAGATGATCCGGAACAACAGTTTGCCTCTCGGAATTTCATCCAGAATGATCGCCAGAAAAATAGGCGGGAAAAAGGTCAACCCCAGACTCAGCACAACCCACAACAGCGTATTGATCACCGCCTTGAGGAACAGCGGCTCGATAAACACCTTCACGAAATTGTCCAACCCGATGAACCGGCTGCCGCCCATGACCTGATACTCCTGAAAGGCGATCACCGCCCCGCGCGCCAGCGGGTAGTAATGCCACACCAGCACGCTCAACAACGCCGCGCTCATGAACATCCAGGCCGTCGCGTGAACCCGCAGCGGATGCCGTTGCCCCAACATCTGCGCCTGCGCATCGCCGCCGTAATAGCGGACGATCGCCCGCAACCCGATCACGCAAATGATCGCAACCGCGACCACAATCGCCAAAGCCCACTTGCGATACTTCGACAGTTCCGCTTCGGGCAATTGATCCAGCATCCGTCGTTTGGCGCGTTCCACGCTCTTGGTGACGCTGACCTGGATGTCCGCGGTGTCTTTCTTCAACAACGCAATCTCCGATTCGCTCACTGTCCCCTGCGCCTTCATTTTCGAAACCAGATCGTCGTCGCGCCCGCCCATCGCCTGCCGCCATGAGGCCGCCACCAGCCGGTTCTGCGTGCGCGCGCGGCGTTCTCCCAGGGAGGTGAACTCCGCCGCGTCGCGCGCGGGAATCTCGATGAAATCATAGACGTATTGACAGTTCTTCCCGTTGGGTTCGGGGCGTCCGGTGCGAAACACGTCTTCATTTGCTTCGCGCCAATCGGCCGGCACCTGTTCGTAATACTCCTCAAACCCGTATTTCTTGAGCAGGTCCGGGCGCACGTAAATCGCGCTGCCGCTCTCCACCAGCACCGTGGTGCGGATGCGCCGCGCCTCGTCGCTGTTCTGGAACTTCAACCATTCCCACGCCGCCCGCTGCCGTTTGGGATCGGTGCACAGCGAGCAAATCCCCCACATGCCGGCGTTGATTTCGTTGCCCTGAATCCGCCAGCCGTCTCCGAAATTCACCAGTGACCGAGCGGGCGCCTGGCGTCCATTTTGGAATAGCACCCAACCTTTCTTGGTCGGGTGCGGATATTTCTGCAACAACTCATCGGCAGACTTGCAGTCCGTGGTTTGAACGGGACCGGCAGGCAGCGGCGCCGCGCCCAGGATTTCCGGGTCAACCGCGGATTGCCCAAGCGACAGGTCCGACGAATAACTCCACATGAAGGCCGCCTTGCCCTCGTTGAACCCCATCCGGCTGGCAGTGCGCCCCGCGTCCATGGCCATAAAACCCGATTTCCCGTCCTTCTCCACCTCGGTCGTCGTCAGCTCGCGCCAGAACCGCACCGTGTCAATCGTGCCGGGCGCATCCCAGGTGACATGCCACTCCAGTTTGGCGTCGCGTTCCACGATCTCGACGCCGCCCTGCCAGAGCAGGTCCGCAAAATACCACCCGGCGTACGATGTGCTTTGAAAAGCAAACTCGTTTTTCGTCGGATCCGTCAACACGCGGCAGTAGGCGATCATCTCCTCCCACGTCCGCGGAGCGCGCACCTCCAACCCGGCGGCATTCAACAGGGGCGCTTTCTCCTTCAGGATGTCCTTGCGATAATAGAGCGCCATCGCCACTTCGCTGTAAGGCCAGGACCACACATGCCAGTTGCCCTTGGTGTCCGGACGATAAATCGTGTCCCACGTCTGGTGATTCAACCCCACCCATTCGGGATTGACCTTGTCCAGCGTCAACGGTTTCGGGCAATCAATTCCGCGCCGTTGGCATTCCTCCTCGGCGTACTCAAGCACGAACGCATCCAGCGGGATCAGAAAATTCTGACGCACCCAGTTGTCCACCACGCGGAAGTTCACGTAGATGATGTCGCCTGCCGTGCGTCCCGCCATCGCCATCAGCAACGCAGATTCGAACGCCTTGCCCGGAAGCCGGATCGTGCGCGATTGCGCGAAACCGTACTGCGGAAATTTCGTCAGGAAAGCGTCCAGGATTTCCGCGCCCGCCTTTTCCGAAGGCGTCCGCGCGTCCTTGCGGAACGTCACGCTGCCCCCCCAAAGTCCGGTGGCCTTCAGCAGAATTTTGGGCTCTTCTTTTTCGTTCTCCCGGGCGACACCGGTCGCGATGGAAAGCAGCGCGATCAGCAGCAGCAATATCCTTGTGAAGTTCAAGCCCATCATGACCTGGCGGTAAAACAAGACGCATACTTTAGAAAAAACCGCCAGCCGGAGTCAAATGCGAATACCATCCTGGCGCGCGACGCTGCAAAATCCGTCAGAAGTCCAGGAAAGCAAACGGGCGATGATTTTCCCGTCGCGCCGGTCCTCGGCAGGCAGCCGCCGAAAAACAAGGCGAGGCATGAGTTGGCCTTGACAGGAGGACAACTGGCCGTTATCACGGCTACCCATCTTTCCGAAGGGAGTTCACATGACAAACAAAGCGCCTTGGATCACGTATCGCCCGGAATTGCGGGTGCTGGATTGCACCATTCGCGACGGCGGGCTGATCAACGACTCGCAATTTACCGACGATCAGGTGAAGGCGGTGTATCACGCCTGCGTCGCAAGCGGGATTGATTACATGGAGATCGGCTACAAGAACTCGCTGGAGCAGTTCCCCCGCGACAAGTATGGACCGTGGCGGCATTGCGAAGAGGAGGACATGCGTCGGGTGGTGGGGAATCACAAGAAGGATGCCCCCGGTTTGAAACTGACGGCCATGGCCGATGCCGGCGGCAAGAGCGATTGGAAGCGTCAGATTGTTCCCGCGAAGGACAGCGTGCTGTCCATGATCCGGGTGGCCTGTTACGCCAACCAGATTTCCGAGGCGGTGGAGATGATTCAGCATTGCCACGAGTTGGGCTACGAAACGACGCTGAATCTCATGGCCGTTTCCATCGTTCAGGACGCGGAAATTGACACCGTGCTGCAACTGGCCGCCCAGACGCCGATTTGCTCCGTGGTGGTGGTGGACAGCTTCGGCAATCTTTACCGCGAGCAGATTGACCATCTGGTGCGCAAGTACGCGAAGGCCGTCGAGGGCGGGAGCAAAGACGTCGGGATTCACGCGCACAACAACCTGCAACTGGCGTTCGCCAACACCATTGAGGCGATCATCCTCGGCTGCAACCGCGTGGACGCCACGATGATGGGCCTCGGCCGCGGCGCTGGGAATTGCCCGATGGAATTGCTGCTCGGATTTTTGCGCAATCCCAAGTTCAAACTGCGTCCCATATTGGAGGTCATCCAACAGACCATTTTGCCGATGCGGAAACAATTCGATTGGGGGCCGTCCATTCCTTTCAACATCACCGGGCAGATGAACATGCATCCGCGAACCGCGATGAGTTTCCGCGCGGGAACGACTCCCGACGATTACGTGGCATTTTACGATCGCATCATGGCGGACGTGTAGCCTGGCAGCCTGCCAGACTTGCGCCCGACAGGCTGCTAATGGGAGTTTTGTAAAACTCTCGTTGCGGTTCGGCGGGATTTTGTCATGATGCGCTCGCCGGTGAAAAAGGATTGGCAGCCATGAGCAACGCGGTTGGATTTGATGTTTGGCGGATCGGGGATGTCATTGACGGCCTGTACGAGGTGAAAGGCGTCCTCGGCGAGGGCGGCTTCGGGCGCGTCTATCAGGTGCATCACCGCAATTGGAATACCGACCTTGCCGCGAAATGTTTGCGCCCCACCCTGGTTGCGAGCGAAAAGCATCGGCGCGATTTCGTGCGCGAATGCGAAGGCTGGATCGAGCTGGGCCTGCATCCCAACATCGTCAGTTGTTATTACGTTCGCGCGTTGGGCGGAACGTTGCGCATCTTTTCCGAGTTCATGGACGGCGGCAGCCTGGCCCAGTGGATTGCGGCGGGCCGCGTGGAAGACTGGAAACTCCTTCTCGATCTTGCCATCCAGACCTGCGACGGGCTGGCTTATGCGCATGAGAAAGGTTTGGTGCATCGCGATGTCAAGCCGGCCAACTGCCTGATGACGCAGGACGGCAGCCTGAAAATCACAGACTTCGGAATTGCCTCCGGCTTGGGGCGCGTGTCGGGAAATGCGCTACCGATGGTCGAAGGCATCCAATGGACGGGCACCATGACGATGGAAGGTGGCGTCTGCGGCAGCCCGCCCTACATGCCGCCGGAGCAATGGGAACCGGGGCAGACGCAGGTGGGGCCATGGTCGGACATTTACGCCTTCGGCGTCATGCTCTTCGAAATGGCCTGCGGCGAAAGACCGTTCGACGAGGGACACGAGTCGCCGCTGGTCGTCAAAGCGCGGCATCAAACAGCGGAAATCCCTGATCCCACACAGGTCCGCGACGACATACCCAATGATCTTTCCGCTCTGATTTCCGGTTGTCTGAACAAGGAACCCAGCGAGCGTCCGTCGAGTTTTGCCGAGATTCGGGCGAGCTTGGTTTCGATCCATGAACAAGCGGTGGGCCAGCCGTATCCGCGTCCCGCTCCAAGCGTAGCCAAGGACACGGCGGACAGCCTGAACAATCGGGCAGTGTCGCTGCTGGACTCGGGAAAAACGGAAGCTGCGGAGAAACTATTCGAAGATACGCTGGGAATGGACGCGCATCACCTCGAAGCAATATATAATCACGGCGTGATCTTGTGGCATTCAGGGCGAATGACCGATCAGGCGTTGCTGACTCAGCTTGCGGAAGCGGGCAAAAGTTATGGTGGGAACTGGCTGCCTCATTATTTGATGGGCTTGGTCCACCTGGCACGGAAGGATGTGGAGGCCGCAATCGGGGCATTGGAAGAGGCGGTGGAATTCGGAGGCGGAGGAGAGGTTGGTACTGCATTGTCGGAGGCACAATCACTGCTTCCCTCAACCTGCCACTGCGTGCGTACCCTGGAGAGAAATGGATGTGGCGTCAGATCAATGTGTCTGAGCGAGGATGGGCGCTGGGCGCTTTTAGGAAGCCATGATAAAACGTTGTTGCTGTGGGATGTTGTGAGCGGCAAGTGTCTGCATGGATTCGAGGGGCATACTGATTCGGTGTGCTCCGTTTGTTTGAGCGCCGATGTGCGTTTGGCACTCTCGGGCAGTCAGGACAAGACGCTGCGGCTATGGGAAGTTACGAGTGGAAAGTGTCTGCGTGTATTCGAGGGGCACACCGATTTGGTGCGCTCCGTTTGTTTGAGCACGGAAGGTCGCTTGGCATTGTCGGGAAGTTACGACCATACCCTACGATTGTGGGATGTAGCCAGTGGTAAGTGCTTGCGCGTATGGAAGGAACATAAATCGTGGGTGAACTCTGTTTGTCTGAGCAGGGACGGCCGGGTAGCTTTATCCGGAAGTAACGACAAAACGTTGCGACTATGGGATATAGCGAACGGTAAATGCATCCGCACATTTGAGGGGCACACGAAGGCAGTGCTTTGTGTCTGTCTAAGTAGAGATGGCCGGTGGGCTCTGTCAGGAAGTGGAGACCATGCGATCTGTTTGTGGGACGCGGCAAACGGCAAATGCCTCCGCACGTTCGAAGGACATACCAGTGCTGTATATGATGTCTGGATGAGCGCAGATGCTTGTTGGATGCTTTCAGCGGGTCCAGACAACACGCTCAGATTATGGGATGCAACAACCGGACAATGTGCACGCACGTTTGACGGCCCTATCGACCAGGGCCTGCATGGCATACATGCTGCTTGTCTGAGCTCAGACGGTCGATGGGCTTTGTCTGGAAGCAATAATGAGCCACCACAATTGTGGGGATTATCAGGAATTTGCTATGAAAAGAAAACCTCCATCCCAATAGTTCTTTGCAAAGTAAAATCTGGTGAAGAAATGCGTCGATTGGAGGCGGAGTTTAAGACCCAACTGAGCCTCGCCCGTGGTGCCTTTGAGAGCGGACAAGTAAATGCAGCGTTGGAATCCATCAGCGTGGCCATCATGTTACCCGGACATGGCGTGAGTAGAGCGTGTTTGGATTTATCTGCGGCGATCGGACAGCGATGTAGAAAGAAACGATTTCGTGATGCTTGGTGTCGGCGGATATTTTATGCGCATACGGGTGGGGTCGTCTCTGTGTTCATGAGCACTAACGGTCAATGGGCACTTTCAGGGGGGTATGATGGAACACTGAAGTTGTGGAATGTTGCAGAGGGCAACTGCTTGCGATCGTTCAGAGGAAATGAAAATCCCGTTTCTTCTGTCTGCCTCAGCAATGATGGGCGTTGGGTGCTTGGAGGAAGCTTCGATGGCACACTCAGACTATGGGATGCGAGGAGTGGCGAATGTCTACGCACGTTCGATGGTCACAAGGAACCAGGCAGCACGGTCGTCTGTCTGAGCAAGGACGGACGGTGGGCAATATCAGGAAGTCATGGGGACCACACATTGCGACTGTGGAATATTGAGCGCGGCGAGTGCCTACACATATTCAAGGGGCATACGATTCAGATAGAATCTGTCTGCCTGAGCGCAGATGACCGCTCAGTGCTTGGAGGAGGTTCGAGTTATCAAGAGACGTTGGCATTATGGGATGTGGCGAGTGGCCAATGTGTCCATGCATTTGGAGGACATTCTAGCTTTGTGAAGTTTATCTGTCTAAATGCAGATGGACGTTGGGCGCTTTCCGGGGGTTATGATAAGATCTTGCGGTTGTGGGATTTGACCAGTGGTAAATGTTTGCGGACACTAGACGGTTATAAAAATCACATCAATTCTTTGTGCTTAAGCGGGGACGGACGTTGGGCGTTTGGCGGAAGTGGGGATCATGCACTTTGTCTTTGGGAGGTAGCGGACGGTAAATGCCTGCGCACATTTGAAGGACATACAGAAAGTGTGGACGCTTTCTGTCTCAGTGGTGATGGACGTTGGGCAATCTCTGGAGGTCTGGAAGAAACGCTGCGCCTGTGGGAACTCGACTGGGAATATGAATTCCCAGGTTGGTCAGATTGGGACGATGGAGCTTTTCCATATCTTCAGAACTTTCTCACCCTGCATACGCCTTATGCAGCCGAACTTTCGCAAGATCGCGCTCCAACAGAGCAAGAAGTAACTCTTGCGCTTACTCGTCGCGGCCAACCCCATTGGATGGAGGAGGATTTTAAAAATCTTCTCTACACACTTGGTTGTGCCGGGTATGGCTGGCTGCGTCCCGAAGGTGTTCGAAGGAAACTTGAAGAAATAGCTGCAGATTGGACCGAACCGCCACCGTTATCAATTGGGCCGGCACAAACGTGAGCCAAGACGATCGGAATCCAATGTCATCCCCTTCAGATAACCCTGCTACCACCTTCGCCATCTATGCCAATGTGAAATGGGGCGAGCACGATGCGGACCTTGAGATCGCGCCGGGCGTCGTCTTCACAAAGGTTCCAGAGCAGTTCAAAAAGCCTGGGGCCATCCAATGCCTTGTTGAGGAACAACACCATTTCCTTCGAGAATTGACGACGGGCGGAATTTACATTTCGAATAACGACACCACCGGTCTGGATCATTTCGAAATCGTTGCGCTTGTTCAGTTTTGCCTTTGGACCGTAACACCTTTGGCATCCTTTCCGTATTATCGGTTCGAGGATGAAAGGCCCATTCGATACCTGGACACTTGGCATCGAAAAGACAAAGAAAATCCCTCCTGCATGTGTCGTTCCGATTTGGAAAAGGCAAAAGTCTTCTTTCCAATTGCAGTGGAAATCCACAAGCGCAGGAAACGTCTTTATGCTGCGCTTCTTTTTACCTTCTACAGCGAAACAACCGTCCATTGGCCTGTTGCTTACGTAAATTTATGGGCGGCCTATGAGGCAATCTTTGGGGATCAACCTCTGAAAGCGAAGAATTTACGCGAAAGATGCGCCCTGTTTTTTGAAAATCCGGATCTCGCAGTAACCATCCGGCAATGCGCCTGTGTCAGAAATTCCATCGTTCACGGCAGCTTTCATGACGCACCACAGGATTCAGATCGGAACTTGCAGAATCTGGCAAAGGCAACCGGGCTCGTTCGAGGCTGTTGGCAAAAAATCTTGAAGGATGGAGGTTTGGCGATGACGCTCGATCAAGATCGCGCCACACGGGACCGGTATTTCGCATCCATCGGGTTTTTGAAAAACCATTGAGGGCTGTCTCGCGCGTCGCTATGCCTGAAATAACTGGCCAGTCTTGTTGCGGAAGTTGGCAAGCACGTTTGCAAAGAAGGGCCATTGGGGTTCGTTGTACTTGCGCCAGTCTGGATTCTTTCCGTGCTGAACTGCCGATTGCATTTTAACGCACTCATAATCCTTTGCCAACTGGATGTCTGCCCGCAGGGCATCGCGGAAGTGTATTGCTTCCTCCCAAAACCCATTTCGTTCGTCTCTGATGTGCAACTTGTGAGTCCATGGATTTCCTTTGTACCCGCCTGCAGGGCTATTATATCCGCATTTCTTCAAGCATTTTGCACGCATCTGGTCCGAAAATCGTACGCCCTCTTTCACTAATATCACCAGATCAATAATCGGCTTGGCCCGGATGGTGCCAACAGCCGTGCTGCCGATATGTTCAATGCGTTCAATGAACTGCCCCAGATGCTCCATGAGGAGGGCCTTCTCCTGCTCAAACATGCGTGGCCAATCCGGGTTCGGATCTACCAATTGAATCGGATGGGGGGCATCCTCGGGACCTTCGATTATCATAGCGGGGAGAAATTTGGATATCGGGTGTTGCCACTTCCGATGAATTAGGCGTTTCCGACTCTCGAGATGACGTTGAGAAGCGCCCTAAAATCAGGCGTGGCAGTTTCTGAGAAATCCTCGTGGGTTTCGTCGAGGTGATAGCTGAGATCGGAGAAAATGGCTTGGCTCTGCAAAAGCAGGGCATGGGTATCGTCATAGGTCAAGGACGCTTCCTGGTAGATGTCGCGTGCAAGCATCTTGTCCGTTCGGTGCGCTATCCGCTTGCTGCGAACGAGATAAAGTCGCCGCCCGACTGGCGTAGCTTTTTTCAGTGAAGTGCAAATCTCAGGAATCGGTTTTCCACCTGGATTCGGATTCGTGGCGATCAAATCGAAAAAACGGTTGAGCGAAAAGGAGTCAGCGGAACAATCGTAAAGGCGTGCAAGAGTGATGATGAAGTTGACGTAGTGTGCCGTGAGTGTTGGCTCGAAGAACCGAATGAAGCGTTGCATGCCATCCGCAAACCGCTGGCGTTCAGGATGATCCAATACCATGAACCGCCAGATATCGCTGGAAAAACTCGCTGTTTGCAGCGAATCGCGAATGTCATCACGAATCTCAGCGGCCAAGCTGTTCATGCCAGGTGCAAATGCGGCATATGAGGATCAAAGAATTGGGAAAACGTGTCAATCCATTTTTACCATCTTTCTGTCTCCCTGTCTCCGACAGTTCTGTGGCGGATCGGGGAAGTCATCGTCCGTCTCGGATCTTGGGTCCACGCAGCGACGCCGTCTTGTGCCAATTGAAGTCATGCCGGAGGTGCCATCGCTTAAATCTCCCCAGGCAGGTTTTCCGGCAAAGGCATTTGGCCTGCATTTCTCCTTCGCCGTGCCGAATGAGAAATGCACCTGCAACCCGACACCCGGTGTGGAAAGCGTCAGGCAACGTTTTGTGATCTTGGCGGGGGCGGCATGAACCCCGGCATGACGCGGGTTGGAAGAAGTGGCCGCGCAGGCGGAGCGTGTCGCTCCATGGTCCGGGTTCACCGCGGTTGGATCGGAGCGGACTTGTCTTCATCCAGATACAGTCGCCATTTCCGATTCACGATGACCAAAATGATCCGCCGGCGGCCGGATCGCAACTCCAAATCAACAGGCTGGTCGGGCAGCCGTTCCGACTCGCAATCCGAGTCATTCGAGGCTTGAAGGACGCCCCTTTTTTTCTCAATATGCCGGGATGAAGGTCACCATCGTCGCCGTGTCCGGAGGGGCGGAAAAGCACCGGTTCGAGTTCAAGGAGAATGACACGTTCATTTTTGGAAGGAACCATCAAACCCATCCGACAGCATAACGCCAAGATTTCCAGGAGGTTTGCCGCGATCATCGACCAGGCGCTCGCGCGTGATCCGAAGGCGCGATTTCCAAGCGCGGTGGAGATGAAGGCGGCGATTGAAACCGCTTTCAACCTCTGAAAGAGTGGTTGCAAAGCAACCATCGGCGGAGCGCACGGCGCTTCACAGAAGCGCCGCTACATCGGAAAGGGCATGTCTCCGAAAAACGTGTCACCCACTTTTTATCATTTTTTGCCGCCGCCGTTCCCGCGGCTGTTCAGGCAAGTTTTTCGGCAACCGCATTTTGCCTGACCGGCCCCTTCAGGCCGTCACCATGTATCGGGCCTTTCGTTGACAACTTCCGCTACCCCCTCATTTTACCTCTAACGCCTCTTTTTCCCGCGCGGAAATGTGCCCGGTTCGATGGAACTCTTCCGCGCCCCGGCGATGGTATTCCAGCCGCTCGTCGAGCAGCCGTTCCGACCTGCCATTCAGCTCGATCTTACAATCCGAGGCAATGGCGAACGGCGGTTTCAACCTTTTCGAGCACTGCGCCGGAAACCTTGCCCGCGGGCGGATCAGCGAAGCGGCTGGGGTCGAGCGAACGCAGTTGGAAGCAGAGGAAAACCGTCTCCATCGGCAAACCGCTGTCCGCCGTTGAGACGCGGACGTTTGTCGGATAGTCGCGCGTCACGTTCTCGCCTTTGGTTCCGACGACGACCGTCACGACCAGTGGCAGGCGATTGACAGCATCGGTGGATAGCACCAAGACAGGTCGCCGGCCGGCCTGCTCCCGACCTTGAACCGGGTTCAGGTTGACAAGGTAAATTTCGCCACGAAGAACAGCCGTCATTGTCTCTCCAGCCCATCGGCTTCGGTGGCGCCAAACTCAGCCTTGATGCGGCTGAGTTCCTGTTGTATTTCCGGGTCAGCAGCCATTGCGGCAATGTCGGCTTCCCATGTGTCTTGGCAACCAGACACCGCAACGCGGGCACGATGCACGAGACGTTCCAGAAGGCTGAGTTGCGCTTCGGTGGACAAGCGCGCAAACGCGCGTTCGATTTCGCTAAAGGCTGGTGTTGACATAAGCGACGGGGACACCTTGGCATTGTTGAACGACCAAATCAAGCCCCAACTGTTGCCGAAAATGGGTCGGTGGATTTTGAAAACATGTCAATCCACTTTTTATCATCTTGCGCCGCCGCGCCGCCGCCGTTCTCGCGGCGGTCCTGGCATTGGCGGGGGCGGCATAAGCCCCGACATGACGTGGGTTGGAAGAATCGCATATTTCATGAAGTTTTCCTTCTTGAAATATGTGATGGCGAAACCCTGGATTGGACAACTCCTATAATTTTGGCCTTGCGTTCCGAGCGGTTGTCTGACAGATTCTTGTCAGACATGAAAACCACGTTGCGCAATTTTCAGCGTCAATTCGCCGCCGCGCGCGCCCAAGCCGACGCGGGCGAAATCGTCGAGATCGAATCCCGGGGCGTTCCGCGTTACATCTTCAAACTCACGCGACCCGCCGCGCGCGAACCCCTGGCGCGCCTGCTGGCTCGCGCCACGTCCGGCCTTGAACTTCGTCGCGACAAACGTCCCATGCGCCGCGCATGAAGTGGCTCCTTGATACCAACGTGATCTGCGAGCCGGGCAAACGGCGTCCCCACGCCAAGGTGGTCGAGTGGTTGGATTCCCTCGCCGAGCCTGACTGCGCCCTGAGCGTGCTCACGTTGGGAGAGATTGGAAAGGGCATCCATGCGTTGCCACTCGGTCCGCAACGCCGCAACAAGGAAAACGCCCTCGCGGCGCTGCGGCACCGGTTTGCGGGCCGGATTCTGCCCGTGGACGAACGGGTGGTCGCCAAATGGGGCGAATTGATGGGTGAAGCGGAGCGAGCGGGGCAGCCGCTGCCAGCCGTGGACAACCTCCTGGCGGCGACCGCGGTGGTTCACGGATTGACGCTTGCAACGCGGGACACCGGCGACATTGCCCCCGGCGTGCGCGTGTTCAATCCCTTTGTCTGACTCCGGTGGCGCCCAGCCGTAGCGTCCACCGGGCGACGTGTCATGGAAAGCGCCAGGCAACGTTTTGTGATCTTGGCGGGGGCGGCATGAACCCCGGCATGACGCGGGTTGGAAGAAGTGGCCGCGCAGGCGGAGCGTGTCGCTCCATGGTCCGAGTTCACGGCGGTTGGAGCGGAGTGAGATCTTCTTCAGCCCGCATTTCTCACCATTTGGCGAGAAATGCGCCTCTGGACTGCCCTTTCCAAAGACCGAATTCCTTCGGGGCTAATCCCGACGAATGTCGGCACAGTGAGAGAAGAAAACCGGCTTGGCATCCGCAGGTTGCGCGTGTATGCTGGAATTATGGCGAACGAGAATCTCCTTGCGCGCATCACGGTGGACCCTGAAATTTGCCACGGGAAGCCCTGTGTGCGCGGCCTGCGCTATCCGGTGGAAACCATTTTGGAATACCTGGCTGGCGGCGATTCGGTCGCGGATTTGCTGACGGAGTTTCCCGACCTGGAGCGGGAGGATATTCTCGCCTGCCATGAGTTCTCGCGGCGGATGCTGGCAACCAGAAGTGTCCATCTGGCGCTCGCATGAGATTCCTTGTGGATGCACACTTGCCGCGCGGTCTGTGCGCGTTGCTGGCCCGGCAAGGACATGACGCGGCGCATACGCTTGATTTGCCGGACCAGAACGCGACGAAGGATGGCATCATCAATCAAGTTTCTCTTACCGAGCAGCGGGTGGTGGTTTCCAAGGACATGGACTTTTTCTATTCACACTTGTTGCACGGAAGACCGTGGAAATTGCTTTTGGTCAAGACCGGAAATATTTCCACGCGCGATTTGCGCGCCTTGTTCGAGCGCAATCTGCCCGCAATTGAAACCGCGTTACAACAGTACACGCTCGTGGAGATTGATCGCTCGGCAGTGATGACGGTGCTGTAGTTTCGTCCGCCTCACCGGCGCGCTGAGCGTGCTGAAACGAAAGCCATTTTCCTCAACTTGCCCGTATGAAGGTCACCATCGTCGCCGTTTCCGGCGGGGCGGAAAAGCACCGGTTCGCGTTCAAGGAGAACGACACGTTCATTTTTGGAAGGAACCATCAAACCCATCCGACAGCATAACGCCAAGATTTCCAGGAGGTTCGCCGCGATCATCGACCAGGCGCTCGCGCGCGGATCCGAAGGCGCGGTTTCCAAGCGCGGTGGAGATGAAGGCGGCGCTTGAAACCGCCTTCAACCTCTGAAAGAGTGGTTGCAAAGCAACCATCGGCGGAGCGCACGGCGCTTCACAGAAGCGC
>JACQHZ010000203.1 GCA_016198745.1 Verrucomicrobiota bacterium
CACCAGCTTGTTGTCGCCCCAGATCAGGCGGTTCCGGAAATCATCACGCTTTTCCCCGGCCATCTGCTTTTCGAATGCCATCAACGCTTGCCCGCCGGCGGCCTCCGCCCGTTGGCGCGGCTCATCCACCGTCTCGATCCGCTGCATCGGCAGCGCGCAGGCGGCGGTATCGACCTCCCGCCGTTTGCCGTACTCGTCATATTTCCCGTCCCAAACCAGCTCCGTCCGCATCCGCGAAAGCGGGTGCGGGTTGGTGGGCCCCCAATGAAATTCATTCGCCATCCTGGGAGCACGCTACCGCTTCGCGTCGCCCGCTTCCAGCGCAAACGGACCTGGATTGCGGATTTGACGAAACCCGGGCGGCTGGGGTATGTTGTCGCTGCCCGTAACAGAACCATGAGCATCACGATCAAACTGGATTTGCCCGCGTCCGTGGCTGCGAAGGCGCGAGCCAAAGGTCTGCTCGAACCCACCTCGGTCTCGCGCTTGATCGAGCGCGAACTGAATCTGGAGGAGCCGCAGCGCGCCTATCGCGAGATGGTTGAAAAGATGCGCGCCTACCCGGATGACAAGCCCATGACGATGGAGGAAATCCAAGCGGAAGTGAACGCCGTCCGCGTCGAGCGCCGAGCCCGTGCAAGCGGTCGCTGACACGAACGTCCTGGTCTCCGGGCTGATTTGGAGCGGTCCGCCGGCTTCCGTGTTGGATCGCGGGGCGCTGCAATTGATCCGGCTGGTCACAAGCGAAGAAATTCTCACCGAACTGGAGGCTGTGTTGTCCCGCCCGCATCTGGTCGAACGGCTGCGTTTGCGCGGGGAAACGGTGGCCGGAGTGATGCAGACGTATCGAGCCATTGCCCAGGTCGTTGAACCCGCCCAGGTGAAAATCCCGGCTGCACTCCGCGATCCAAAAGACCTGCACGTTTTGCGTTGCGCCGTGGGCGCCAACGCTGACGCCATCGTCACCGGGGATAAAGATCTGCTCGTGCTCAGGAAATTTGCAGGCATTCCCATCGTCACTCCACGGCAGTTTCTGGCGAGCGTTGGCATGTGCTGAGGGCATCAGTTCAACTCCACTTCAGCCACCACATGAGCTTGAATAGCTTGAACATTAATCGATGTCGAAAAACCAACTTCATTTGAACTCAATGTACGAGCTTGGGCACCGAGCTTCTTTGCAAAAGAAGGATTTTCCTTTTCAAACGAGGCATACGTTTCTCGACACAGCAACATACCATCTACTTCCGCACATTTCTCCAAGCGTGCCACAAAATTAACAGGCTTTCCAATGAAGGATAATTGGATCATGTTGTATCCCGCGTTAATCGGCCATACATCGCCAGTAGCGAACCCCACTCTTGTTCCTGATACAAATGCAGTTGTGCTTCTCAAAGAGAATTCCTTCAATAGATCTCCTCCTTCTCTAATCAGACGAATGCCATATAGGACCGCAGATGTAAAAGATCTAATGCGCTCTGGTGGGTAATTGAACACAGCAAGGACGCCATCCCCCATAATCTTATCGAAAACACCGTTTTATTCTCCCACGAGTCTATGAGCTACAGCGTAATACTTGGTCAACATTTCATTCAGTAATTCCGGTTCGGCAGCCTGCACAATAGGGGTAAAACCCTTGAGGTCCGATATTACAACCACCACCCTCTCGTGACGTTTGTCAAACCCCAATCTCTCATACAACTGTTGTGGTGAAAACCCAATAAATTCGTTTTTACTGGAAAGCTGGTCAAGGAGAAGGCCAAAGACCCGTTGATTCTCGTCAGACATTATCACCGCCCGTTCGGTTGCCGTGCCGGATTCCATGCTTTCACGGAGTTCGTGTAGCTTGACTCTGGTATCCCAGCTTTCAAAATCAATATCGCGAAACTGTTCTACACCAAGTTTCTTAGCTAGCTCTGAAAATGAAAGGACTAGCGGACTCAACGGAGGCGCATCTGACGAAATGAAAGCAACAGGAAGAGGCAAGGGCTTGGTTGGAGACACAATCCAAAAAGCCTCATAGCCTTCCTTTCTTACACGAGGAAGAATATCGCGCCCAAGCCGTTCCAAAATAGGCGGCGAAGTGTCCCTCTTTACCTCAAGGGCCACTTTTTTGCCGTCTTTTGTCTTTATGCCAAAATCAAAAAAAAGAGGCGGCTCACTCGAATTTTTGATAATCTCGCACCCCGACAATTTTAGCAGGCCGGCCACCGTTGTTTCCAGGATCGAGTGAAACATATTTGCCAATTATGCTGCATACAGCAGCAAGTGTGAAGATTTAACCGCCGTTTCTCGGGACCGCCACTCTATACCGCGCCGCGCCCTCTTTCACGTTAACTCCGAGTCCGTGAGAAGCGACATGTCAGTTGGGTTGGGGCGCATCAAGTGATGCCGTGGCGCGGCGGTAAACTGTGATGGCGAAAGGCCGTGATCTCCGGCACGGCCGGATCACGTTCCATTTCCCCGACGAAGGAAGTCCCATGAATTTTCGGATTCTTCTCCGGTCGTCCGCTGTGAAGACCGGGACGCCCTACGATTGGAAACCCGCGGTGGCATCGTCAGAGATGAAACCGCTCGGGATTTCGCGGAGAATGGACCGGGGGCAGGCGCTGCGCCTTGCGCCAGGTGATGAGCATTTGCGCATGGGCAATTTGTTGCTGCCACGACGGCGCAGGGCCGGGAGTTTCACGATCGTCGTCCGGCACTTCGGGCAGTTCGAAAAGCCCTCCCGATTCCTCAGCGATTTTGCAGGTGGGCTTGGAGAAGTCTTCGAGTTTCGGCGTTGGCATAGCGTTGAACAATTTCCTTGAACTCTACACTTGCTGTGTCGATCTGGCAAATCTCGATGAGTTGGAGGATGTCGGGCAAATCCTTGCCCTTCCGCAGGCGCGCCGCATTTCGCAGGGCATGAAGTTTGAGGGCGATCAAATGGAGGGGTTGCGGAACGCCCAGGACCGATGGTCCAAAGGCCAGGCGCTGTTGCCCGGCGAGCAACTTGGTGAACGTCTGGCGGTTCACCAACATGAGATCCACCGGCAGCAAGGGCGGATCCGTTTCCGGCGCCTCCAGTTTGGCGAATGTTTCTGTTTGTCCACTCCATCGGTAGCCCAAGGATTAAAAAATCCGCCGCCATGCGGCAAGGTCCTCGTCGCAGACCAGAAAATCCGCATCGAGGGTCGTGCGGACATAGCCGTAGGCATTCACGGCGTGTCCGCCGATGACCAAGACCGGGAGACCATGCCTGGCCGCGGCTTCCGCCACACGGGCGAAGAGATCAGATGGATTGGCCATGGTTCAGCCAGATGCGCTCACCAATGTTCGTTTTGAGGCGAGTATCCACCTCGCGGCGTTTGCCGTGCTCGTCATATTTTCCTTCCCAAACCAGCTCCGTCCGCATCCGCGAGAGCGGGTGCGGGTTGGTGGGTCCCCAATGAAATTCATTCGCCATCCTGGCCGCACGCTACCGCTTCGAGTCGCCCGCTTCCAGCGCAAACGAAGCCAAATCCACTGCCTGTTTATCAATCACCCGTGGTACCCGTTCACGTCATTCCCGCGAAAGCGGGAATGACAACAAGGTTCGCTGAATAATTGCCACCCGTGCTCACGCGCTTTACAGCTTGAGTCTCGCGGGAGACACTTTCCAACGATCAACCCTTTTTTACCTTGGATTTAAGGCGTTGGAAAAGGCTTGGTGTCAACCTCTGGATGATTTAGGAAGTCCATTCAACCCATGGCCCCTATGAAAACCACAAAAACTCTCGTTTTTACCAAAGAAAAGGAAACCAAGAACACCATCCGTTTTACGGAGCAGATCGAACAAGGATCGCCACCGGTGATCGGAACGCTCTACCTTCAGAAGTGGTTTGTCGGAACCGCCGGAAAGGTCAGTGTCACCATTTCCGTAGAGGACGCTGATCCGGCCAAAGGCTGAAAACCTTGGTTCTCCCCGTCGCATTCAGGGACGGTTTTGGGGGCGGACCGGCGCGATCCCATGGTCCCCCTGCCTCACGTTACATTTCCCGACGAAGGAAAGCCCATGGATTTTCGGATTCTTCTCCGGTCGTCCGATGAGCAGCCGGGACGCGCTACGATTGGAAACCCGCTGCGGCATCGTCAGAAATGAAACCGTTCGGGATTTCGAGGAGGATGGTCCGGAGGCTGCCGCGTTCGGCGCTTGCGGCGGGACTCATGATGTGAAAATGATCCGCACATGGAGCCACAGCGCGTCACGATGATCCGCCACACCCTTTCCGGCATCCCGCAGCATGCCCTGCCGCCGGGATATTCGATTCGTTGGTATCGCCCCGGCGATCGCGAAACATGGCTGCGGATTCATGCGCTCGCTGAAAAAGAAGTCCCCACATCGGCGGCGATTTACGAAGCCCAGTTCGCCGCCGACGAACCCGAACGCGCGCGGCGCCAGGCGTTCCTGCTGGATCCTCTCGGCGGGGAGATCGGCACGGCGTCAGCCTGGTTCAACGCCGACCACCACGGCATGCCTTTCGGACGCGTCCACTGGGTTGCCATCGCGCCGGCGCATCAGGGCAAAGGTCTGGCGAAACCGTTGCTTGCGGCCATCTGCCACCGGCTCATCGAAATCGGGCACGACCGCGCGTACCTGACGACCTGGTCGAACAAGCTGCCCGCAATCCATCTCTACCTGGCATTCGGTTTCGAGCCGGAGATTCGCGCCGAAGAAGAACGGCAGGCGTGGAAATCCATACTGGATCGAATCAGCGGACTCAAAAGGGCTTGATGAATGGATGCCCCGGAAGGCAACGGCGGTGGACGACAGGCTGCATCCGCCGATTATCATAATTTTTCGGCGCTCCCACCATCGTATGTTTTTATTTACGGATAGGCTCTAAATATTCAGTTCCACGGGGCGCCCCTTCTCGGCGCTCTCGCCGGCGGCCAGAACCAGCCGCTGGGTTTTTGCGGCGTCATGCAGGGGACAGCGCGTGTCGCGTTTTTTCTCGATCGCTGCGAACAAATCGTCGCTTTCCCATCGGAAAAGGTCGCGTTTGCTTTCGATGACGAGCTTCTCCACGTTCGAATGATCGCGGGTGTCGTGAATCACCGCGTTGTTGGAATTGACGAACTCGGCGGTGAACCGCTCTGTGACGACGCGATAATCGTTGATCCACTGTCCCGGGATCGCGCCGTTGCAGCCCGTGACGGTGGCGACGGCGCCGCTCTTGAAGATGATCACCGAAGCGCTGATGTCCTCGGAGGTGTATCGCTCGACGTTCTTGTGGAACTGATTGGTCGCGTAGGTATAGACGGATTTGATCGGGCCGAACAGGTGGCGGGTGAGATCATAGGAATGGATGATCTGCTCGACGATCTGGCCGCCGCTCCGGGTCTTCTCGCGCCACCAAGGGGCATGAAGGCTGTTGCAGAAGTAGCGCACTTGCATCACGCCCGGTTTGCCCGCGCGCCCCGAATCCATCTCCGACTTGAACCGTTCGATGGCGCCGCCAAAGCGGTTCATGAACCCGACGAGCGAGCGCACCTTGCCCTTCTCGACGGCGGCGGTCATGCTTTCGGCGCGTTTCATGTCCAGGCTGATCGGCTTTTCAATAAAAACGTGTATGCCGCGCCGGGCGGCGGCCTCCAACTGTCCGTCGTGCGCGAAAGGCGGCAGACAAATCCACACAATGTCCAGCCCGGCCTTGTCGAACATCTGGATGTGATCGGTGAATTCCGCCGCGCGTCCCGCCGCGAATTCCTGGTTGAACCGCGCGGTCCGTTTGGTCTCCACGTCGCAGAAGGCGACCAGTTCCGCCTGCGGATGTTTGGAAAGGTTGGCAGCGTGCGAGGTCGCGATGCCCCCGCAGCCGAGGATGCCGATTCGATAGGGTTTGCTCATGGAATAAATGGGAAATGGTTACCGCTCAGGGCGTCAGTTGGCTCGTCCGACGCTGCGGATGAACTGTGAACCTCTGACCCTGAACGGAGAGTTGCATAACGGAGATGTTTATGGCGTGTTTTGCCGCCCGCGAAAAGAATTTTTTATTGCGTTTCCTTGGCAGAAAATCGCCATCGCTTGGTCTCGTCATCCCATCTGGAAAAAGCAATGAGGATTGACGAACCGGGGATGCGCCGTTAACGATGGGCATCATGGATTTTAAACCGCTTTCCGGAAAACTTGGCGTCGTCTTCGGCGTGGCCAACAAACACAGCATCGCCTGGGCCATCGCCCAGGCATGGCACGACGCCGGCGCAAAACTCGCCTTCACTTACCAGGGCGAACGTCTCAAGGAAAATATCGAGGAACTGGCCGGCGCCTTTGGCGCAGACACGCTGCTGATGCCGTGCGATGTGACGCACGATGAAGACCTCGACGCCGTTTTCGCCCGCCTCAAGGAGTCCTTCGGACGGCTCGATTTGCTGTTGCACTCGGTAGCCTTCGCCCCCCGCGAGGCGTTGGAGGGCCGCTTTCTCGACACGTCGCGCGAGGCGTTCCGCGTCGCCCACGACGTGAGCGCCTATTCGCTGGTGGCCATGGCGCGCCGCGCAACGCCGCTCATGACGCAGGGCGGCAGCATGGTGACGATGACCTATTACGGATCAGTGAAGGTGGTGCCGCATTACAACGTGATGGGCGTGGCCAAGGCGGCCCTCGAAGCAAGTGTCCGCTACCTGGCCCACGACCTCGGACCGAAAAAAATCCGCGTCAACGCGATCAGTTCGGGTCCCATGAACACGCTGGCCGCGCGCGGCATTTCGGGATTCACGTTGATGCTCAAACACTACGAAGAACACGCCCCTCTGCGGCGCAACGTGGAACCGTCCGAACTTGGAGCGACGGGGGTTTTCCTGGCGAGCGACGGCGCCGCCGCCGTCACAGGACAGGTGCTCTACGTGGATTGCGGCTACGAAGTGATGGGAATGTGAGGCAAATAAGGAATGCCGCCGTTTTCATTTCCTCTCAGCTTGATCCGTTCCAGGCTTTCATGGCTATGGAGACATTCGTGCCGCCAAAACCGCTGGAATTCGTGAGCAAAATCCTGGGATGAGAGGCGATGGGTTGCGTGACCACCGGTACTCCCGCGCATTCGGGATCCAATTCGGTGATGTGCGCTGAAACGGGCGTGAATTTCTCCTTGAGCGCCAGACAACAGAAGCCCGCCTCCATCGCGCCGGCAAGAGAAAGGCCGTGTCCCGTCAAGCTCTTGGTGCTGCTCACGCAAGGCTTTTTTCCGGTTGCGAAAACCTGCTGAATGGACCGTATTTCGGAGATGTCTCCAAACGGCGTGGAAGTTGCGTGCGCGTTGATGTAATCCACATCGTCTGCCGAAACTCGGGCGTCATCAAGCGCCAGCCGCATGGCCCGCGCCAATCCGTCGCCGGTGGGGTCCGGCGAAAGGACATGATAGCCGTCGGAAGATTGTCCCCATCCCAGGATTTCGGCGTAAATCTGAGCGCCGCGTTTGAGCGCATGATCGAGTTCCTCCACCACCAGGGTGCAGGCGCCGCCGGTGCACACGAACCCATCGCGTTTGACATCAAAGGCGCACGGCGATTTTTGAGGATCGGTTTGCAGGCTCAACGCCCTAAGCGCGGCGAAAGGCAGGCTGGTGTGCGTATTGACATCCTCCGCGCCCACCACGAACACAATGTCCTGACGGTCAAGACGGATCAAATCCGTGGCCGCTCCGAGGGCGTGCGCGGAAGAGGCGCAGGCGCTGGCGAAACCCAGGGACGGTCCTTTGATCTTGTAACAGGCAACCAGATTGATGTTGAGGGTGCCCGGAATGCTGCTGATGACCGACGTGGGTTGAATGCGCTGGACGCCGTGCATGATCAACTGATGCAGGTTTTCGTAAGCGATCCACATCGAACCTGCCGATGCGCACATCGCGCCGGTGCGCGGGTGCGAAACCATCGTGGGCGGCAATGCGGCGTCCCGGATGGCCTGTGCCGTCGAACAGAATCCATAGACGCAATTCGGCGCCATGGTGCGAAGCTGCGATCTCGATATCTCGTATTCAGGCGGGTAGGACCACTCGTCGTAGTGCAACGAACCAAAGGTGAATCCCTTCACCGTGCCGGCGAGTTTGACGGGGATATCCGGCGAGTCGAACGCCTCGAATCGTTCGACACCCGTGACGCATCCTCGCAGATTTCGAAGGACGGTTGCCGAATCGTTTCCGATGCTGGTGATGAACCCCAAACCTGTGATAACCGCGCGCCTCATGTCCTGGTAAAGTTCAAACGGGCGGCGCGGATGGGGCTTGCCCATTCATGGTTGTTCCGCTGGAGGAACCCGAAGATGCGGACGCAAGATTGTCGCCGAAGACAAGCGTCATTTGCTCGACATAGGCGAGTTTCTCCTTCCCGACCATGACAACGCCTTCGAAGGACGCCAGCGGGGCGCGCAATTTGATGAGTTTTTGTTCCATTTCCAGACGGTCGCCGGGTTTGGCGCGGCGATGAAAATGCGCCCCGTCCATGCTCGCAAAAAGAATCTCGCCGGCTTGAAACTGCAGTCCAAGCCGTTTGGGCACGGTTTCCAGCACCCAAAGGCATGCGGCCTGGCCGAGCGCCTCAAAAACAATCGACGCCGGCATGACGGGGTTGTTTTTGAAATGACCGTCGAGGAAGGATTCATTGCCCTTGACGACATAAGCCGCGCGCACCGTGTCGCCGTCAATCTCCGCTTCGTCCAGGAAGAAAAACGGCGGTTGTTGAGGGAGCACCTGAAGGATGCGGTCGCGCGTCAGTTTCTGGATCAAAAGTGGAGTCTGGACACCGGCGATCTTGTCGGCGATGAACCGTTTGACCCGTCCGATGGTGCGAAGTTGCCTCAGTTCATCATTCTCGATGTGAACCCCAAGGGCCTCCTCGATCACAAATACCATCTCCAGCATGGTGAGCGAATCCAGGCCCAGGTCTTCCATCAACCTTGTTTCATCAGGGACGGCGATCAGATTTGTGGGGCTGGAATGCGCGGGCAGAAATCGCTCGATGATCCCACAAATGGCCGTCTGCAATGCCTGGAAATCCTGCTCGTTTCGAAACCGGAAAACCGCCTCAATGGTTTCGGGACTGCAACGTTTCAGCGTCTTCGTGATCTCCGTGGTCTGCTGGGGTGTTAATTGGGTAGTCGTCATGGGCTGGATAGAAATAACCCTTTTCCCGCCGTTGTGCAAGAAGTTCAATGGCTCCCAAATCCGGACGTAAGGAGGAATTTTGGAGGGCGCTGCGGTGCCTGTCCCCCACATGGGGGATCAACGCCCACCCTGCAGAGGGTGGCAAGCGAGGGAGGCGATCCCGCCACGGCGG
>JACQHZ010000204.1 GCA_016198745.1 Verrucomicrobiota bacterium
AGAAAGCCGTGCGATTCTTCGAGCTGGATCGCTGGCTGCCGACACTTTCTTCAACTATGAGTCAATCCACGCCTCCTCAGAGGAAAACTGCGCCCGTAAATGGCTAAAGAATGCGAAGGTCGGGCTAGTCTGCCTTTGAACGCGGCGGGGAGACCGCCCAAGCGGGTTGCGTCGCATTCCAGGAAAAGAAGGCGCCTGGTAAAAAACGGTTTCAGTTGGAGCCGAAAGGCCGGCGCCGCCGTAAACGGCATTTCCACCTGGTAAAGCGCGGTTTTTCCGACAACATCTTCCGCTGTAAATTGAAACACCAAATCGGCGCGCGCAGTCAGTTTCAACACGTCGCCGAGCGCAAACTCGACGGATTTGCCCGGGTCAAGCTGGACGAGCCGGTTTTTTTCGAGCACTCGTTTCTGGCGATCCTGCGCGTCAAGAATCTGCATGGACAAGCGGAGGCGCGCCGGTTGTCGGGCGGACGTCGCTCCTTGGATATCGCACTGACCGTCCGCCAAATCGCCGAATTGCCGAAGTTGCAACGCCGGGCTGTCGGCGACGAACCGCGCAAAACCGAATTGCTGCGGTTTCGCAAAGCCGCCTGCGGTAAACGACCACGAGGTCCAATCCTGCGGCGAACGCGACTTGCCCGGTTCGACGGAAAAATCCCGGCAAAAATTCATGCGCCATATTTCGCCGTCTTTCGGCGCGGCGACGCCAAGGTCTTTGAAGGGGATGGCGAGTTCCGCTGTCCAGATTTTTTTATTGAACGTCAATACGCCGTTCACGGTCTCGCCGCTGTCGTCAACTTTGCTGCGATAAACCGGCGTTGCTTTCCATGAACCGCCTTTTTCCGATTCGCTTTTTTTTGAACAACCGAGATAAACGCTGCCGGCCGGCGTGGCGGTAAGCTGAAACCAAGCTTGACCCGGCGGCTGGAGCCAGACTTCCAGTCCCTCCTCCTCCGAATGCGGCGGCTGGCCGGGCGCGCCTTTGCCCGTCCGAAACGCGCCGGCTTCGTTGAGCGAGCGGAAGGCGAGATAAAGATGCTGCGCGTCGTACGTCAAATAACAAACCGTCTGACGCTCGGCCAGACATGGGGTCATCAACTCAAAAAAACCGGTCACCGCGCATGCGTCAGCCCACTCTTCCGGCGCCATATTTCCGTCGATCTGTGGACGGCGCCGGGACTGGTTGATCGTGACCAACGGTGTTTGAGACGGATTGCGGTCCGTCTTCTGCTCGCGTTCAATCTGATCGTGGCCTTCTGCCAGAAAGGCATCATCGAGCCAGACTTCGCCTTTGACCTGGATGACCAAACTGACGGCTTTGACGGCCTCCAGCGGCCGGCTGCCGTCCATGTGCAGCGTTTCTTCGAGCACCGTCAGATTGGCCGAGAATCGTTGCCACTTGTCCGATACGACGTCCACCCACTCGCTTTCCACCGGTTTGAGATCGCGTCGGCCATCGGCTTCGGCGTGCGTGTCAATCGCGAACCGCAGTTCGCCCCGTCCTTTCGCATAGACGGCAAAAGTGTACTCGCGCTTCGCATGAGGCGGGATCACAACATTCGACCGGAGCGCCACAAACGGGTGCGGGCGTTCGTCTGCTTCGGAAAGTTGGAGACACACTTGCCCCTGGCGACTGAATCCCTTGTCAATCCGCACCCGGTAGTCGCCCGTGCGTTTGTAATACTTGTTCCATTCGAGCGGAAAGGTTTCGTCCGCATTCAGTTCCTCAAAACCGGGGTTGCGCAGCAAATTTTCCGCGGCGGGCAGATCGAAAGCCGCCAGCCAGAGGATGATTGCGAGGAGTGAGACGAGAAGTTTCACAAACAAGCGAGTGCAGGTTGCGCCAACGAATGGTTAAGCGCCTAATTCAGCGTAGCCGAAACCAAGGATTTTGCAGGGCAACGGGCTCCGTTGCCGTCCGAAAGAACGGCAAGCCGCTTCGACAAGTTCAGGACTTGTTCCGAACGAAGCTGAGGGGCAAGCGGGCCGCTTGCCCTACAATTTCTGGCGTGATGAAGCACGGAACCCAAAAGGGGAATGTTGCGCATTTTGCGTGGGATTACGGCCATAAGGCGCCAATGAATCCGGCTAATTCGTCGGGCTGCCGATCAACTCGTCGTCGTAAGGCCAGGGATCGGCGCCGTCGCCATCGAGATCGGAGGACTTGAGGCCGGCGACATGATTATCCACATACAGAACGTTAACCAGCGCGCCGCCGCCATGCAGACCGGGACAAGTGGCCGTTTTGAAGGCAAGCTCAGCGTTCCAGATGAAATAATAACTTGTGCCGCTCGGAACGGCCTCGCTCACCCAAGCTCTCTCAGTCGGATTCGGTATGGATTCCAAGGTGCGATAAACCACGCCCCACGGGCGGTCTTTATGGCCGAAGGTCCTGGCATTGTAGGAATAATTGTACCAAGAGATGCCGTAATACTTGAGAGACGGACATTTTAACATCCGGCCCGGATAACCGTCGGGATATCCAGCATCGAGAAAGCGACAGAAATTATCCGGTACGTATTTGCCGTTTAACAAATAACTGTACCAGATGTTATCCGCCGTGAGCGCGTGCGGCGCGATCCCACTGTTGTCATTCGTGTAAAGAACCAATCCGAGGCCGATTTGTTTGAGGTTGTTCATGCAAGCGATCTGTCGCGCGTGTTCCTTCGCTTTGGCCAGCGCGGGCGTCAGCAGCGCCGCCAGGATGGAAATGATCGCGATGACCACTAATAACTCAATCAACGTAAATGCTGATCTCGCTTTCCTTCGTCCCGCTTTGCGCATGCGCCCCAACCTAAAATGTTCCCCGTTTGCCACCATATAAGCGTGTACCGCACATTGGGGATTTCGCCCCCCTTGTGGGGGAGGAGTAAAGGTGGGGGGCAGCGCCTCCGCAAAGCTCGCCCCCCATCTTAACCTTCCCCCACGAGGGGGGAAGGGAAAGAGCGACGGAGGGGAATCGTCGCTTAAGTTGACGTTTATACGCGGCTTGCGGCGAGCCCCTTGGGGCGAATGATGTTTCATGGCTTGGTTGCAACCGGAATATTGTACTTTTTCATCAAATGAGGTGTGAGTAGGTGTGAAACAATGGTCGCGCGCCGCAGTTTTCCGCTTCAGGAACTGTCGCGCACCACCAGTTGCACGGGCAGGACCACGGACTTAGGCGACAGGTTTTTGTGTTCCATGCGCTGGATCAGCAACCGCGCCGCTTCAGCGCCGATTCGCTCCATTGGCTGGGCGACGGTGGTCAGCGGCGGGTCCGTGCGCGCCGTTTCCTGGAGATCATCGAATCCGGCCACCGCAATATCCTGCGGAATTTTCACACCCAACCGTTTCAATTCTGTCATGCCGATCATGGCGATGTAGTCACTTTGAAAGACAATGGCATCCGGGCGCGGTTTGTGGGCGACCAGTTGGCGCACGAGTTTGAAAATCACCGGCTGATCTGGCGCCGCAGGCGCCGGCAGCTTCAAGTCTTTGATCAACGCGCGATTGCAGACCAGGCCATGATCGTTCAACGCATCGCGGAAACCGTTCAAGCGCGCTTGCGTCGAAGATGGACGCGGGTCGCCCAGCCAAGCCACTCGTCGGCGGCCTCTGGCGACGAGGTGTTGAGTCAAATCATAACTCCCTTTGTAATTATCCACCACCACGGACGGGATTTCAATTTCCTTGAATTCGCAATCCACCAGCACCAGCGGAAAACCGTCAATTTTGAGCTTAAAGATGCGCTCCGCAATATCGCCGTAGGTCACCGGCCAAATAATGGCGCCGTCCAGCGGCAGGTCTTCCAACTGACTGATGTTGTCCAGCTCTTTCTGGAAGTCCCAACAGGAATCCATGATGACGCTCCGGATATTTGCGGTCTGGAACACGCCTTGAATTCCCTGAGCGATTTTCAGGGTCATCTCGCTGTTCAGGAGCGGAACGATGAAAGCGACGCGCCGCAGGCGGGTTTTTGATTCTGCGACAAACACGCCTCGTCCTTGGACGGGTTTCACGATCCCTTCGGTGGCCAGACTCTTGAGCGCCTGACGCACGGTCAGGTGATTGACGCCGCCAAACTGTTCACAGAGCGTTTTGACACTGGGCAGCATATTTCCGGGCGCAAGAAAACCGGTAGCGATTTGTTCTCGCACCCAATGCTCAATTTGCCGGTGCAACGGCACCGGCGACTGGCGGTCCAAGGGCGGAATGGTGGCTTTGATATACATATATATTTCGATATATAGCATAAAAAAAAACTTGGCAAGTTATTTTTGATGCCTTTCTATTTGAAGAATCTTCCAGGTTGATGTCGGCGTTCAGGGTCTATCCCGATCAGAAAGGTGGAATTCGCCGCAGCGAATCCCCGCCCGACGGCCCTCCGACAGGTCTCCCTTTTAATGACAGGCAAGGCGCCTGTCCTCCTTGATCTCGTGGTTTTAATTGAGTAACAAATACGGGAGAAAAAATGCCGAAGCGAAAGAAACCGAACATCTTGATGGTCATCACGCACGACACGGGGCGGCACCTGGGGTGTTACGGACGCGGCGTGGACACGCCTCATCTCGACCGGTTGGCGGCGGAGGGCGTCCGGTTCACCCGGGCGTTTTGCGCCGCGCCTCAATGCAGTCCCAGCCGCGCCAGCCTGCTTTCGGGACTGATGCCCCATCGGCACGGACTCATTGGTTTGACGCATCGCGGTTTTCAACTCAACCGCGGCGTGCCGTTGCTGCCCGCCCTGCTCCAGCGGGCCGGTTACGCCACCTTCCTTTTCGGCTACCAGCATGAAGTGTCTCTTGACCGGAAATTGGGGTATCGTCAGTTGGGTTATCAACGCCTCGGTCGTCCCGCGGATGGAAACCTTTCCTGTGCGAACGTCACTCCTTTGGTTCTGGATTTTCTCGAGCGTTCGCCGCCGCAGCCTTTCTTCGTGATGGTGGGCGTCAAGGAAACCCACCGTCCCTTTCCGCCGGCCGACAGCCCGTTGGACACCGTGAAAGTTCCCTCCTTTCTGCCCGATGCCCCGGAAGTTCGACGAGACGTCGCCCGTCTCAACGAAGCCGTCCGTCGGGTGGATCAAAGCGTTGGAGCGATTATGGCCGCATTGGAAAAAAATCATCTATCGGACAACACCCTTCTGATCTACACCACGGACCACGGCATTGCTTTTCCGGGCGCAAAAGCGACCCTGTTTGATCCCGGCATTGAAACCGCCTTGTTGATGCGCGGTCCCGGTGAGTTTGAAGGCGGCAAGATCATTGAAGCCCTGGTTTCCAATACCGATGTCGCGCCGACTTTATTGGAATGGTGCGGCGCATCCCTTCCAGGCAATTTGGATGGCCAAAGCCTGCTGCCGTTGGCGCGCGGCGACGCCAGCCGCATTCACGATCAATTATTCTGCGAACTGACTTATCACGCGGCTTATGATCCGATGCGGGGACTGCGGACGGAAAAATTCAAATACATCCGCAGCTTTGAAAAACGTCCGTGGTGGCTGGCCCCCAATACGGACGGCGGACCGGAGGGGTATGCCAAGGAATGGTTTCGCGCGCATCGTCCGGAAATGTTCCAAAAGCCGCGGCCATCGGAACTGCTCTACGATCTGTCCAACGATCCGCTGGAGCAACAAAATCTGGCGGACCATCCCCGCCATGGCGGAACCCTGGCGGTTTTGCACAAAAAATTGGAGCAATGGATGCGCGCGACCGGCGACCCGCTGCTGCGCGGCCCGGTGCCCCTGCCCAAGGGGGCCAAACTTACCCCCGTGGATTCATGGGATCCGTAAATACATCCAGACAACATAATTCACGGAAATTTATGTCCACGCGTATAACTCAGACTTTTTTTGTTTGGCTTCTCATGCTTCCGGGCAGCCGCATTCATGCGCCGGATGCGGCCATCGCGTTGATCGACACTCCGGAAAAGGCGAAGGCGGCGCAGGCGGCGTGGGCGGCCAAACTCGGCCAGCCGGTCCAGTGGACCAATTCAGTCGGAATGAAGTTTCAGCTCATTCCGCCTGGTGAATTTGAAATGGGATCCAAAGACGGCGATGCCGACGCAAAGCTCCATAAAGTTCGTCTGACCCAGCCCGTTTACATGGGCGCCTGCGAGGTGACCCGCGAGCAATGGGAAAAAGTAACGAATATGAAACAGTCGCGCTATTTCCCCGGCCCCCAGCAACCCATCAATTATGTTGACGCCTATAAAGCCCATAATTTTTGCGCGGCCCTGAGCAAGTTGGAGGGCGCAACAAACCTCGTTTATCGCCTGCCCACCGAGGCCGAATGGGAATATGCGGCGAAGGCGGGCGCCGCGACGCGATATTACACGGGTGACACCGAGAAGGACCTCGATCGCGCGGGATGGTTCGAGAAAAACAGCAATGGCGCCGCGCATCCCGTGGGGCAGAAAGAACCCAATGCGTTCGGGCTTTATGACATGCTCGGCAACGTGTGGGAATGGTGCGCCGACTTTTACGACAAGGATTATTATGCGACGGCGCCGTCGGAAAATCCGCCCCCCCGCAAGCGGGAATATCCTTGCGAGGACGGCGTCGTGCGGGGCGGCGCATGTTTCCAGGACGCGAAATTTTGCGCTGCATGGCACCGGGATTATTATGAGACCTCGCGGGCAGACAAACATTTCGGGTTGAGAATCGTGAGGCCAATCCAGTGAAAAAGATGATACCGAAAGGGAGATTAAGGGCGAGGAGGGGTAATGATGGGGGATTAAGGGGACGGACGTGCGGGTTTGTTCCGGGGGCAATCCTTCTTTTCGTTCTGTTGATTGCAAGCGTCGCTTGCGCCGCCGAGTTGATCCAGGACGTCAAACCGCTCCCGCTGACGCCGGTGGAGCAGGCCGATCTGGAGAATAAACCGGGGAAACTGCGCGATCTTCCGTGGCGGTTCACCCCCTACAACGTGCAAAGGCCGCGCCAACCCAAACGGGTGGAGATTTTTGGGGATCGCAAGGTTTATTGGGCCGACGATCCGGTCGGGCAATTCCTTGTATATTTCATCGGCCAGGATATTTCGACGCCCGGAGTCAAGCTGGTTCTGGAGGTGCGCCGAATATCGAAAGGACCCGATAAGGGAATCGTGGCCAGCCGCGAGATTTCACCAGTTTCCACGCCCAAAGTCAGTCTTCAGATCAACATGACGGATTTGCCAATTGGCCACTACCTCCTGCGCGCCCGTTTGGTTGGTGGTTCCCAGTACCGCGCGATTCCGGATTATGAGTTTCAGAAGGCGGACAAACGCAATGAAAAAGTTTCCATACCACCTCAGGGCATTCCGATTATGGTGGGTGCGCAGACCAATCTGGCGACGGCGGTGTGGCCGATCACCACGGGCATTCCACTGCCGCGCGAGGCGGCAAATTCCGTGGATCAGTTTGTTCTGCTCGAAGACGGCAACCCGGTGCCGGCGCAGTTCAGCATTCGGGCGACCTGGCATCCGAACCGGCAGATCAAATGGCTCGGTCTGGACTTTCTGGCCCGATACGAAAAGGGCAAGCCGCGGGATTATCGCCTCAAGGTTTTGCCCGAGGGCAAGACGGAACCTGCGCCACCGAGTTCCCTCCGCGTCGAGGAGAGCGCTGATTTTATCACGGTGGAAACCGGCAAGCTTCGATTCAAAGTGAATCGTAAAAAGTTTACCGGCATCGAGGAAGCCTGGCTTGCGGACAAGAGTGGAAAATATGATCAATCGTTGGTGCGCGGGGAGGGCGGGCCTTGGCTGGTGGACGAGCGGGGAGAACGTTTTGAGGCCTCGCAGGATTCCAATGCGAGCATCACCGTGGAGGAAAAGGGGCCGGTGCGCGTCACGATTTACGCGACGGGCTGGTATGTTTCCGCCAAAACCAAGGAGAAGCTGTGCATCTTCAAGACCCGCATCAGCGCGCATAACGATCAACCTTTTGTGAACGTCGCGCACCGGACGATCATCACGTATGACACGGAGAAAAAGAAGCTGGCGGATGTCGCGTTTGATGTGAAACCGGTTGAGGCGGTCAAATGGCAGATGGGCGCCGACGGGAAGGTGTTATCGGGCGATCTGCCACCGGGCAACGGCACGGTCTGGCTGCATCAGGATCGGTGGGATCATTTCCGGGTCCAGGATCAGGACAAGCCGGTCGGTGAAGGAAAGCAATCCGACGGGTGGGGTGTCGAGGTAATGAAATCCGGATCGTTGAGCGTCATGCTTCGGAACATCTGGCAGCTTTATCCGAAGGAGTTGGAATTGAGCCGGGAGGCGGTGACGCTGCATTTCTGGCCGAAGCACGGCGGTCAGGCGTTCACGGAGGAAGATGAACTTGCGCGCAAAAACATTCATAAGATTTTCTATGCTCATCAGGGTCAGTTGCTGGACCTGAAATTGCCGCGCAAATACTACGACGCCATGAAAAAGATCATGCCGATGATTGAACGGCAGGATGAAAACGCTTTGCAGGCGAACGGTCAGGGGCTGGCGATCGGCAATGAGTTCTGCCTTTATTTCAATGGGACTCAAACGGACGGCATTGCCCGGCAGGCTGCGCTCTACCAGGAGAACCCTCATGCGATAGCCGACCCCGCATGGAATGCGAAGACGGAGGTGGAAGGCCGGTTTGCCGCGGTGGACGCCAAAAGATTTCCAACGGTCGAAAAGGTTCTCAAGGAGGGTTATCGCGGTTCACACAGTTCGGTGGATCTTTCGCATGCGTATGGCATGTGGATCTGGCCCGACACGCATAACAATTGGAATCCCGAGACCGGACTTCCCGAATGGCACCGTTTTTGGCTGAACAGCCATTATCAAGGCGTGGGGGCCGCCTGGTTTTTGTATCTGCGCGGAGGCGATCCATGGGTCTTCAAGTGGGCGTCGAACAACACGCAACACTTCATGAATGTCGGGACGGTGAATTACGATAATCCGCAGGAGCCGCTCCTCGGACATATTGCGGGCGCAATGTATCACACCAAGGGTTTCCTGCCCTGGGGATCACCGTCCAATGGAACGCCCAAAGGGGATGATTACGTGGAAGCGAGCGCCCACTTCATCAATCCCGGTGCGTTCATCATGAGTTATCTGATCCGGGGCGATCAATACGGACGCGAGCTGATGGAGGAATGGGGGGGGCGGGCGGTCAATCGCGCAGCCTTGGCGCCCGAGCGCAGCCGGGAAACATGCACAACGCTGGGTGAGATGCTGACCTATTACACGACCACGTGGGACCCGCAGGCTTTGCTTTATATCCACGACCTGGCCGACGACATGATGAGCCGGCCGGTGATGGAAGTGCCCGCGACGTCCGGTCATGTGTTTTTCCACAAGCAGTGGGTACGACGCTATTGGGAACTCACGCGCGATGAGCGGATCATCCAATACGTGCAGGAATGGGTTCGCGCGGAGGGAAGAGACGCCACGGGCAATCCTGAACTCAGCGCTTTGCTTTACCGGTGGACAGGCGACAAAAAGCATCTCACGGATCTGATGCCGAGAATCTCCACGCTCTGGCAGTCGCTCTATTTTAATTCCGACGATCCGCTGGATGGATATGGGATCATCTGTTACGACCGCTCCTATTTTCCGCAGACGCTTCCTTATTATCTGCAAGCTTTGAGCGAGGCCGGGATCAATTCCCTGCCGGCTGACGAAAAGGGGGCGAAGCCGACGGAGAAAGCGATGGCCATTCCCAAAAAGACGAACTTCGCGCCCGCCGGTTGGGGCCTGTCTCAATGGGGCGGAGCGTTCGGTTTTTTGATGCCCAAAGGCGGCGAACCCGTCATTCAATTGGAAGTTGCGCCCACAAAAGGACAGTTCGGTTATGGACCGGCATTGATCACAAGCACGGCTCCGTTTTATTTGAGAATCGAGGATGCAGATGGCAAGGTTCTGCTGGACGAAAGCTGTCTGCACGGCTCGAAACGGCCTTTCGCCTCAATCAATCTTGATGCGCGCAAACAAAAAGCTCCCTGGAAGTTTTATAAGAATGGCGCTGGCGTGGAAATGAAATGGGACGGATCCGCCGATTCACTTTATCTGGGTTCAACCCCGGCCGAAACGGAAAAGGCGGCCGAAACAGGAAAGTAATCTGGCCCGCAATCTGACTCCCGGACCGTATTCCGAGTGTTGTCACGCGCAAAAAAAATCCAAAATAAACATGTTGCCGCACCCACCACACCAGCAAATATCGCCCGAAACGCACCCCGCCGCCATTCTGATAAGCGAAATGATTAATAAAACGGGGACTGACACTGAAATCAGGCAGGCGGCGGGGTTTTGGCTGGGCGCGTGATTTCCAGCGTGATCAACTCGGCGCAACCGCAGAAGGGACATCGCACGACGGACGCTGGCGTGGAAAGTTCCGCCGGCGGCGGCGCCGGCAGGCCGATCAGCCGCCGCGCCTTGGGAATGAGCCGGTGGCGGTGGCGATTGATTGGGGCAATGGCGGTTGCGGCAGGAGTGCGCCACCCAATGCTCTTTGCCGCAATGGGCGCAGCCGTAGCGATGGCCGCCGAGCTTGGGAGTGCGGCAGGCCAGGATCGCTTGCAGCGGCCTGCGTTGATGGGGCGGCAGCAGGTGGTAGAGCCGCCAATAGAAACGCAGTTCATCGAGCGCGCGTTGGGACAGCAGGGTGTAGCCCGCATATTTCACAAGTTCTGACTTGTGAAATATCCGGGATAGGAATCAAGCAATTTCCGTTGGCGCTGACTTTGTTCAGCTTCTTTGTGGCCGTCAATGTGAATTGACAAACGGCCACCGGCCATTTTTCATTGGAAAAGACCGGGCGATGTTATGTCAAAAAAACCACCGCATATTGTCCTGTTGATGGCCGACCCATCTCCGGCGCGATTGCCTTTCCTGCTACGGCAATTTGCCGGTGAAAACGCCGCATCTCGACGCGTTGAGCGCCGAGAGTCTGGTGTTTGAGCGCGCCTATTGCTCCGCGCCCTTGTGCGTTCCAACGCGCGTTTCCATGTACACCGGCCAATGGCCGCACCGCAACGGCGTGCTGGTCAACGGCGGCAGTTTTGTACGGTTTGCGATTATGCGGGCACGGCGCGGCTGCCGGGTTCGCAGGGTTCATCACTGCGTCCGGTGATTGAAAACCCCGGCGCGTTCTGGCGCTCGGAGCAGTTTATCGAGTATCACGGCAACCATGGCCGCGGCACGCCGATCCGCACCGTGGTGGCGGACGCGGACGGGGGACATTTCAAGTACATCCATAATTTTGGAGACAAAGACGAGCTTTACGATCTGCTGGCCGACCCGCAGGAGAAGTATTCTCTCGTTGGCTCCAACCAACATCAGGTTATTCGTTCCGATTTGCGCGGGCGGCTGGCGCAATGGATGCGGAAGACCGGCGACCATCTTCAAATTGAGTGAAAAATGTAACTACTCAGGCATGCTGAATGTTTTGATATGTGGCCCAGCCGCCCCCGGCTGTGCGCCAAGGGGAATCCCAGCCGGGGGCGGCTGGGCCACACCTCCTTCGGTGAGGACCTGAGTAGTTGCGGAAAAATCACATGAGCAAAATTACCTTGAACAAGGTGCGCATGGCCCTGATGGGGCTGATCGCCTCCATGCACGGCCTGTTTGAACTCGCCGGCATCGCCGGTCGCTGGCGCCGCCCGCCTTATCACAGCCTCACGGATCCGGAAATGACGCGGCTCAAGGCTTTCGTGAAGCGGATGAAACTCGCAATGCCATAAGTTCGCGGGCGCGCGCGGAAGCGCTTTTTGAGCCGGTGGCGAGAAATTCCACGTCTCCGCCCCCCACGATCATGTTGAAACCATGCGACAGACAGACCTCGAACATCTCTCCGCGGCCGACCGTCACCGAAAATTTGCCATGATCGCGGCAGGCCTTCGTAACCGCCGCCAGGTCTTTGCCGAGCGTCTCGCTGGAACGCCTTTTCGAAAAAGCTTTGCCGCATGGTCCTCCGCCTCCTGCAAACCGGAGACATTGCGCCACGGCAAACCGTGATCATGCCCGAGTTTCATCAGGGCGAGACATGGGTCCCAGTTCCAAAACGGGGAAATTTTCCTGGGAAATTATCGCCACTTATCTTAAAATAGAATAAGTTTATTTTCCTTTCGGCGATTGAAGTTGGCGCCTAGGTTTTGATGTCAAAGGACATGGCGCGGCTTGTTATCGCATGAATCATCAAAAACACAATTTAATCGGGTGTTTCACCCTCGTTGAATTGCTCGTTGTCGTGGCCATCGTCTCAATCCTGGCGGCACTACTTTTGCCGGCGATCAAGAACGCGCACGAATCTGCCTATTCCGCCAAGCGCCTGCACAATCTCAAACAACTGATGACCGCCGCTTTCATGTATTGCGACGATAATAACGGCCGGTTTTCCGATGGAGGGGACAGCGTCATTGTGGCGCTGAATTACCCGCGCACAAAATGGGCGGACGACCTCTTTGCTTATAGCGGGAACAAGATCGAGGTTTTGGAATGTCCATCGCAGAAAGTTTTACGTGCCGCGGGCGCCAACTACCAAGCCATTGCCCCTCCTAACGGACCCGAATCCCGCAAATGGGATATTGATGAAGACCTCAATATCAACACTCCATGAGTAACCGAATGGCAAATTTGACCAAAGGGGTTTTTAGTCTGGGAAATATACCGTTGAGGCAACGCTTCCCACCATTGATGATGTGGTTGGAGCCAAAGCGTGCGAATTTGTTCGCGTGGTGGATGTTCATCGCGATTATTCCGACTTTGTCCGCCGCATCCGCCCGCGCCGAAAACAACCTCTTTCTGAACCCCCGCTTCATTCCGCTGACCCCGCGTGAAATCAAGGATGAGAGCGAGCGCCTCAAGAGCGACGAGCATCGAAAGAACACCCCCAGCCTCGGCCACGCTTTGAAAAAAACGCAGGCCGACCGTGACGCGGCGCGGGGGATCGAGATCATTGCCGACCGCAATGCCTACTGGAACGACGACGGCTTCGGCCAGTTCGTGGCGATCCTGCGCTGGATCGATTCCGCCCAACCGGGGCTGAAGGTCAACCTTGCGCTGGCGGGACCGGGAGGTGAGATCGGAAAGGAAACGGTCAATTTCGGTGTTTCCGAGCAATCCCCCAAGATCGCTTTTCTGGTCAACACCGATGCGCTCAAGCCCGGTGATTACACGCTGAACGCCACCGCCATCGGCGCCGACGGTAAGTCGTTCGGCAACCCGAAGCCCTTGATCCTCAAGCGCGAGGATAAATCGCATCCGAAGGTTCTCATTCCCGCCGAAGGCATTCCGGTCCAGGTGCATCCCCAGGAAATGGCGACCAACGCCTCCTGGCCGATCACCACCGGCATCCCAATGCCCTTTGGCACGCTGCGGGATGTCAACGAGCTTCAGCTCCTGGAGAACGGCAAACCGGTGCCGGCGCAATTCACGGTGCGCTCGACCTGGACCCCCGGCCAGCCCAGTTTCGTGCGATGGCTGACTCTGGATTTTGTCGCGCAGTATGATGGCATGACGCCGCGCGAGTATCGCCTCGTGCAAAAGCCCGGCCTGCCGCGGTCGGTCGCAATCCAGACCACGCAAACCGATGACCTCATCACCGTCAACAACGGGCTGGTGCAATTCCAGGTCAAACGCAAGGGGTTCACCGGCATTGAGTCCGCCTGGATTGACGCCAACCGGGATGGAAAGTTCACCGATAATGAACAAGTCATTTCCTCCCGTGCCGCGCCGACGGTCTCCGGTCCTTATATCGTGGACGACAAAGGATTGCTCTTCCGTGCCGCCGACGATTCGACGGCGGAGGTGAAGATCGAGGAACAAGGTCCCGCACGCGTGACGATCCTGGCGACCGGCTGGTATTTCAATCCCACTGCGGCCGAGGCTGAGCGCAAACTCTGCCAGTTTGTGACGCGCATCACCGCCTATGCCGGGCATCCGAATCTTTTCATCAGCCATCGCACCATCCAGACGCAGGACACCCTCAAGCGCATGCTGGCGGATATCGGGTTTCGCACTGGAATGACCGGTGCGCAACGCTACGTGACCAGCATGGATGGAAAGGTTGCCGAGGGAGCGCTGCCCGCCAAGGATTCCGTCTGGATCCATCAGGAACGCGCCGACCGGGTGCGGCTCGTGGAAGGAGAAACTGATCGAGGGCAAGATCACCCTGGGAAGGGTGACCAGGCCAAGGTCCAGGGTAAACATGCCGACGGTTGGATGAGCATCGCGGGGGACACGGGCACGGTCACGGCGATGATCCGCGACATCTGGCAGCGATTCCCGAAGGAATTGGAAGCGGACCGTCAGGGGCTGGTGGTTCACCTCTGGCCGCGTCATGGACGCGAGACATTTACGCACGAGGAACAGATCGACAAACGCAACTGTTACAAGGCCTGGTTTGCCCATCAGGGCAAACTGCTCGATATGCACATGCCGAAGTTCTATCACGACGTGCTTCATCCCGGCGAAAAACCGGCGGCGTGGGACCCGGAGGACGAAGTCGAAAAGGCGTATCGCTGCAACGCGCAGGGCACCGTGGTGGGCGGTGAAATCGTCTTGCGTCTGGAGCCGGCAGCCGCCAAGCCCGACAGCCAGCTTGCCCAGGCGCGGCTGTTCCAGCTCAGCCCCCATGCGCTGGCCGCGCCGGAATGGAATTGCCGCGCCGAGGTGGACGTTCCCATGGCGCCGCGCAACGACCAGCGTTTGCCCGAGGTCGAGCGTACCATCAACGTGGATTTTCCCGGCGGCATGTTCAATATGCTCGATTGTCTCGGTGATTACGGCATGTGGATCTATGGCAACACCCATAACGGCTGGCGGCAGGACATGGTCGGCCTGCACCGCGTCTGGCAGATTACCTCGCCGGCGATCTGCGTGGCTGGGATCTTTACAACTTGTGGGGGCGCAGCATCAAGAAAAGCGTGCTACCCAGCGGCGGGCACGGCCGCGAGGCGATCAACACCTTTGGCATGATGATCAATTACTACCGCGCCACGTGGGATCCGCAGGGGTTGCTCTTCCTGCGCCAGATGGCTGAAGGCGCCCTGGAGAAGCCATTGGCCGAAGGACTGCAGGGCGGCTTTCCCATCTGGTACAAGACCTGGGCCGAACGTTATTATGAACTCACGCGTGACAACCGGGCCGTCGAGCGCATCAAGGAATATATCGCCACTGGTGTCGTCCGTCACTCCGCCCTCGGCGCCTTCGCGTACCGCGCCACGCGCGACCCGCGTTACCTGGATGGGCCCATCCCGCAAGTCCAACGGGACACGCGGCTGGTGTATCGCAACCCAGAGGATCCGTTGAATGGCTTCGGACATTGGAACGCCGCCCGTGGGGAGGAAGCCCTGATGCAACTGCCCACCTTCCTGCATGCCGCCGACCTCGCCGGCCGGCAAACGCGTGGCCTTGTACAAAATGGATCCCAAAAACCGCGACCTGCGCGGCGACAAGGCCGTGGATGTGACGATCCCCAAGGATGGCGAGACGGGGGTCTATGTCATTCGAATGCTGGACATGTACTTCCCCGTCTTTGACGCGCCCATGACCGGTCTGCCCAACGAAATCGGACTTTTGCAGAAGGACGTGCCCTGCCGCACGATCGGACACCAGGTCGGCTATCTGGCCATGCCTCCGAACTTCAGGCCACTTGAACGTGATCGTCCACAACGTGGGCACACAGCCCGCCAAAGACATCCTGGTCCGCGTCACCGACAATCACTCCGGCAGGATGGTGGACGAGGCAACCATCAAGCTACTGGATGCGCCGCTTGATCTCAAACCCCGGACCGCCACGCTTGAGTTTCACAACATTGATTACATCAGCTACGGCAGCCTGACCGTTGAACTCGACACCGGGACGGACGCCGGAGGGCGCGAGGTTTTTTCCGAAAATCATACCGAGGGCCTTTACGCGACCTGCTTCATGCTCAGAAAGGGCAAATACAAATACATTTACATTCACGGAGAGGCGCCCCAGTTGTTTGACCTCGAAAAAGATCCGGAGGAGTGGAACAACCTGATTGGAACGACCGGGCACCAACAAATGGAAAAGGAACTCAGGGAAAGAATTCTGCAAAAGTTTGATGTGGATGCCATTGAGAAGGATGTTCAAAGCAGTCTCCTGAAAAGACAGCTCATCCGGCAGTCAATGCAAAGGACCGGCATCAACTGGGATCACAGCCCGGCTTTTGACGCCGGCAAGGATGCGCTGGAGCAATACCTGGCAATGCCCCTTTCATCATGATCCTACAAAATCAACGCAACCATGCCGGGTTCGATGATGTCACCGGCAACCTGCTGGAGTTGCGCTCCGGCGCTTCCGCGCCCAGTCTGATCGGGGCCATGTTCGGCTGGCATCTGAGCGACGGGGTGAAGACCAGCGAAAAGCCGGCTGAAAATGAAAAACCCTTTCACGTCGAAAAACTGACGGGCGGAGACGGCGCGGTCGAAGCCGTGTTGCGCAGCGATCGAATCAAACTAATCCGCCGGTTCGAGTTGCGCGAGAGGGATTCCCTGTTGCGGGCGCGATATCGCATCGAGCCGAACCCCGGCGTGAAGTCGCTGGAGCGGGGCGTGTTTCCGCGCATTGATTTCACGCCTGATTTTGCCGACGCTTACGAGGACGACCGCGATTGTTACAGTGACGGGGCGGAATTGGGCAATGGGCGCGAAATGCCGTGCTGGCGCGTCTTTTTCAAGCAGGGCGAGGAGACCGGCTTGATCCTGGCCGCGCGGTCAAAATTTCAGATGAGCCATTTCCTGATCGGCGCGCGGAGTCTGGATTGTCTGCCTCACGTGATGATCAATTACAGCACCGATTACGAACTGCGGGACGAACCCATCCATTTCCGCGGGCGGACGCGCGGGGGTTACGAGATCGCGTTCGGAATCGGCCCGTGGACCCGATCGAGGCACGCCGCAATCCTGCGCGCCGCGAAACTCGACCAGCCTTCCAGGGTCGGCAATCCGCCCCCGAAGGGACGCTCCGGACCCAAGCCGATGGGAAAGATTTTTTACGCCCACCGGTTTTCCGGCTCCCTCGCCAGCGCGCGTTTCCGAAAAAACCGCTGGTTGATCGCCAGGGTTCCCTGGTCGCGGCAGGGAAAAAAAGTTTTTTGGCGGATTGATGGCCAGTGTTCAGACTATCCGTCGAAGGTCAACACGATGCGCTACGTGTCGGCGCGAGGGCACGGGATGTATCACGCCCCGTCCAAGGCCTATGGACGGCTGCTGCGAAAGATCGACCTGCTGCGGACCGTGGTCGAGGCCGGCAAAAAGTATGGCGTTGAGATCTGGGGTTGGATGCGGTTCAACAATTACTCGGGCAACGTGCAGAGCGATTTCTTCAAGCAGCACCCCGAATTCCACGAAAAATCGGAGAATGGCGGCAAAATCGCCAAACTCTGCCTGGCGTTTCCGGAGGTGCGCAAACACAAGATCGACATCCTTGCCGAGGCGGCGGGTTACGGGTTACAGGGATTGAATCTGGGGTTTCTGCGTCATGCGCCCATTCTTCACCACCACCCAATCCTGGTTGAAGGCTATCGGCAAAAATACAAACGGGATCCCCCTTTTTTAAGGGATGAGAAGGATCGGACCTGCCGCTTCCAGCTTCCGCCCATGGATGAAGAATCCGTTCGCTGGTACCGTTATCGCGCGGGTTACCTCACCCAGTTCGGGCGTGAGCTTCGGCAGCGGTTGCAAGAGGAAGGAATGGCGCAGGTGAAGGTTTCGCTTTGGCGCCGTCCCAACCACCATCTCCATGATGGGATTGATCTGGACGACTGGCTGGCCGAGGGTCTTTGCGATGAGGTTGTGGCCAGCGCCCGGGTCTCTTCCGACGAACATCTTCCGATTGCGGAACCCAAACCCGAATGGCGACGCAAGGTGCAGGCGAAAGTGCCCCTGCTTCGCGGAATTTGGAATTTCGATCTTGAATTTGCGCGGCGCAATTTGAAGCGATGGTTCGACGAGGGATATGCCGGCATTTCAACTTACGAGTCGGAAATGACCGTCCTCGAGACGCCATTCATTGACTTCTATCGGAGGGTGCGGCGGCTTTCGCGCTGACGAATGAGGCAGGCATAGATGAACTCCAACACGTTCCAACAACCGCGGGTCGAGTATCATGAACTCGGACAGGGTCCCGCCATTGTGATGCTTCATGGCGGGCAATGCTGTGCTGACGACTGGGCCAACATCACTCCGCGTCTTGCGCAGCGTTACCGTCTGATTCTGCCCGATGGTCTCGTGTTTCCCCTCGATCCCTGGCGGATCTGGCGGTTGCTGGATCATCTGGGCATCGGGAATGTCGCGCTCGTTGGTCACAGCAAGGGGGGGACGGATGCGCGCCAGATGTATCGTCTTCAACCGCACCGGGTGTGGGCATTGGTCGATATTGATGGCGCGGTGGCCGGCAAGATGATTCTCGCGCGCAAACTGCCCAACAGTAAATTCTCGCCCCAGGCCGCCGCGTTGTACGAGCAAAACCGCGAAGCAATGCAGCAACTCAAACCCCACCATCACGGCGACTATCCCTCGGCGGTCACGCTTGAACGCCGTTCGCTCGGTTACCGGAGGGCGAAGATGAGTCCGGAACAGCGGGCCGGAACGCGGACCGGACCGCCGCCGCGCGTTCTTGATATCGGGGTCAACACTCCACCGCCGCCCGAGCCAATCCCGGACACCGGCAAGTTCATCACCTGTCCCGTGATGGTCTTCCACACGGGCCGCGGCAAGCTCGGCCCGGAAGACATCAGCCCCGAATGGATCAAGCAAAACATCCAGGCGGACGATGTCGAATACGTCGTGATCAAGGAATGCGGCCACTGGCCCTGGCTCGAACAGCCCGAGTGGTTTCTGTCCCGGCTCGAACCCTTTCTGGCGCGCGCCGCGCCCTCAACAAAATGAACGCCGCCGGATGATCAGATCACCCGGGCCTGACTGATAAAAACACAACCGCTTTTATGACAACGACTGAAAAATCAAATCATCTTGCAAAATTGTGCGTCATGACTTTGGCCTGCATGGGTCTGGGGGGGTGGACGGAGGCCTCCGCCCAGGATAAGATGCAGAATGATCTCCGGATTCCCATTCTGCTCAACAAGCCGGCGTCTCTCGCCACACGCACCTGGCCTGTCACCACCGGGGTTCCATTCAAAAAGGGAGAGTTTCGCGATGTCGCGGATTTGACCGTTGTTGATCAAGCGGGAAAACCCATTCCCTGTCAGATCGTGAAAACCGCCGCTTGGGAGGACGGTTCGCTCCGCTGGACTCTGGTGGATTTCAATGCCCAATTTGATCAGAAATATTTCCTGACGAAAAGCGCGGCCCCGGAAGCCAAAGACGATATCAAAATCAAGGAATCCCCCGAAGGCATCACCTTGGAGGCCGGCGGCGCGCAATATGTCTTTCGAAAAGGCGACGGTTGTTTTGATGCGCTGAGCATGGATCTCAACGGGGATGGGAAGTTCGAACCCGACGAAGCGATCGTCTCGGGCGCGGGTGGTGCGTTCTACGTGGTGGACAGTCAGGGGCGGCGCGGGGTGTTGAAAGGGAACAAACTTGAGGTGGAACTCAATGGCAAACGGCACACCGTCGTTCGATTGGAAGGTGAATATCGCGATCACCCTTCCCAGGGTGATCCTGCCCGCGACGAGAAGGGCGCGCGCAATGCGGTGGCGGTGATCTACTTCCATTTTTACGCAGGCTCCAGTCAGGTTCGGATCAGCCACAAGTTGATTGTGACGGAGAACACCAACGAACTCTGGTTTCGTGACATTGGCCTGAACCTTCCTCTGAAGATGGATGGCGCAACCAAGGCCAGCTTCAACAATGATCACGACAAGCCGCAATCAGTTTTCAAATCCGAAATCCGAAATCC
>JACQHZ010000007.1 GCA_016198745.1 Verrucomicrobiota bacterium
GCCTTCGGCGCATACTTCACACGGGAGTGTGAAATATGCGGGCTAAACGTTTACATAAACCAAAAACGTGATCCCGCCACGGCGGGATGTCAAGTTTTTCGCGACGGCACGATGGGGGGCGACGCAAGCGGCAGGGCATAAGGGAGCCGGGGTGTTCCGTCGTCGTCCCGCCGTGGCGGGAGAGAGCGGCGATGACGGAGCATCGCCCTCCAAGTGTCTTGTCGGTTTGAGGCGCAGCTTCGCTAGCAGCTTGTCGGACTTACGTCCACCAAGCTGCTAGTTGGAGTTTTAAATCAACATGTCCCTGCCATTGCGTTCCAGTTCCCGACGGATCGAAAATGATGTGTTTGCCGGGGCGGCCATACACGAGCACGAGCGTGCCGTCATCAAGGACTTTGCAGACCGGCCAGACTTTGCCCGGGCAGCGGTCTGAATCAATCAACCGCATCGGTTCGGGCGGAGTCCAGGTCTTTCTACCACGCATTGTTTTCTCTTTGCTGGTTTTTGTCATGCAACGGCACGCATCAACGGCGGCAATCACGCTTTTGATTTCCTGGTAAATCACCGGTTGTTTTGCCAAGATGTATTCTTCTCCATTTAAGTGGGAATATATTTCAACAATCTTCATGCCTGTTTCAAATATTTTATGGGCACTTCAAGAAGCGCCAATTGCATTTCTGTTTTATTAGAGTTGTTAAGAGGATGGCGGTTTGACCAAGGGGCAACTCTGAGGCTCTTGCCGGCATGATTCGGATCATAAACAGGCCGATTCATCGGTCGCACCCGAAGATGGAAACGAAGATCTGAAAATCGCCCGCGTCCCAACACGCATGGAAATCGCCCTGGTTGAAGATCGCCTGGTGCCGCCGATAAAATCCCAGCCAGCCGCGCAACACGTCGAGATGTTCCTTCGGCAGATCCAAAAGAGGAGCGCCGATGGAGGGCACGCAAAAGAGCGATGGGACCACGTGACGATGCACCGACGCGATTGAATCCTATCAGGTTCCACTCAAAGGATGGCCGAATGCGTCGAACCCGCGCGATGAGGTCGCGCACAAACGAGCTTCATTGACTGAACGACATCCTTACAAACTGAAATAATCAACGAGCCTTTTGGTCGGCCCAGCGGCGGATTTCGGCAGCGGTCTTTTCCGAAACCGCGGGAATTTGCGAGGACAGTTGCTCCGCCCTTTCATGCGCGCGTGCAAGCATTGAATCCTCATGGCGGTTCGGGCTTTGCTCGCCCAGACGGTCAAAACACCCGCCGGTGTAGAACTCGCCGCTTCTCAACTGCTCAATGGTGAGCGGTTCGGTGAGGAATGAGCCTCCGGGACCAACGGACAGGATGGATTCCGCGTCAAGCGTCCGGTCGCTCACCTCGATGCCCTCACTGATACGACCGAGAAGGCATATCAAATCTGCGTGCATGACGATCATTTCGGAGGAAAGCCCGCAGGCGTTGTAGCAGGAACCCAGGCCGTTGAACATGCCGCCGCCGCGCAACGCCGCCGGCAGCATGAGCAGGGCCGACTCGATTCCGTTTTGCGTGTCGTGGCGGCCGACCATGCTTCCCGTGGCCTCCGCCTCGATGGGCACATGGTAAAATCCGGCCATCTGGCAGGCGGCGATTTTCCACAGAATCTTGTCGGCGTTGTAGAAGATGACCCGGCCCGCCTTCATTTCGGCCAGGGCGTTTCCCGCCGAATAAGCGACGGCGGCGCCGGGCTTCAAAACCTGGGACAGCGTCAGGAGAAACAGGTTCTCGCAGTTGGCCGACAGGATTCCGCCGGCGAACGAAAGCGGCGCGGTTGTGCCGGCAATCGGTTCCGTTTGGGCGCAAAACGGAAGCCCCCTTCGGATGCATTCCTTCATGATCCTGGCGTTCAAAGGATGAATCGTCAACGGCGTGGTGACCGGCGCGCCCATCATGACCCGCGGTTTTTCTCCAACGGACCTTCCGTCCGAGAGGATCTCCGCGATCTCCAGCCAATTTTCAAGGGTTTCCGGCGAGGCCGGCGCCGCAAGCAGAGGCTTGGTCGTGTTGCACACAACCGCCTCAAGAGTCCTGACGTAAGCGATCTCTTCCTCCATTCCCTCGGGCGGCATTTCCATCCTATAAATGAACCCAACAGAGGGATGCGCCTCCCCGATGCGGGCGTGGCGCACGACATCCTCCAGGCGCGGGCGCCTCGGTTTCTGCGTCGGGTAATCCATGATCCAGGGATCAATCACCAGCGATCCGAATACGCGGGTGTCGGTGCCGATCCTCACGGGGGTTTCGTCCGCGCGATAGAGATTGAAGCTGGATGGCGCAAGAGGAAGATGTTCTTCCACGAGTTTTTGCGGAAGGAAAACCCGCTCACCGTCTGCGCCGATTTTCGCACCCGCGGCGGCAAGCAGGCGGCGGCATTCCACGTCCATCACCCGGATTCCGGCCTTTTGAAGAATTTCCAGCGACTTTTGGTGGATGACGGCGATTTCCGCGTCGCTCAAGACGTTCCATGCCGATAGTTTCATATTCCCCCACCAGGATTTCACTCTCCAAGGTCAAATAAAAGCAAAATCACCTCTTCTTGCCCGTCTCTAGCGTGTAACATTGAGGCCGAATTCAGGCAGGGAGATCGTTCTTCCCGACTGCGCCGAGCGCATTTCGGCCAGGCAGACCGCCAGCGAATCGCGCGCGGTTTTCGCGGCAATGAGCGCGGAAGTCCGGTCCAAGCCGACGGCGTGAACCGCCTCCTGCAGTTCCGCCGAGAACGCATCGGGGAACGACAGCTTTGGATGCGACTTTCGCCCGCGGACATCCACCACCGTCACGCGCGGGCAATGCGTCGAGTTGAAGGCAACCGTGGCCTTCTCGAAGTAGGCATCGTAACCGTGCTCAAACGGGATGCCCTTCGTTGCTACGGCGCCAGAGCATGCGCTGACGGCGATGCCTGCCCGCCGATTGGCAGGCGGGTCCCGCCGGCCGACGTCATAGTTTGTGACCAGATAGACGGTTTCTCCGGTCTTGGGATCACGGACGCCGCGGGAACTGACCGCGCGCGACGGACCGAAGAGGAGGTTCACGAAATCGGTGTCGTGAATGTGCAGGTCCACAGCGATATCCACACCGCGTTTGTTCTCCGCCGCCTGTCCGCGTCCTGGCAGGCGGGTCCAACCGCCCCAGTCGGGCACCGCGATGATTCGTTTGAGCTGGAGCGCCTTCAATGGGCCGTGCTCGTTCGATTCAACCGCGTGTTTGAGATAACGGAATTCAGGAAAAAATCGCAATACTTGCGCCACCATGAAATGGCGGCGCGCCTTTTTCGCTGCCGCCAGCATTTCATCGGCGGCCGCGAGCGATGCAGCGATTGGCTTTTCCAACAACACGTGTTTGCCCGCGGCGAATGCAGCGAGGGCGGCCTTTCGGTGAAGCGGGGTGGGCAGGCAGATGTCCACGAGATCAACGCCCTTGTCCGCGAACAAATCGCGCATGTCGGCGTGCTTGCGGATGCCGTTCAGGTCTTGCACGCCGCCGCCGCCGCCGAAGTTGCCCTGCACGCCGCGCCAGTCGCCCGCGAGCTTCTTCGGGTCGCGCGTGCAGATCGCCGTGACCTTGCCGCCTTTGATGTTCCGAGCCGCCTTGAAGTGCGTCACGCCCATAAAGCCGATGCCGAGGATGCCGATGCGAATCATAAGTTTTATTTGTAACTGCCCAGGTTGTTGAAGCGGATTTGAGCTTTCTCCTCCCCGTACTCTCTGCGTGCCACGCGCTGCGCGTGGTAAACTCCGTGCCAGCCACGCGCCGCGCGTGGTGAGATCACCTGCTCCTTTCGTGAGAACTTCTGCCTTCCCGATTCTGCGTTCATTTGCGTAATCTGCGGATTCGTCATCGAAACTCCGCCAGAAAGGATTGATAGAGCGCCAACGGCTGCGACAGATTGCCATCCAGCGGCGTCAGCGCCATGCGGACTCGCGCGACGCGTTCATCGCCCGGCAACAGATCGTCGCCAAACAGCGAGAAATCAAACGCGCTGTAGGAAACCAGGCGGTCGATTTCCTGATCGGCGTGATAGCGCGTGCTGATCGCATAAGCGTCGCGCGGATGCGACATCAACACCACGGCCAGTTTGTTTTCGGCATCGGCCACGAACGCAAAACAATACGCATAGTGGCGCACGGGACACATCTGGACGATGTCCGAGGAAAACTCGCTGCGGTCCCATCGTCCGTCCACGCAGCGGCGCGCAGCATGGGCATCGCGTGGAAACACGAGCACCGTGCCGCGAAAGACATCGTTCACCGTGGGAATCGTCAATTCCGGACCACCGGTGGAGCGTCCGTAAGGCGGCGGTTTCAGGTAAATGTGCGGCCGCAGTTCCTTGTCAAAATAGCTCGGCGCGAAAATCTCGTGCTGCGGATACGTCCCCTTCGAGCGAACGGTGAGCGTGAGATCAATCGCGTTCGGCGACACGATCTCGTAACGGGCGGCGATTTCGCCCTGGTAAGCCTCGGTCGGCGGCCAGATCACCTCGACGAAGTTCGCGCCAACCTGCGACGCGCGGGGCATGCGTCGCGGCTGGCCCATGCCCTGGTTGATGGAAAACAGCCGATAGAGATTGAGCGCCGAGTAGCGCGGATCAATCAACTGCCGCCCGCTGCGTTTGTCCACCAGGCGCGTGACGCCGTGATAGACGCCATCGGGTTGGATGCAACCCGCCATCGCCTCGGTCTCGAAGGCGAACCCGTGTTCGGTGGGAGTGGGATTAAGGGGTGTCATGGAATGCTCCCGGTTTCGGGTTGGGGCAACATGGTTATCAGAACTGCCGCGCTTCGTCACTGTAAAATCGAAAGCAAATTCATTGGATGAAACGGGTACCATCCGGAAGTGGTTCAAAAAAGTCGCCGACGGATTCCAAGCCTAAGGGTTTTGTCCATCCCAGCTGGGATGGATGCGGGCTTTCTTCTTTTACGGTCCGCGGTTTGCATGCTATCAATGACCCATGCTTTCCGACAGTCCCCGCCTGACCAAGGCGCATTACCATATCCTGTTGATGTCGTGGGCCGGCTGGCTCTTCGATTTTTACGATCTCATCTTGTATTCGTTCCTGCTGATCCCCATCAGCCAGGAGCTCGGTTTCACCAAGATGGAGCATTCCCTGGTCCTGGGCACTTCGCTGGCCATGACGGCCGTCGGGGGCATTCTTTTCGGGTTTCTCTCGGACAAGTTCGGGAGAAAACGCATCCTTCAATGGACGATTTTCACCTACAGCGTCGGGACGTTCATGTGCGGTTTCACGCAAAGCCTCTGGTGGCTGCTGCTCTGGCGAAGCGTGACCGGGCTGGGCGTCGGAGGCGAGTGGGCGACCGCACAGACCTACATCGGCGAGACATTCCCCCCCCGGATGCGCGGGCGATTCGGCGCCTACGTGCAGACCGGCGCACCCATCGGAATTGCGCTGGCGACGGTGGTCGGGAGCTTTGTTGCGCCACACATCGGGTGGCGCGCGTCGTTCATCGTCTCCTTTCTCCCGGCACTGCTCATTTTCAAGATACGGAAGGACATGCCCGAATCCGATCTTTGGATCGCCCGCAAGAACATCGTCCCATGCCATGAAGAAAAGAACAGCCTGCGGGACCTTCTCGGGCGCGAGATAAGGCGGACGTTCCTGCTGGCGCTGGTTTTGACGCTGTTGGACATGAGCGCCTACTGGTTCACTTATACCTGGTTGCCGTCGTATCTTCATGAGGAGCGCGGTTTTTCGCTGGTCCGATCGGGGCTTTTCATGCTGGTCACGCAGCTGGGCGGCGTGATCGGCTACGTCACGTTCGGTCACGTCGCCGATCGGCTGGGCCGGCGGCCCGCCTACACCATCTATTCGGTGGTCATGGCCGCCGGCCTTTTGATGATCACGCTTTTTTGGAGCGCCATCGCCATGCAGCCCAAGCTCATCTTCATCTGCATGTTCGTCGTGGGCCTCGGGACCGGGATGTTTGGCGGGTATGGCCCGCTCTTTTCAGAGATTTTCCCAACCAGGATACGAAACACCGCCATGGGAACGGCATTCAACCTTGCCAGGGGAGTCCAGTTCTTCACCCCGGTGATCATCACGATGATCGCGACCCGATATGGCCTGGAGGGCGGCATCTCGCTTGCGGCCCTCTTCGCCCTCCTGACCGGGCTGTGGATATGGGTGTTCCCGGAGACCAAGGGCAAAAGCCTTTCTGCTGACTGAAAGGAAGGATAGGAATTTTGATCATTCGGCGCTCAGAACGTCGATTTTCAGTTTTTCCATCGCCTGCAGGAGGGGCACGGTCAGGTCGATCATGGGGTTTGTTTCCTGCAAGGCGATTTTCGCGATGGCAATGTGTCCGACGTCAAAGCCGTTCAACGCGGCGTCCATCGTCACCCATTGATTTTCCCCCAGCCATGCCTCCGCCCACATGTGGAACCCAAATAAACCGTTGTTCGCCGTTGCCTGGCCTGAATAGTTGGCGGGCAGATAACCGATTCCGTTGACGATCCTCGTTGGCAGGCCGACGGCTCTCCCCAGCGCCGCCGCCAACACCGCGTGTTCCGTGCAGTCGCCCTGACGGGATCGGGCGGTTTCCCCGGCTGACGCAAAGGCGACGCTTAAATCCTTCTTTCGAATATAGCCCCGCACGAATGCCTCGATTTTTCGCGCAGCCCGCAGCGGATTTTTTTCGTTCCCAACCGCCTGATGCGCCAACTCCTGAATGATCTGGCTCTTGATCTCCAGATAAGGCGTTTGCTGCAAGTAACGATCCAAATCTCCGCCGCCCTGGCTGGGCAGAACCCATGTCGCCGCGGCCTCGTCATGATGGGGGACGGTTACCGTTACCTCGGCAATGCCCGGTGCGGTGTTTGAAACAACCTGCTCTCCGCCCGACCAGATGGTGAGCGGTTGACTCCCATTTGTCGAAAGGCGAAAGGTTGCCTTTGAAAGTTTGGAGACATTGTTCAATGGCTTCGACGGCGTGATCAGCGTGGGCGCAAAGAGTTCGGCGCTTTCCAGTTCCCGCATGGCTTCCTCCCGCGTGGTCATGATTTGGTCAATGTCCCCGATGCCGGGGAATGACATGTGCGAGACGACGGCCTGATAATCGGCATCCATCCAAACCGTGACTTTCAAACCGGGCAGGACGCTGATTTCGCTGGTGGCATTCCAAAGATCGAGTTTCTTTCCCTGGACCTCCCTGGGCTCTCGTTGGTTCACATTCATGCTCACGATTGCGGGAGCCTGTGGGGCAACGATCATGAAAGCCTGGGATTTCCATCTTGATCCCGCCTGAAGAGGCATTTCAGCGCGCATCTTTTGTCCAAACGCCCTGGGACCGATCGTTTCCGGCGGAAATGGGCAGCGTTGTTCCATGCCGCGGGAAAGCATGGCCAGTTCGTTGCCAACACGATAGCCGCGGACCATCGAATTCATGCCCGCGCTCTGCGTTTTCTTTTCAAAATTCAGAACCAGACCCTGATCGTTTTCAACAATCCTGGAATGTTCAGTCACAAGCAACTCCATGCCGAGCCGTTTCAGCTTCATCTGCTGATGAATGTCGCTGATCCATTGCGGCTTCTGGGAATCTCCGCGCCGCGTGACCATGGTGTTCATGAAACCGACGCGCTTTCCCTGCATCAACATGATGCCCCATTGCTCGCTTTCAACCTGGGGCGAAGCGGATTCGCCGCGCACAAACCCCGCGCCCAAGACCAGCAACAGAATGCAAAACCGCCTGACGGAAATGAGAGGTCCCATGGGGGTTTAAGGCTAGCCCGCATATTTCACAATTTGACACCACGATTCTGTAGGGTCCCCCCATTGGGGGACCGTTTGACGGGAGGCAACGGGGCCCGCCTGCCACCCGCATGGTGTGGTTGCCCTACAGTGTTTGAAACAGGGTGTCATCGTTTTTACCGAATCATGAAAAATCCAGGCTAGCCGGAGATATTTGAAATTTTCGCCGCAAAGTTTGCCCCGTTCCACGGGGATGCACAAGAAACGCAAAACCACCTTCCCGTTTCCCTCCCGGCCAAGGTGGGCAGAATCTATTTCTCGATATATTTGTCCAGACCTTCGTCGGAGGAACCCGCCTTTTTGAGCGGGTCCGTCGGTGGACCTTTGCCGGCATCCCCCGCGGGGACTTCCACCGGAGTGTTCTGTTTCGGGGAGGAGTCACCCGGGGAAGGGTTGTTTTTGTTTTCAACGGCGGCGGGCGTCCAGAAATCCGGACTCGCCGATCCGGCAAAGCGCATCTTGGTGGCTGGCGACACATCGGCCAATGTCTTGCCCACGACGCCGAGAACGTAAGGATTGCCCAAACGATCCATGCCCCGCGATTTTTCCAGATTGGATCCGGGGATGAATGAACCGCTCAACTGCTCCCATTGGACGGCCGTATCTTTGGCCACCGACTGGTTTTTCGCCCAGGCTTCAATGACCACCCTTAATTCCTGCAAATCATTGCGAATGGTTTCCGGTGAAACCTCTTTTTCCGCCTTTTCAGCTTCCGCGGCCTGTTTGGCGGCCATCGCGGTCGTGCGTGCTTTCATGAAAGCGGGAGTTCCAATCGCCGCCGCCATGCCGCCCGCGAAGGAGACGGGCAAAATCAAATTGCCCACCCCCGAAATGGATTCGGTTTCGAATGCCTGATCATCAACTTTGGTCACCATCAGCCATGGACCACAGGCCTCGGCAAAACTTAATTTGTCCGGCAGGGAACTGTTGCCGAGCGCCTTCTGCAGCGGGGGGAGCCTGGCGGCATACTTCGGCAAAGCCGATTTGACGGCGGCATACGTCTTGTGGATCAGCCGCGGCGTATTCGCGTAACAAAGCGCGGAGCTTCCATTTTTCCGATTGGCGGTCAACCCTTGAAACGCGACGTCCGCGGACAAGGTGTTGGTTGCCGGTTTGGTCAGGATGCGGCGCGCCCCATCCTGGGTGAGAAAAACACCCATGAAATGATCGTTCAGCAGGAGGGTCGGCGAAATTTGCGGCACGGGTGGGATCGCCAGGGTGAGCAAATCATTTTGCTCAAGCTTGGTTTCGGAAACACCGGGTCCTCCCTTGCTTTTGATCAGTTGCGTAAGAAACGCCGCGGTTGGTTTGAAGTCGTCCTTTTTTCCGATCTGCACCAGCAAGACCACCTCGGGAATATCCGCCTGCGCCGGCCAATCCAATTGAAATGAAATTTCGGGGCCGAGCGCGTCCAGGATGTTCTTATTCAGGTCCAGGCCCATTTTTGCGAGATTGGCGTTCACCTGATCCAGGACTTGAGCAACCTGGGGCGCGCCATGGCGATACACGCCGCGCAGATTGTCAAACTGCTTCCGCCAGTCCATGTTTTGAGCGCCATACAGCAAAGTGTCCGAACTGGTGAAGGCAAGCGTTTGATAAGCGCAGGGTTGATAGCTGGCGCCGAGATCAGGCCGTTTGTCTTTCGGCGCCAAAACCACCCAGCGATCCGTGATGTCGCGGCCCGCAAAACGCGCCCCCATGCCAAAGGCGACAAATGGCTTGTAGCTTTCGCGGAGCATGGCGGCCGTTTGTTTGCTGTTGGCAACAGGTTGTTTTTCGATGAAGCCAAACAGCTTGCCGGCGATTTCCTCCAAATTGACGAAGGCAAAAACATCTGAATCGGATCCCAGCCGCTTTTGGATGTCTTGAAAGGAGGGGCGTTGTTTCAGCGAATCTGCGGCGGCCGTGGAATGGGCGTAGCGATCCATAAAATCATGCAAAGACGGCTCGCCCAGACTGACGATTGCCCAGTCATCCACTTTGGCGAAGCAGACTCTTATCTTGTTGGGAACGGGTTCCCACCATTCGTAGGAATATTTCCCCTTTTTCTCCTGGCTGGTTTGCGGCGCCTTGCCTTTGCGCGCCACGAATTGTTTTAATCTGGCGACAAAGTCATCGAAGGGACCAGCGCCCTGGACTGATCGCACGCCAAACACCATCTCGCAAGGATTGGTCGAGGCGCCGGGATCAACCTTCGTCACCGCCAGGAAAGACTCGCCGCTCAGGCTTTTGACGAAACTGGCGCCCAGAGCTTTTAGTTCGGTCTGGTCCTGGGCCGAAAGCGGCCGCTTTGGGGAAGAGGAAAGCTTTTCACCGATCAGGGCCTCCAGATCCTTGACCTCCTTGCTTTCCAATACCTCCTTCAAGTGCGAAGTTTGGTATTTGAGCAGGGTGGCTGTGGCATTGCGAAGGGTGGCGAAAAAAAGGGTGTTTGCGGGAAGACACTCGGCAATCGGGCGTTTCGAGAGCTTTCGAAAGATGCGCCAGTAGGCCGCGCCCCCCGCCAACCCAAGCGCCAGCACGACAACCAAGCCAATGATCCATCCCTTTTTTCGCATGCAGAACGCCATAACAGAGCGGGGAACGCGTGGAAAGACAAAACGCCATCGGATGGATCAGCGCATTCCATTTCAGCGCTGTCATGATGGCCTTATTCTCGCGACCTCGCGCTCTGGAAAAGATCGGATAGATTCTCTCCCCCCTTTCTGAAGGCCGCGATCTGCGCGGCTGTCTCATAGCCGCTGTTTCTGGCGTTTAGATTGGCGCCTTTTGCAACCAGATATCGGATCACATCCACATGCATTTGCCGTGTGGCTGCAATCAGGGGCGTATCCCCCCACTGATCGGCCTTGTTAATTTCAGCGCCGTGAGCAAGAAGTAATTCAACAGCCGGGAGATGCCCCTTTTGCGCCGCCAACAAAAGAGCCGTGCTTCCATCCCCTCTTTGAGCGTTAACATCCACGTTGGAAGCAAGCAATTTTTTGACCTCAGCCGCGTCGGCTTGGGCGGCCGCCTTCATCAGAGGAGTTTCCTTTTCAAGATGCGCCGGATTTCGCTTGGCGCCTTTCGCCAATAAAAGGTCCACGATCTTGTCGTGGCCATCTTTCTCGGCAAGCACCAACGGTGTCATGCCGATTGCGTTGGCGTCTTCCATCTTCGCGCCTTTCTCCAGAAGCCATGCGCAGCAATTCTAATTTTGGCAGTGCTCACTTGACGTTGACCGACACTCCGTGGGGGTGTTTGAGATCAAGGCGGCAGGGCGCTAAAATTGTATTTTTCGCATGATCTGCTGCGGGGAAAACAGTCGCCTTTTCTGACCTGCGCATCACCAACAAATTTGTCCTGCACCCACCCCTTGATTTCTGCCGCATTTTTTCCTTGCGCAGATTTTTGATTTCTGCCATATTCAACACGTGTTGATTAAAAATAAACACGAGTTGATGCCAGTGGTGAATCAAGCTTCCATTGCTCGGGAATGCGGTGTTTCACGCACGACGGTTGCGTTTGCGTTCAATGAACGATTGTGTCGAAGAGTTCATCCCCAGACGAGACAACGGATTCTCACCAGTGCCCGGCAATTGGGTTATCAACCGAATCGGGCAGCCAGAGCGTTGCGGAGCGGAAGATTCAATTCCGTCGGATTGGTCATCGGCGACGTCATGAACATGTTTTACGCCCGGTTTGTGCGCACCTTCGAGCAATTACTGGAGGCGCGGGGATACGATCTGGTTGTGGAAGATACGCATGTTTCAATCGAACGAGAAAAGCTTTGTCTGGAGAGAATCCTGGCGCGGCAAGTAGATGGACTTTTTTGTTTCGTTCCAGAGAGGACTCCGTACAAGGACTTCTTCGCGAGGCAGTGGTGGGCGAAAAAGCCGGTCGTGGTCATGGGGCCTTGCCGGGAGGACCTCTTGGTGGATTCCGTTTTCAGTGATTATTCGCGCGGGATCACTCAAGCCGTGGATCACCTGGTAGAATTGGGACACCGCCGGATTGGGTTTGTCTGCGGGTTGGGCATGACCCAATCAGACGACGGCAGAATTCACTTGGCGCAAGACCGCCTGCGTCAGCGCGGACTCGGCTTTCCCGATCACTATTTGATTCAGTGCGGGGCGAGCCTGCAGGATGGGCAAAGAAGCTTCGGCGAGTTTTTGTCGCGCACGCCGAGAGCGGACTGGCCAAGCGCAGTGATCGCCGTCAACGATGTGATGGCCATCGGCTTGATGCGGGCAGCATTGGACTGCGGGCTGAAAGTTCCCGAGGCTCTATCCGTCATCGGCGTTGACAACACGCCGATCGCTGAATGCCTGCCGATCCCATTAACCAGCGTGGACTATCCTCACGACGATGTGGCGCGCCAGGTCATCGAGTTCTTTATCGATCGTGTCAGAGGCGAAGCGTGGCCGCCGCCGCGGCGGAAAGTGTTCGAGACAAGCCTTGTCGTTCGCAGTTCAACCGCAAAAGCAAAATCCTAGAGGCGCACGAATGCAAACGAGAACTCAACGACCATGGCGCCATCGCGCATTCACCCTCATCGAGTTGCTGGTGGTGGTGGCCATCATCAGCATCCTGGCGGCGCTATTGATGCCGGCGCTGAGAAATGCCCGGGACCGAGCCAAACAGATTTATTGCATAAATAATCTCAAGCAGTTGGCGGTGGCGGTATTCCTGTATGCCAACGAGGCGGACGGGAAATTTCCATTGGTCTGGTACAACGGCGAGGGGCCGTGGGCATGGAAGTTGACCGCTTACGTAAAGAATACGAAGTTGTACAATTGTCCGTCGAATCCGATTCCGTACGATGGTTACGGAGCCGCCCCGCCGTGGTGCCTGTCTTATGGACTCAATGCCTGGCTTAATACGTTCGATGGGGGCGGCACGCCGATCGATGGCATTGGGTTGGCCCAAGTTGCGCGTTCTGCCGAGACGATCATGTTGATTGATCATTATCGGTACGATGCCACTTGCTCCCCGGGGGCGCTGGGATGGATGGACCCGTCGATCGTGGACGCCACTGCGCATGGGAACTTGGTGGGATGGTATCCTGCGCTTGCAAGCATTGGGAAAAGGCTGAGAGGATTTGATCTGCACGGCGCAGTCGGAAACGTGTGTTTTGTGGACGGGCATGTCAGCGCGCTCACTTTTTCCAAGGTCAACGGCGCCGCGCTTGATGAGTCGCTATGGAAACCCTAGGCGAGATTGACGGCAACGACAGAGCCGGTTCAACCGAACGAATTACTCAACCCATCCTTCAGAAAATTTTTTCACGATGAAAAAGATTCGGGTCGGGATGATTCGTTGCGACCTGCACGCGATCTACTATGCCAACGTGATGCAAGAGCATGATCCGCTTGTTCTGCGAGAACCGCAGTGCGGCCTCGGCGGCTATTACTATTTCTACAGCCAATGGAACGACCCGAAGAAAATGACCATACCCCATGTGCCCGGTTTTGAGATTGTGAAGGTGTGGGATGCCAACCGATCACAGGCTGAAAACATGAGACGAATCTACCGCAGCGAGCCAACCGTTTGTGCAACCTTCGAGGATGTGTCCGAGGAGGTGGACCTGGTTCTCATTGCCAACTGCGATCTGGAAGGCGACGACCATCTGAAATTGGCCAGTCCAGGCATCCAGCGGGGCGTTCCGACGTTCATTGACAAACCCCTCGCCTGCGATGTGGACGATGCGCGCGCCCTGATTAGTTTGGCGCAGCAGCACGACGCGCCGGTCTTGTCGCTGTCCATCATGCGGGAGCTGCCGCAGGCAACTCAATTTCGAGATCGGTTTCCCGAACTCAGCCGTCCCACCTTTGGCATCATCAAAGTGGGCGCGCAACCGCCCAATCGGAACAACGTTGGCTTATATCGCATGTCGGGACTCATTCACGGGATCAGCCTGGCCCAGCATTTGTTCGGCGCCGGGGTTCAATCTGTCGAAGCCATGGGCGGCAATGAGATGCCTTCGATTGTGCACCTGGATTACGGCGGCGCGCCGGAACGACCCGTTGGCGGCGTCGTGATGAATTGCGGCGTGGGACCGACGTTTCATTGCGCCCTCTATGCCAGCGCGTACAGCGAATTGGGTTCGATCCATACGGGGCATCTGAGTGATTATGAGTTTCCGTGGGGCGCGGTGAAGATTGTCGAGAAGATCAAGAAGATGGTGGCGACACGCCAGCCGCAGGCGCCTTACGAGGAGATGATCGAGTGCATCGCCATCGGCACCGCCGCCCGCAAGTCGCTGGCCGAACGCCGGCGAGTTTACCTCAAGGAAGTCTGACTCCACTGGAAGAATCATGGAATGAGCACATCCAAACGAATTGGCCAATTCTGGATTCCGCTGGCTTGGATCGTCGCCACCACGGCGCCCGCCTGCGGCGATCTTGTCATCGCCAAGGACCGCATGGCCACCAGCGCCATCGTGGTGGGACAAACCCCCTCCGAACCAGAGAAACGCGCGGCAGCAGAACTGCAGCATTATCTACAACAAATATCGGGCGCCTTGATTCCCGTCTGTGCCGATGGAACCAGCGGGACGGAACGCAGAATCTTGATGGGAACACCCGCTTCAAATCCTGCCATTGCCGGTCTGCTGAAAAATCAAACAAAACGACTGTCCGATCTGGGCGAAGAAGGTTTTCTGCTGAAACAAATCGGAACGGACCTGATTATTACGGCAAATTCCGGTCGTGGCGTCTTGTACGGGACCTATGACTTTCTGGAAAAAGACCTGGATTGCCGCTGGTATCTGCCAGGCGAGTTGGGGGAGGTGATCCCACAACGGGATACCATCATCCTGGGGAAGATTGATCGGACCGAGAAACCGTCCTTGCTGCTGCGTAACTTGCACATCGTCGGGGCCCCGGGCCAATACGACCGTACCATTGCCGACTGGATGTCGCGTAATCGGATCAACGCGAAGAAGACAAACGCCAGTGGGGTCAACGACATTCTGGCGGAGTTGAAGCCCCGGGCAATCGATCCCTACACGGGCGTTCACGCTTTCGCGTGGTTTGTGCCGGCCCACGAGTACTTTGGCGAGCATCCCGAATACTTTCCGTTGATCCGCGGGCGGCGCGCCAACCCGGGCGCCGCGGCCATGGGTTATCAGTTGTGCCTGGCGAATCCCGAGGTTCAACGCATCTTCCTCGATAAAGCGAAGCGGTATTTGGCCAATCATCCCGACGTGCGGTGCTTCGGCCTCTGTCAGAATGACGGGGATGGCTGGTGCGAATGTGAGAAGTGTCTGGCGATGGGCCGTTCCCCGACGGATCGATATGTAGCGTTCGTGAACATCATCGCCCGCCAGATCGGCGCGGCCTATCCCGACACGCTGATCCCGATTATGGCCTACGGCCAGGTCACGGACCCACCGTCGGTCCGGCCGCTGGACAACGTCGTGGCGGATATCTACGCCCAACGCTGTTTCCCGCACCGGTTGGACGACCCGCGGTGTCCGACCAACGTCAAGGTGGTCAAGATCATCCGCGGCTGGCAGGCCATGGTCAAGCCACGGCGTCTATTGTGGGGTGATCTGAGCGACGATCCGGAATACCTGCCCCGCTCGACGGCCCGGACGATTTCTCAGGATCTGCGCTGGCTGGCGTCGGAAAAGATGGCCGGCTTCATCGGTCTCATCATGCCGATTAGCCTGGAGAACATGAAGCTGTACACGTATGCGGTTGCCAGAATGTCTTGGAACCCGCAGCGGCGCTACGACGAGCTTCTGGATGAGTTCTGCGCGAAGTACTACGGGAACGCCAGCAGTGAGATGAATCGCTACTTCCGAATTCTGGACGAGCGGGCCGAGAAACATCCCGATTGCCAACGTTGGGGAACCGCCGCGCAGCACTACTTTAATCTGCTCCCGCCGGCCGTTCTGAAACAATTAGGGGCGCACCTGGACAAGGCGCAGGTTTTGGCGCGCGGCGACGAAAAGGCCGAACGGCGGGTGGCGGCCGAGAAGAAACTCTACCGGCAATATGTGGACTATCTCACCGCGATCGCAGGCAGGGACGACATTGAAGAAGGCGTCCAGCAGGGTAAGATCAGCAATCTGGTTGCCAATGCGGGATTTGAAAACTGGCCCGCCACGATGAAACCAATCACGGGAAAACAATCCGCGCAACCCGATCGACATCCGCAGGAGATACTGCTGGAGCAGGGTTGGACGAACGAATGGATCCGCGATACGAACGAGGGAACGGGGACGTTTGACATCGTTGAAGGCGCGGCTCCTGAAGGCAACAAATACATCCGAATCACCTGCGCCAATGACAAGAGCTACCTGCGGATCATGCAGGTGGTGAAGCTTAAAAAGGGCCACACGTATTACTTCAGTGTCCGCGTGAAGGCCGACGAAGGCGTTAGCGGCCCGATCTGGTTGAATCAGGATCATCCCGCCGGCCTGGACAAGATCGCTTGGTATTCATCGACGCGCGGGAATTGGCAAAAGGTCGTGATCCCCGAATTCACTGCCGCGCGAGACACCGGGACGATCATTCTCGAGAACCGTTTCCCCAAGCTCTTTCCCGGCAGCGTCAGCTTTGAAGATGTCATATTCGTTGACGTGACGGAAATGGAGAAATGAATCCACCAAGCAAAACAATTTGTGGAATTAGGGCGATCATGGCCCCGGCGTTGATGGTCATCGCCCCGTTTTGCGCGTGCGCGCAACAGGTTGTCATCGCCAGGGACGGCGTTTCATCTTGTGTCATCGTCCTTGGTAAAACTCCCTCGTCGGTTGAGCAGCGGGCCGCTGTCGAACTCCGGCATTATCTGCGCAAAATATCCGGCGTTGAGATTCCAATTTCTTCCGACGCGGCACACAGAATCGTTTTGGGAACTCCGAATTCAAATCCGGCCATCAACGAGATGCTGAAAGGCCAAACCAAGATGCTGACCAACCTGGGTGACGAAGGTTTTCTGCTGAAGACCATCGGAATGGACCTCGTGATCACCGGAAATTCCGGTGATGCAGTCCTCCACGGTGTTTATGGTTTCCTGGAAAAATACCTGGGGTGCCGTTGGTTTGCGAAGGGAGAGTTGGGCGAGGCCATTCCAAAGCGCAACAACATTATCCTCCAGGATGTGGATCACACGGAAAAGCCGGCCATGCGATTGCGCAACATCCATATGTGCGGGCCGGGGCATTACGACGAGGCGTTTGCGGATTGGATGTCGCGGAACAAGATGAACGCCAAGACCACGCACCATAGCAACGTGGGCGACATCATCGGCGCCTTGAAGGCCAGAGGGATCAAACCCGACACGAGCGTTCATTCGTTCGCGTGGTACGTGCCCGCAAGCGAGTATTTTGCCAGTCACCCCGAATACTTCATCCTGTTCAAAGGCAAACGCGCGCCGGGAACGATGGGCTATCAGCTTTGTCTCTCGAATCCGGAGGTGATTCGCATCTTCATCGAGAAGTCGAAGCAGTACCTGGCCTCGCATCCGTACTTGGACGCCGTCGGCATCGGCCAGAACGATGGCGGCGGCTGGTGCGAATGCGACCAATGCAACCCGATGGGCAAGTCGCCGGCGGATCGGTTGGTCGTGTTTGTCAACGCCGTGGCCGAGGGAATCGGGAAGGCCTGCCCCGGCAAGCTTGTCGCCATGATGGCTTATGGCGATTGCAACGAACCGCCCCGCGTCAGCGGGGTCAAACTGCGCGCCAACGTGCGCGTCGATTTGTATGCGAACCGGTGTTACACGCACGCGCTCAACGATCCCAAGTGCAAGCTCAACGTGAAGGCGATGGAAAAGATCAACGGCTGGCTCGCGGTGGTTGGGCCGGAGCGTTTGGTGTGGGGCGATATGAGTGATGATCCCGAATTTTTGCCCTGTCCCAAAGGCAGGACGATTGCGGAAGACCTGCGGTGGATGGCGAACAAGCGGATGGCCGGTTTCATCGGCGCGACCATGCCCGAATGGTGGGAAAACATGAAGTTGTACTATTGCGCGGCGGCCAGGGCGAGTTGGGATCCGTCGGTGAGCTACGACACGATCCTGGATGACTTCTGCGCCAGGTACTACGGCGGGGCCGGGGGCGAAATGAAAAAGTATTTTCTGTCCCTGGAGGAACGAAGCCGGAAAACGCCCGATTGCGAGCGCTGGGGAACTGCCGGCCAATACTATTCCGATCTGTTTCCTTCCATCGTTCTCAGGGAATTGGCAGGACGCTTGGACAAAGCACAAGCGCTGGCGCGCGGTGACGAACAGGCCGAACAGCGGGTGGCGGCTGAGCAGGGGCTGTGCCGACGCTACACACAGCATCTCATCGCCATCGCCGGCAGGGAAGATATTGAGAAGGCGGTTGCGAAAGGGCGCATCGCCAATCTGATTGTGAATCCGGGATTTGAAACCGGGCTGGAGGACCCGTGGGGAGCTGAACGGCACGAAGGGGCGGGGAAATTCGATATCGAAGATGAAGGCGCGCCTGAGGGAAAGCAATTCATCCGGATCACCTGCGCGGACGACAAAAGCTATCTGCGAGTGGCGCAACAGGACATCCCGGTCAAGAAAGGACATCGGTATTATTTCAGCGTGTGGGTCAAGGCCGATGAAGGTGTCAGCGGCCCGATCTGGCTTAATCAGGATCACCATGCCGGTCTCGACAAGATCGCGGGGTACACCGATACCCGCGGAAAATGGCAGAAGGTCGTCATCCCTGAGTTCATCGCAGCCAGGGATAAGATGACCATCTTTCTGGAAAATCGGTACCCGAAGAAATATCCCGGCAGCGTGTGTTTCGACAATGTCATATTCGTGGATTTGGAAACTGTGAAATGAGGATCTCAAGATGAACCAACTGAAAGTGATCAGCAGATGTTTGATGGCGACCGCCGTGAGCTTGGCGATAGCGGGTCCGGCCGCGGCGGAAACGGAAGGACTCGCAATCACAAAGGGCGGCAAACCCGCCACCGTGATCGTCGCGGGGAGAAACCCGTCTGCGCCTGAGAAACGCGCCGCCCAGGAGCTTCAACACTATCTCCAGAAAATATCGGGCGCTCAAATTCCGATCGCCGAGGACAACAAGGGCGCTGGAGAACCGCACATCCTTCTCGGAACCCCGACCGCCCATCCCTTGATCGCCGATGTCTTGAAAGATCAGGCAACGAGGCTGGCTGGTCTGGGTGATGAAGGTTTTCTGCTTATGAGCGTGGGGAACAATGTGGTGATTACCGGAAACTCCGGCGATGCAGTCCTCCACGGAGTTTACGGGTTGCTCGAAAAGCATCTGGGCTGCCGCTGGTACGCGAAAGGGGAGACAGGCGAAGTCATTCCGAAGCAGAACAGCATCGTCCTGCGGAATGTGGATCATACGGAAAAGCCGGCCATGCGCTTTCGCAACATCCACATGTGCGGCCCCGGTCACTACGACGAGGCCTTTGCCGATTGGATGTCCCGCAACAAGATGAATAACAAGACGACCCAAACGAGCAACGTGGACGATATTATCGGCGCGCTCAAACCGCGAGCGATCAAGCCTGACACGGAGGCGCACAACTTTAGCTGGTACGTGCCCCCGGCCAAATACTATGCCGAACATCCCGAGTACTACGCGCTGATGTACGGCAAACGGTTCGACCCGCGCTCCGGCATGGGCGTCCAGCTTTGCCTCTCCAATCCCGACGTGGCGCGGATCGTCATTGAGAAGGCGAAAGAATTCCTGGCTGCTCACCCGTACGTGGAGGTGATGGGCGTGACACCCGATGACGGCGGCGGACGGTGCGAGTGCGACAACTGCATGGCGATGGGCAAGTCGCATACGGATTGGTTGACGGTGTTTGTCAACAAGGTGGCCGAGGAAATCGGGAAGACTTATCCCGACAAACTGGTCGGCCTGTTCGCGTATGCCGAATGCCACAAACCGCCTTCGATCAAGCCCCGGCCCAACGTCCGTGTTTCGTTGTATGTGAACCGCTGTTGGACGCATGCGCTGAACGACCCCCAATGCAAGCTGAACGCCAACGCGAAAAAAATACTCAACGGCTGGCTGGCCAAGGTCAGGCCCGAGCGGTTGGTGTGGGGCGACATGAGCGACGATCCCGAATTTCTTCCGCGCCCCAAAGGCCGCGCGATTGCCAACGACCTTCAATGGATGGCGCAGCAAGGCATCAACGGCTACATCGGCGCGACGATTCCCGAATGGTGGGAGAACATGAAGCTGTATTACTACGCCCTGGCTAGGGCGACATGGAATCCCAAGGTCAACTACGACGCCATTCTGGACGAATTCTGCACTGAGTATTACGGCCCGGCGGGCGCCGAAATGAAGAAGTATTTCCTGGCCCTGGAAGAACGCGCCCGGAAATTCCCCGATTGCGAGCGATGGGGGATTGCTACTCAGTATGACAGTGACTTGCTTCCCGAAGCCGTGCTCGCCGCGTTGGGGTCTCATTTGACAAAGGCAGAAACACTCGTTGCCGGCCACAAAGAGGTCGAGCAACGGGTTGCCGCCGAGAGAAATCTCTACCAGCGCTGTGCGCGGCATATGGAGGCCATTGCCAAAAAGGAAGAATTTGAGCGAACTGTGGAGAAAGGCGCGGCTGTTAACTTGATCGCCAATCCCGGCTTCGAGGAAGGTCTCTCGAACAAAGGGTTTCCGATGGAGAAAATCGACCGAGACCCGTTGGATGCGCTGATCGAAGATGGACTGACGAACCAATGGATTCAGGACACCCATGAAGGCAACGGTTCTTTCGGGATTGAAAGAACCGGAGCGTACGAGGGGAAAAATGCGTTCAAGATGACGGGTGCAGACAACAAGAGTTATCTGAGAGTCCTGCAGGCCGTTAAAGTGAAGAAGGGCCGCAAGTATTACTTCAGCGTCCAGGTGAAAGCCGATGAAGGCGTCAGCGGCCCGATCTGGCTGCATCAGGACGCGCCCGGTCAGAATGACAAGCTCACCGGCTACTCCTCGACGCGCGGCAACTGGCAAAAAGCGGTCATCCCGGATTACACCGCCGTCCGCGATGAAGTTCTCATCATCCTGGAAAGCCGTTATCCGCAGAGCCAGCCCGGTCGCGTGTATTTCGACGACGTGAAGTTGTTGGACATCACGGAGCTGCAAGGTGCGAGATAACCCGGTTCAATTCATTCGCGTGGAAAATTCTGTCCACTGTATCGGCGCGATCACTATTGTGAAAACGCCGTGCGCTGGGAGACGGTGACGCGGTTCGTTTCTGCGGAAAACATTTATTGATAGTCACGATGAACAAGCCTTTCAAATTATCTTCGATCACTTCCATCGCCCAAATCCAGCATGGTATGCGGCGCTATCCCACGCTCTACATGCTGCCGAACGGCGACTGGCTTGTCCCGTGTCATTGGGAAGCGGACACGCACTTCGCGAGACGCATGTTCCTGCGTTCCACCGATCATGGGCAAACGTGGCGCGATGAAGATGCGCCGGTGCCGCGTGAGAACGGATTGATCGCTCTCCGCAACGGCGAGGTCTTGGCGTTCGACAATTACCCGATGCTGAAGCAAGACGACGAGTACATTGTCGGCGCGTCCTGGTCAAAGGACGGCGGACGCAGTTTCGGTCCGATGGAATTGGCGACGATCCATGCGCCGGATGCCGAGCCATGGTCGCTTCAGGAAATGATGTCCTGCTGCTGGACGACTGCGCCCGAGGATTGGACGCCCATCTTCGAAGCCGCCGGCCACCGGAATTGGCGGGCGAATTTTTCGGAGCGCATCCGCAAGATCATGATCGGCGGCCCGCCGCCCTCGCGCGCGGCGCTGGAGCGCGAGGACGGGAGCATTGTCGCCTTGAACTGGTATCATCCCAAGGGACAAAAGCGCGTGCCGGGCCTGTTTGTTCTCGAATCGCGCGACCGCGGTCGATCGTGGCGACAGATCGCCTTGGTTGTTTCAGGAGATGGTTTGAGTGAACCTTCGCTGGCGCAACTCGACAACGGTGATCTGCTCGCGCTGAACCGAACGGGCGGGCCGCTGCTGCAAGCGCGTTCTTCCGATGGCGGTTTCACGTGGAGCAAGCCTCAACCCGTCCGCTTCGCTGAGGAATTCAAGATGCGCGACACGACGCCGTACTTCTCCCACCTGGTTCAGCGAATGCGCCAGGATGGCGCAGAGAAATTCGCCTGTGGCGTCGCGCCCGACATGATTCGCATGAGCGATGGGACATTGGTCTGCGTCTATGGGAGACCGGGTTTTCACATGATGTACGATCTCACGGGCACCGGTGAGCATTGGCGACACGGGCTGTCGTTTGATGAAATCGAGTTTGATCTTTGCCGGCGCAACGGCTCGCCATGCTGCGATTTTGGCTCGACCGGCTACATGGGAGTACAGGAAGTCGCACCCGGCGAATTGGCAGTTGTGTACGACCTCCAGAACTGGACCGAGTCGCGCGGCAAACCGCGGATGCGCTGGACGATTCGCTGCGCGCGGTTAACTCGGCGCTAAGGAGCCGTAATGGTTATTTTTCAACAGTCCCTAAGCCAATGAACGCGACTCCGCTCCCCGCGCGCCTCGGCTCGTATTATCAGACGATTGTGCCTGACACGTTGGACCTCGCGGAACGCGCCCGGCTCAGCCTCAACCATCTCACCTCCGTCATCCGTGAAGAGCAGGATTACGAGATGGGTTGGGTCGGCGTTTTCGAGTCGCTCGGCGAAGCATTCCGCGATCTGCCCCGGCCTGCGATCACTCTGCGCTGCTGTCCGCTTCAGGCCTGTCAGCCCAAGTGCATGGAAGCAATGGCCATGGCGCGGATCATGAGCGGCAGCCGGCAGAACCTGGAGCGTGAAATCAAGATGGTCGAGATGCTTGCCTCACACGTCGGTGACGAAGGCATCTATTGGGTGCCGGCATACGACAACAAACCGTGGCTCGGCCCAGTCGAATTTCGGCCGCACGCGTCCGTGCACGGACAGGCCCGGATGATGCGCGCGATGGTTGCTTGGCATCAGTACACAGGCGATCCTGCTTGGAAAGAACGGATCGATCGGATGGTGGATGGCATGGATCGCCTGCTGGTGGTTCATAAAAATGGCTACGCTTACTTCCCCATCCACGGCTGGATGGGCGAGGAATATTTCAGTTCGTGCTACGTGAAAGATCGCGGCTGGAAAGACACCGCCGAACCGATGGATGAGAAGTCCGGGGAGGAAGGCTCGTTGTTCAACCACCAGGGGCACACGCCCGGCGTACTGGCGAATTGGCACTTGATGACAGGCAACAAACAAGCGCTGCGTCTGGCCGGCGAGTTGGTGCGGTTCCTCACCAAGCCGAAATTCTGGGCGGATTGGAAGAGTGGCGACTACCCCGGCGTCATCGGCGCGGAGCACGCCCATTGGCATGGGCATTTTTACGGCCACATCAATACGCTGACGGCCATTCTCGAATACGCCATCGCGACGAACGACGCGCAGCTCAAGACGTTTGTGCGCGACGGTTACGAATGGGCGCGCCAGCCCTGGTTGGTCGCGCGCCTCGGCCTGGGCGCAAATGGCCAGGGCTGCGCGATCCCCCGGATGATCGGGCTGGCGATCAAGCTTTCCGATGCCGGTGTTGGTGATTATTGGGAAGACGTTGACCTGTACATCCGCAATCACGGCACGGAAATGCAATACACGCCCGAAGACATCCCCTACTTGCGCAGCCTGGGCGAAAGAAAACTTTCGCCGGAACAAATCTCGCGTTTGCCTTTTTCTCCGCATGCGGTTGCGACCACGGAGCGTGTGATCGAGGCAAGCATCGGCGCGTTCGCCATGAACCCGTTCAAGTTCGCTTGGGCGCTGTGTTGTAGCCCTTGGGGCGCCATGGGACTTTTCTACGCCTGGGAAGCGGCGTTGCGCTATGCCCAGGGAGTCGCTTGCGTCAACCTCCTTCTCAACCGCGCCTCTCCATGGCTGGACGTTGACAGTTATCTGCCTTACGATGGCAAAGTCGTGCTCAAGAACAAGACCGCGAAAGAGGCTTTCGTGCGGTTGCCGTTATGGGTTGAAAAGAAGGATGTCGGTTGCCATGTCGGCGGCAAGGCGGTAGCGCCTGAATGGTTTGGCTGTTACCTGCGAATTGAGGATTTGAAGGCCGGAGACATTGTGACCATGGAGTTCCCGGTGCTGGAGAGAACGGAACGATGGACGACCGATGAGACGCTGTCCCCTGAGATGCCAGGGTGGCCCGGCCGAGTCGCCCGCAACTACAAGTTCAAGGGCAACACCCTGGTCGAAATCTCTCCGCCAGTTCCGACCTGGCCGTTGGCGAAGGGAAACTGGTGGTTGTATCAAGGCCGTGCCCACAGATATTGCGCCGGCAAAGCGCCGATGAACGAAGTGACCCGGTTTGTCACGCCCTTCGGCCTGAAGTGGTAACGAGGCGTTCACTTGAGAAAAACAGGAACCCAACCATGACCGTCAATTCGTTGCTGGCAGCTTCGGTTCCGTCGGAATTCCTCTGGCTGCAGGAAAAAGTTCGCCGCTTGATCGAGGCCGCCCGTTTCGTTGGTGAAGCCGGCGTCTCCATGTATTATCCGGCGCCCAGCGGAAACCTGTATCCGTCCTGCTATTTGCGGGACTTCACTTATCTGGTCGAGTCGGTCCCTGAGTTCATTCCACCGGGCCACACCCGCGCAATACTCGAATTGTTTCTGAGGAATTGCCGCGCAGACGGGCTGTGCCCGGAAAAGATTCTTCCCAGTGGACAGCCGACCTATGTCTGTCACGGCGCGCGGCCGGCAGCCGACAGCGGATTGTTCCTTGTAAAGCTGTTCCACGCGCACCTCAAGCAAACGAACGATCCGGAGTTTCTTCGGCTGCATTTCGACAGCTTGTTGGCGTCGCTGCGCGCAGTGCCGACGGAACCGGAGACGGGACTGGTCTGGATTGACCCTGGCCGCCCACACACCGGATACGGCTTCACCGACACGATCTCCAAAACCGGCCGCGAATTGTTCTGCTCACTGCTGCTTTTTGAGTCGTTCTCAATCCTTTGCGCTCTGGCAACGTCCATCGGTTGTCACGACGATTCGGCGGTGTGCAAAGCGCAGGCGGAAAACTTGCAGCGCAGCTTGGATTCGCTTTGGTTTGAGCGCGACGGGATGTTCTACGCTGCCTCGGCGGACTGCCGGCAACTCGATGTCTGGGGGTCGCTTTACGCATGCATGGTGGGCGCCGTTGACGCACCGCGCGCGCGCCGTATCGGTGACTGGTTCGAGGCGAACCGCGACCGCGTGCTATACCGAGGTTGTCTCCGTCACCTTCCTGCGCCGGAACACTGGAACCGCCTGATTCTGGCCGACGCCTCACCGCCCGGAACATTTCAAAATGGCGCCTACTGGTCCACCCCGACCGGCTGGTACGCGGAGATGCTTGAGTCGCGTGAGGCCGGAAGCGGATTGAAGTTGCTGCGAAAGTTGGTTGCAGAATTCCAGAAGCACGGCATCTGGGAGTGTATTGGACCCAACGGATACTATCGGCTGGAAAACAATCTTTCTTCAATTGTCTTGCCGTATCGATCGTTCAAGACAATCCTGGGCAGAAGAGGAGAACGGCAACAAGCGAAGCCTGCAACACGGACCGTGGAGCGGGAGGAGGCGGAACGATGATCTACATCTCCGATATGCGCCAATGCCGACCGATCGCCAGGTTTTCGGAGAAACCCACCAGAAACCGCTGGCGCATCATCCCTTACGAGACGACCGATCCGCATTTGAAAGACGGCCAGATGATCGGCGCCGCCTCGTATGTGGATGCGCCGGAGGTGCGGCTTCCACTGCGCCTTTCGGGTTGGCACGCAGTTTACGTGGGCTATTGGAACCCGTACCACGCTTATGATGGCGGCCTGATTCTGAAGTGCAAACTCAGCGGCGACCCATGTTTTGTCCGTCTGCATGAACCAACGGCGGATCCAGACCAATATGTTACCTGCCTGAGAGAGGCATTCGTAACGACGGCTGATCTGACCGGGCGAGATCTGGTATTCGGGAAGGTGCGCGGTCCGTTCGGGCAGAAAGCGTATCTCGCCTACGTGAAACTCGTGCCGCTCACCTCCGAGGAGATCGCCGCCGTGAAAGCCGACCGCGCTCGGAAAGATGCAAGGATCGTGCAAGTGACCATAGATGGCGCGAGTTTTATGGCCGGCAACGAGTACACGACCAAGGAGCATATCTTGGAACTGGTCGAACGGTATCGCTACTCGGATGTGGGCAAGGTGATCTGGGCCGTTATGTATGGTGACGTGACCAGTTACCCTTCAAGGATTGCAACCTTTAACGGCGCCAAGCCCATCGTGCCGATCAGGAGCATCAGCGCGGCAGTTCCGTATGCCGCCTATTGTAAAGTGGCATACGCGAGCATACGAAAGCTGACCTCCAAAGGCATTATTCCCGCGGCCGTGGCCGCCCGGCGCGTTCATCAGATGGGGCTGAAATTCGACATCATGTGTCGCCTCGGAATCACGGGCGGCAGCCTTCCGCCGATGGACCAGGGAACACCCAAGAAGTTCTTGCCATCGCACCCGGAATACCGCCAGGTCTTGGCGGACGGTGCGGCGATAGACAAAGCCAGCTATGCTTTCTCCGAGGTCCGCCGCTATGCGCTGTCCATCATACGCGAGGCGGCGGAGACTTTTGATTGCGACGGCGTGAATCTGGCCTTTGTGCGCGGACCTTACTTTGTGATGTACGAGAAACCCGTGCTCGATGCTTTTCATAAGGAATACGGAAAAGATGCGCGCAGCATGCCGCTTGACGATCCTCGGCTGATCGCTGTGCGATGCCGCTTCCTCACCGGGTTTGTCCGCGCTGCGCGCCGGGCGCTTGATGAAGTCGGCGCGAAGAAGCGCAAGAGAATCGCCATGTCCGCATACGTGTTTTTTGAGACGCAGTCCAATCTCAAATTCGGCATCGACGCGGCATCATGGATGAAGGAGGGATTGCTGGACAGCATCATCTGTCAGCAGGGGAAAACAGACCACCGCCTGATCGCCGCCGCCAAGACAAGTCATTGCAAGTTCATCAGTCAGCCATCGGGCGGCGACTTCGTCAAAAGCTGCCACGCGAGTTACGAGGCCGGTGCGGATGGGGTAGCCGTGTGGGATGCGGACCATGTTCAGGACCAGCCCCCGCGATGGGCGGTTTTCAGCAGGGCCGGTCACAAAGACGAGCTTCAGAGAAGTGAGGATGAGCATTCGTTTCGCGCCGGCAACGCGCCTGAGTTGAGCAGGACCATTCGGTTAAAAACGGTTGGCGGCATCGATGTGTTCCAAGGTCTGTGGCATGCGGCTTTCTCGTGCGGTTGACCTGCATATTTCATGAAAGTTCCTTTCATGAAATGACGCTCGGAGATGATGAGCGTTCGCTTTTGGTGGCAGGAAGGACCCAGACAGCGCTGTTTGCAAGACCTGCCCGCCGCCAGGCAGGCGGGGAAGGCCACAAAGAACTCGTGGCGACAATCCTGACACCGGACCCGCGCAAAGCCTTTGCGCATTTTTGAGGTCAAGAATGTTTTTGAAAGGTAAAATCCAGCGCCTGGCCTTTCCGGAGCGACTCGACGGCCCGCAGGGCAAGCTGCGTGGCCAGCGCGCCGGCGCGGCCATCGGCGTTTTCGGGGCGCCTGCCTTCCAGGAAACATCGCGCAAAATGTTCGAGGGATTCGACCCAACCTTTGTCGGGAACGAGGCTGCTGGCGTAATCGGTTTCGCGCTTGAAAGGATTCGGGCCGAAATCGCGGCCGGGCCGGCGCACCTGCTCGAAACCCATGCTCCACTGCTTCACGGTTTTTTCGACGTCGCAGGCCCGGCACACTTCGTAATAATCAAATCCATGCCGGCCGATTCCGGCCGCCTGCTCGCCAAGATGGCACGCGCAGGCTTCGTCGAATTCGCCGGGAAAACCGCGCACGCGCAGGTCCACGAAGTCGCTGATGGTGACCGCCTTTGTTTCGCAAAAGATTTCCAGATACTCCTTCCACAACAGGCAACTCCCGAGTCTTCCCAACAGGAAGGACGCGCGACTGCCTCCGGGGAAATCCAGCGCCAGCAGGTTGTTTTTGAACGGGTCGCCGGTCATATAAACGCGCGTCGGCTCGCTTTCCAAGAGCCAGCAAAGGAAATCCAGAATGTGGGTCCCTTCGTAAAGCATGTGCGGTTTGTTCTCGTAGTAGCCCTGGCTGTACTCGCTCGGCACCGGCCACATCATGCGGTAGTTGACGAAAAACGGCGGGCGCTGCGTTTGGATCAACCGCTTGGCGCGTTGATAGGCGGGCGCGAAACGGCGATTGAACCCGATGGCCAGTTTGCCCGTTGCGCGCGCTTCGGCGGCGAGCACCGCGGCCGTTTCCGCTTGGGTTTCGGCCATGGGTTTTTCGCAGAGCACCCACTTGCCGGAATCGAGCGCCTCGACAATCAAGCGGGCGTGCAAGTCCTGCTTCGTTCCAATGATGACGATGTCCGCATCGGGATCGGCGAGGATGCGGCGATAATCCTTCGTCACGTAGCGCGGATGATATCGGGCTTCATGTTGAGCGAGCCGTTGATCGTCAAGGTCGCAAATGGCGTGGACCGTCATGATCTTGCTGTGACCGGCGATGTGCAGGTGATGGGCGGTGATGAATCCGCCCGCGCCGATGAAGGCAACGCGCACTTTATGGGTCTTCTTTGCAGTTGTCGTGCGATTTGGAAATTGCATCATATTTCAACCGGTTCAGTCGGGCGACGGTCGTTGCGTTGCGACGCCGCCACAGCGGCAAGGCGCGGCGCAACGGCAGCAGATGGTGTTTTTGGATGATCCTCGCCACCGACAGCGCGGGATCGCGGCTTTCAAGAATGAAATGCGCCACATCAGATTCATCATGGTTTGCTCCTCCGTTGAAATTCATCCGAATCCTTGCGCGGGCGAACCGTGATCTCGCCGAAGACGACCGTCGCTTCGCCCATCCCGTTTGCACGGCAGTATTCGGCCAAGGTTTGCTCGCCGACCATGGTTTTGTGACACGTGAAAACGATTTTTGACGGCGTGTCAATCCGCGCGGTGAATTCCAACACGGTGGGACGCTTGCTCGCGTCCCACGGACAGACGAACTCGAATTTCTGACTCTGAGCATAAGGCAACTGCAGTTCCTGGTCCTTGTTCGGGAGCAGGTTAATGGAATTGATATCATCAGCGAGAACCAGGCAGGGCATGAGCGCCGCGAACAATGCGATGTGGATTTTCATGATCTTATTCCTTTTCTAGTAACTGCTCAGGTTATCAGGCTCAAGGGTTCACGGTTCAGGGTTGTCTTTTTCACGGGCATTTCGTCCCGCCGTGGCGGGACCTTGCCCTAATATCTTCGAAACGCTCGATTTTCATGTTTTTCCCCGCCTGCTGCTGCGCGGGCAGGCAACCGTTGAACCGTTGAACCTCTGAACCGTGAACCTGAGTAGATACCTTTTTGATACTGAAGTTTTCCAAGAATTCATTTAACTGAAGGAGCGCCCGGCCTTTTGCGTATAAGAATCGCAAAATGATCGCTGGGCATGCGGACCTCCGTCGTGATCAAGTTTCCATCCCTTATTTCTTTGACCAATGGTTCTAAGACCTGCTTTCCATCCCCGTCAAAAACATAGGTTTCCGCTCGACTTCCATCCGGCCATCCGTATCGGCCGGAGCGCTTGGTAAGGATGCGCTCTTCGCCAATGACCATGCCTGAGCGCAGTTCCAATGGCGTGATCGGATACATCCGATGGAGGAACGTTAACTCCTTCGGCTCTTCGCTCCAACTGGGGATGGCCAGGACGCCGCCATGCTCCAACAGACCCCGCACAAGTTCAGCCGTGTTGCGGTAATAATCACCATCGCCTCGAGTGGGATGATTGCCGTACCCCCAGGGAACGCCAAGATGGGTTTCACGGATGGAAGAATACGAAAAGAGGGTCTCGACGAAAGCGGGAATCTTGAGATTGAGCAGGGTGCGCGTTTCCATTGGCCCATTGGCGATGATGATTTTATCATTTTCGCGCAAATAATTGACGAGCGCAACATGCCAGGGCTGCTGCAGGAGCGCGACACTGGACATTTTGCCGGTAACGGCATGGGTTCGCGGATCGATGGCTACCGTGCAGCCGTCCCAGGCCGTGTTCCAGGCGCGAGCCCCGTAGCCGGCGGAGCAAAAGACATCGTGATACAACCCGTCGGCCTTCAGATCGTTGACGAGATACTTGACCGTCTCCAGCATCGCTTTGCCGTACGAATTGTCGAGGGTTGAAATGAAGAGCGGCGCCATGGTGATGCCCTGCGGGCTTCCGGCGACCATCGTTTGCTGCGCGCCATTCGGGCCCAGCAGCCTCGAATCCGAATATTTTTCGGCGGCGCCCGGCTCCGTGCTGAGGGTGGCATTCATGTAAAACAGCGCCTTGACGCGCGGGGTGACGGCGTGCAGTTGGCGCATCCACTCGGAAGTGCGAGCGCAAAACTTCTTCGCCAGTGGAATGGCCGTGCCCATGGCGGCTTTTCCCTGGTCGAACATGGCATCGTAGGAACAGACCATGTTGATGTCGCGACTCTTCAACCACCGGCGGCAGTCCTCATCGTTCAACCGGGTCGAAACCCAGTCCACGAATGAAGTCGGGCCGGGGATGGTAAAATTGGAGCCCCAGTTGCGACGCACGGCGTTGATGAAATCCCAGTAGTCGCCTTGGGGAAGCGGATAAATGCTCCACTCGAGCGTATGATTCCGCCCAGGTTCAATCCCCAACTCCCGGTCAGCCAGCCCGATGGCCTCCGGACGCGCGAATTCCTTGACATGCGCCCGAAAGATGTCGTCCTCCGCCACAAGCCCCACGGCGACATTTTCCCAACGGGCCAGCACGGTCGGATTGTAACTGTCTTGCTGAGACTGATTCCGGGCATAGTGCGGCCCTCCGCCCAGTTTGATCTCGGTCGGTTTTTCGCTCAACGCCAGCGCATTTTCCAGCATAACGCCAACGAGATGATTGCTGGTGTTGGTAAAAGTGTCTGCAATGAGGATGTGGTCATCCCGCACCGTAACGCGCCGTCCAATCCGGTAGCCTTGGCAAGCCCATTCGGCCTGGCCGGTCCTGCCGCGCGGGATTTCCCGCCACTCACCCGTGGTCGTGACCGCCCACTGGCCTTCGGGTTCGCTCGTGCGGGTATGGAAGCGGAAGATCCGGTCCCCAATTTGGACGCGGATCATCCCGCCGTCGCTGAGGCGAACGTGCATCCCGATCCGCCGCCGTCCCAGCGGAACATAGGTCGGCACTGCTCCGGTGGGCGCGGGCTGAACCGCGTTCCCGGCCTTCGATGTGATGGCGTCGCCGACTTCCACCCGGACATCGCGGAGAACCAGGTAATGATCCTCGGCGGTGATCTCATTGTGCATGAAACTTACGGTGTTCTTGCCCGGTTTGACGCGGGCGGTGATGTCAAATACGAACTGAAAGGGATTCACATCATCGACCGAGTACGGCGACTCGCACGCCTGCACGCTTTCAAAAGAGAAATCCGGCCAACTGAAAAGGAACCAGATGGTCCCTCGAGGGAGCGCCCAGTAAACGTCGCGGCCGTTCTTGTCATGGTACTCGAGCGGCTTGTTAAGAAGGTCGGCGCCGACAATGCTCTTTCCGTTAACCGTCATCGTCATGGCCGCATTGTTGGCGCATGGACTCGAATAGTTCACGCGCGCCGCGAACGACAGCCGGACCTGTTGTCCTTTCCCCGCTTCCGGCAGATCGAGGGACAGTTCCGCGGTGGTCTTCTTGCGAACGATTTGCTCTTTGGCTAACAGGATCACGGCGTTCGTGGATGCGGCCAGCGCGGCGGGAACGACCAGCGCAAGCAGTACAAGGATTGCTGTTCCCGCTGCAATTTTCCGCGTTTTGTTGCAGATCATTCTAATGGGTGCCTCCGGAAACTAGGAACGGGCGCGTTGCCGCGGATTTTTTCCAGCGGCAAGGCGTGGCGACTGGCCAATCCCCGCAGCGGGCTTGGCCAGTTCGACACAACGCTGCCGCTGGGAAAAAGACGCGCAACCCGTTGGGCGTACGGTGGTTATGGCCTCTGGCGGCGTTGCTCGCGGCTTACAGACCCACTGCGGGGTATGCGCGCCGCTCGCGTCTTGCCATAGGCCATAACCACCTTTCGCGCGCCCATTCTGAGTTTCCGGAGGCACCCTAATGAGATTCAAGGTCAACAACGCGCCAACGAACAGGCAAACCAGACCAACCGTTATGGGTTTGGGCGTCATCAGTCCGCCTTGCTCTCATCGACGCTCTCGGCGATGAAGGCATAAGCGCCATCCGTTCTTCCTTGCTTGCCGACCAAATCAGACCTGGCCAGCGCCGCCACATGGCCATCGCCAAAAAGGAAATTCCCTTTGCCATGATGTCGGAGGTGCACAGAATTGGCGGGCGGACCCGCGTTATACGCCAGGAAAAAGTACCGCTGTTTACGGACCTCGTTGGGGTCCGCCCAATTATTGAGCACACTGTCGCCCAGCAGCAGGAAACCGGCGGGAGGACCGAAATCGTTGTTTTCTGCGTCCACCACGGCGGCGCTGCCAATGTTGTACTTGCTGTCATACATCTGTTGCAGACTGCCGGTTGACAGGATCCGCATGCCGTAGGCGTGGGCTGCGGAACCGTCCCAAATGCGCGGTGATTGCGCAGGACATAGAAACACGGTTGCCTGTCCCACTTGCGGCGCGGGCAGATAACCGATTGCAAGCAACTCGTTCCACGTCTTGTTGCTGGGTGGGTTGAGTGCCGACGGCGTCCATCCTTCATAATCATTGGCATAGAGATGACAGGCGGCGCCGATCTGCTTCAAATTGTTCATGCAGACAGTGCTCCGGGCGGAATCCCGGGCGATTTTAAGCCCCGGCATCAGCAGCGCCGCCAGAATGCTGATAATGGCCACGACGACGATCAATTCGATCATGGTGAATGCTTCCCTGAAAAAGCGGAGCAAGGGAAATCCAACCATGGGGCAGCCTTTTTGCACGGCCAGAATATGGCTCAGCCGCCCGCTCTTCCAAAGCGCTTTTTGACGCCCAAGGTCAGAAAACTGCCTATATCGCAACCATGTCTTGACCGTTTGAAGACTCGTCTATAGCGTAGGCCGCAGAGGGCCACTCGATGCGGGATTTTCTCTATCTGCGGTTGCTGCGGGCGCTGGTGGCCGAGTTGGCCAGCGGTTTGTACGGAGAAGGGCGGCGCTTTCTCTCCCAACGGAAGATTTGTCGCCTGTGGAAGGTTTCGTGGCCCACGGCCGCGAGCAGCCTCGCCTGGCTGGTGAATCGGGGATTCCTGACCGTCAAGCCACGAAGCGGTTATCGCATCGCCCCACAATCCCAACAAAGAGCGCTCTTGCTTCTCCACGGCAAGGCAGCTCCCCATCTTCCCCTTCCCATGACCTGGGACTGGAAGCGCTTTTATCTCGCGCCGAAACCCACACCAACCGCGAGACACATCGGCGTAGTTCTGACGGGAATTGAAAGCCCGTCGGAAAGACTGAACCACTTGCCTCCTCCGGATGCTGCCGTTGACCTTGGATTTGTGAGCGCGCGGCGCCTCTTTCAGGAAGCGACCCGCAAGAATTGTTCCGTTGAATTTTACATTGACAATGGGCGACCCGATCGGCGGAGCGCCATCGTGGAGCAGTTGCTCAAACGAAAACCCGCCGGCCTGATCGCGTTCCGCCGGCTCCGTTCGTATGCCGCCCTCCGTCCGATGATCGCGCCCATCGTTGCGGCCCAGATCCCGGTGGTCACGGTCTTCGATGATTGCGAGGGGTTGAATGTCGTTTCCATCAACATCAACAACGTGGGATTGGGCCACGATGTGGCGCGGCGTTTTCTGAAACTGGGCCACCGTCGCGTCGCCGTTCTGCTGCCCAAAATCCCGAACCCTTATTTTCAGGACCGCGCCGTGGGCGCGCGGATGGCCATGCAAGAACTGCGCTTGCCCGATGCGTCTCTGGATGTCTTCGAGTTGCCGCCCTTCAAGGCGCTCCCGCCTTCCGTGGCCAGGAAGTTTCGCGATCCCGACCAACGCCCCACGGCTCTTTTTGTCACTTCGGCCGATTTGTTTTTCGGATTGTGGCCCCTCTTGCGGCAGTTGAAGCTTGCTGTTCCCCGCGATGTTTCGATCATCATGACAGCCGGCGCCGACTATCATCCCGGTTGCAACCGCTCGTTCGACACGATGAAAATCGATTTCTCCCGCGTAGGGGCAACGGCCTTTTCCTCGTTGCTGTCGCTACTGGAGGGAAACTTGAAACAAAGAACCACGGTGCTTGCCCCGCGCTATGTGTCAACAGGCTCCGTGCGCCCTTTGAACAAGCGGATATGATCTGATTCCATCCGTGCAATGCGCATTCTCAAAGTTGATGCGCAATATCAACAGTTGCCAAGAACGCAGGGGAAACGTCGCCGGCCAGGCCACCTCGACGAAGTTCGCGCCGACCTTCGACGCCCGCGGTCCGGGCAGCGGGGTGGTAACGGGTATGCGTATCGCGCCCCATCCCTGGATTGATCTCTTGCTATAATTCAGAATGCTCCTCTTCCGGCTGATTGTTGAGCGTCTCCCCGTTGGCGTGGACACGAACATCCAGTCCCAGGCACTGCATCTCCTTCATCAACACATTGACGGATTCGGGCGCGCCGGCCTGCAGGGAATTGTCTCCCTTGACGATGAATTCATAGGTGCGGGTGCGTCCGGCAACGTCGTCACTCTTGACGGTGAGCAACTCCTGAAGCGTGTTGGCACAACCGTAGGCTTCCATCGCCCATGTCTCCATCTCGCCGAAACGTTGGCCGCCAAATTGCGCCTTGCCGCCCAGCGGCTGCTGCGTGAC
>JACQHZ010000205.1 GCA_016198745.1 Verrucomicrobiota bacterium
GCGGCTCACAATCGGGGATGGAAAGACATGGCCGAGATCAGAGATTGGATTTGGATTTGGGGCGCCTGTTTGCTGCCGGCTTATTTTGTCGGTTCAATTCCTTGGGGATATCTTTTTGGACTTCTGAAGGGGCTGGACATCCGGCAACATGGCAGCGGAAACATCGGGGCAACCAATGTGTGGCGGGTTCTTGGAAGGAATTGGGGGATCGCGACGTTCATTTTGGATTTTTTTAAAGCGCCGGCAGCAGTCGTTGCAGTTGCTTTTCTTGAATCGCATCTGTCCGGACCGCGGATTTTAAGTTCATGGGCTGAGGCCTCGGTTGATCTGGTTCCGCTGGTGGGCGCCGTGTTGGGGCATAATTATCCGTGCTGGCTGAAATTCAAAGGTGGCAAGGGAATCGCCACGTCCGCCGGCGGCCTTCTGTGGCTGATGCCCAAGGGGTTTCTTGTGGGGCTGATGATTTGGATCGCGGTTTTTGCGATCTGGCGGTATGTCTCCCTGGCGTCCATCACGGGATGTGTGGCATTGCCCGTCGCGGCATGGATTTTTTATCGGGATCATTTTTTGTGGATCGGAATTTGTTGCTTTTTAAGCGTCATGGCCGTCTGGCGGCATCGTGAAAACATTCGGCGGTTGATCCAGGGAACAGAACACCGATGGAAAAGCGAGGCGCAAATCACGAGCCGCGGGACGCGAGACGCGGACGAGCCGCAGGCGGGGACTTCCGTCTCGAAGCTCGAAGCTCGAAGTTCGTTGCCCAACATGCCCCCATGAATATCACTGTCATAGGAAATGGCGCGTGGGGGTCGGCGGCGGCGGCGCTCGCCCGTCGTCGAGGGCATGCCGTTTTGATTTGGGGCAGGCGTCCTCGCCTCAGATCTGGCGGCGCTTCCCGGCGCGAGGACGAGACGACCGATCTGGCGGGGGCGTTGCGTGGAGCGGAAATGGCTTTGTTTGCAACGCCGTCTCATGCCATGCGCGAGGTATGCGGTCGGGCAAAAGAGCATCTGCCCCGGAATGCGCTGCTGATTTCCCTGGTCAAGGGAATCGAACAAGATACCGATCTCCGGATGTCGGAGGTGATCGCCCGGGTGACCGGACGAGAACGTGTGGCGGTGATGTCCGGGCCGACATTCGCTTCCGAGGTTGCGCGCGGGGCGCCCAGCGCGTTGGTCTGCGCGGCATCCGATGAGCGATGGGCCAAGGCTGTCCAGTCGGCGTTCAACGGGGAGGATTTCCGGGTTTATACGAGCACTGATGTCGCCGGAGTGGAACTTGGCGGCGCGCTCAAGAACGTGATGGCGATCGCGGCGGGGGCCTGTGTGGGAATGGGGCTTGGGGATAATGCTCTCGCGGCATTGATCACGCGCGGGCTGGCGGAGTTGACGCGCATCGGCGTCGCATTGGGGGGGCGCGCGCAGACATTTTTCGGACTGAGCGGTGTTGGGGATTTGATCCTGACCTGTTCGAGTTCGCAGAGCCGGAACCGGCGCGTGGGCGAGGGCCTCGGACAAGGCCGCGCGATCGGGGAAATCCTGGCCTCGCTTGAGGGGACCGCCGAGGGGGTGCGGACGGCGCGATCGGTTCAGCAGATTCTTGCGGAACGGAAATTAACGGCGCCGATTCTCCAGGAGGTTTACGCGTTGTTGTACGAGGGAAAGCCGGCGAAAAAAGCGGTGCGGACGTTGATGACGCGCGAGCCGAAGGCGGAATTTGACGACCCCAAGGCGGGGCGTTTGTAGCGGAAGCCATTCGGCCGCCATGAAGCGATGGCGCCTGCATTTCGCGGCCTGAAAATCGGGACGGCTATTTGCTCAGCAGTTTCTCGAGTTCAGGGTCCTTGTCCATTCCAAGTTCGAGCGATTTCTTGTAGTGCTTGCGCGCCAGTTCGACGGACGGCGGCGTTTGCGAGGCATAGACCACAGCGAGATTGAAATGCGCGTCAGCGTAGTCGGGTTTGAGTTCGACAGCCTTGATCAGTTCCTTTTCAGCGGCCTCCTGATAGCCTTTGGAACTGTAGGTGATGCCGAGGTAGTTGTGAGTCTCGTGGTTGCTTGAATTGATCGCGATGGCCTGGGTGAGCGCGCCGACTGCTTCGTCAAGCCGGTTTTGTTTGAAAAAGACAATGCCGAGCACCGAGAGCGAAAAAGCGTCCTGCTGCTCGATGGCGAGAGCGGCCTTCAACGCTTTTTCAGCCTCCGGCAGTTGTCCCTGGCGAAACCGGATGACGCCGAGGTTGGAAAGGGCGACAAGATTGTCGGGCGCGTTCTGAAGAATCTGTTCGTATTTGGCGGCGGCGCCAGCGATATCGCTCTTGATGAACAACGCCTTCGCCTCGGCAGCGAGCGCCGCGTTTTCACCGGTGAGCTTGGCGCCATGATCGCCGGTCTCGTTGCGTTTGACAACCCCCTTGAGTTTGGATGGGTCATCCGATCCCGGTCGCAGGGTGGCGGGCGGGGTCTTCAGCAGTTGCCGTTCCTCGTCCGAAAGCGGCGTCAGCGGGGTTTGCAAAATTTCCAGTTGCGCGCGGAGGGCATCGGTTTTCGAGCCGAGGTCCTTCAGTTCCTGGGTCATGGCGTCGCGAGCGGCGATGCGTTTGCCGTCTTCCTGGAACTGACGATCAACAATCGAACGCAGGAGCGCATTTTCCTTTTGCAACATCTGAAACGTTTCCGGCACGACGGTGGCGGCGGGACCTTCCTGTGCGGTTTTGAGTTGCACGCGGGTTTCTTCCAGTTCCTTTTTGAGCGTCTCGTTGGAGGCGCGCAAGTCGGCGCCCTCTTTTTTCGCGGCCTCCAGGGCGGCCTGGGCTTTTTCCAGATCGGCCTTCAAGGCGGCGGTCTGTTCCTGGGTGCCGGCGGTGGCTTCTTTGAGTTTGGTTTCGGTCTCCGCCAGTTTTTCTTTGAGCGAATTGTTTTCCTTCAGCAGCGCCTGGACGCGCTCATCGCTGGCGGAGCTGGAGGATTTGAGGTCCTCTTCCGCCTTTTTCAAGCGGTTCTCCAGGGATTCCTTTTCCTGCTTGAGTTTCTGGAGGTCATCATGTGCGGAGGTGGCGGACTTGAGGTCGTCCTCTGCCTTCTTCAGGCGATTTTCCAGGGATTCCTTTTCCTGCTTGAGCCGTTGAACTTCTTCGCGCGCCTCCTGGAGTTCCTTTTCGAGATTGGCGATTCGTTCGGAAGGGCGCATGGCGGGAGGGGGGGTGTCCTCCTTGGGCGGCGTGGCGCCGGGTGGGACGGTGTCCACAGCGGTGGGCGCCGCCTCGGTTGTTGGAGCGGAAGGAACTCCCGGCGGGGGCGCCGGTGCGGCTTCTTCGGGCGGCACTTGTCCGCCGCCTTTCTGGATGTGGTCGGCGCAATACTTGCTGCGGTAGGCAATGATGTTGGGATTCCAATTGGGATCGGCGCGTTTGATGTCGCGGAGAATTTTCAAGGCGGCGGAATACTTCTCAACAGCTTTTGCGCTTTCACCGCCTTTCTCGGCGGCGTCACCGTCCTGAATCTGAAAATAAGCCTTGAGGAAATCGTCGGCGGTCTCAGCCCGGACGATCAGGCTGACGCCGAGGGCGATCAGAAGGCCGCTGATGTAAAGAAGGGTTCGCATGGGAGGAAAAGGGTTGGGGAATTTTTTAACGAACGACATCGCCCCGGCGCAAGACGCCGTTGAGGATGTCTGCCGAGGCCAACGGCGGTTTGATGGGTTCGGTGATGCGAATACTGCCGACGAAATCCTCATCCCGGTACACGCCTAACCGGGAATGAAGCGGCGGCACGCTTCCAGGTTGAAAATCCACAACCACGAATTTCTTGTTGGGATTGACCAGAACCACAAGACCTTCGTAGAAAGGGATGTTTTTTTTCGGGGCTGAAGCAACACCTTCCCCCCGGGGTTCGCCGGACGCAGATTCCGTCTTCGGAGGAGCGCTCTCCCCTTTTGCCTCCGATTTCGGGGGTTCGCCTTCTGTTTTGGCGGGTGCGGTTTCGGAAGAAGCGGGGGCAGAAGTTTCGGTTTTTGCCGGCGCAGGTTCCGACGCGGCGGGGGCGGCCTCTGACGGTTTGGTTTCCGCAGCTTTGGTTTCCACCACGGGTGCGGCCGTCTCTTGTGGTTTCGTTTCCGTGGATGGGGTTTTGGTTTCTGTTGCCGGCACTTCGGTCTTGACGGAATCGACCGACGTTTCTCCAGATGGCGCCGTGGCGCTTTCCGACTTTTCGGCGGTGGCGGCAGGCGTTTTCACTTCCGTCGGCACCGCACTTGGATCGGGGGCCGTTTCCGGTTTGGTTTCGGCCTTTGCCACTGTTTTCGCTTCCGTTTTGGATGCGTCTTCGCCTTTTGATTCGGCTGCCGATTTGGTTTCAGCCGCTGATTTCGCTTCCATCACCACCTTGGCTTCAGCCATTGCAGTTTCAGGGCTCACTTCCGTCGCGGAAGGGAGGTCCTCCGCCAGCGCAACAGCGTCCGCATTGGGCGAAGCGCCGCCTTGGGATGTTGATTCGCAGCCGAGCAACACGAGACCGAGCGCAACCAGTGCGATCGGATAAGCGTTCCATTTCATCCGGGTAAATGAAGATTTCACAGCGTGATTTGTTTTTTATCACATCCCCAGATTCAGGTCAACAATCTTTTTTTGTAACTTCTTCTGAAAGGGGCACTTACGCAACCGGGTGGCGTTTTTTGCCGGCAATAGCGTTGGCAACGATCCTCGCCTTGGGAGCATTTGAGCCAAGGGACATTCCCCGCAAAGGGGACTGGAAGGACGGCAGAAGTTCTTTCCGACGGCGACCAAAAGGGCGTGCAATTCGTTGAAGTCCCGCACTCTTGAAGACGGATCTGAACCCTTCCATGAAGCTTCCACCCGGAGGCGGATGAGGTCATAATCCTCGTTTCCCTGGATCCATTGATGTCGGGAGAAGATGCGGCGCGTGTAGGCGTCCACCACGAAAATCGGCTTTTCCAACGCGTAAAGCAGGATCGAATCCGCGGTTTCGCGTCCCACACCGGGCACCTCCAGCAATTGTTCGCGCAACGAATTCAGGTCGCGATTTTTCATGCAGGCGATGGACCCGTGAAACGAATTTGAGAAAAAAGAAAGGAACGCTCTCAGCCGTCGCGCTTTGACATTGAAATAACCGGTGGGGCGAAGCAGATGGGCCAGGCGGCGATGCGTCATCGCCAGGAGTCGTGGTGCTTGAAGCGCGCGCGCTTGTTTCAGCCGGCCGATGGCGCGCTCCACATTGGTCCAGGCAGTATTCTGCGTGAGCACCGCGCCCACGCAGACCTCGAAGGGAGAATCCGCCGGCCACCAATGCTGTGGGCCGAACGCGGAGAGCACCCGCGCAAGAACAGTCCGGAAGTTTATGCGGCGTGTACTTTTGTTCATACGTAACTGTTCAGGTTGTTCGCCACAATCCGCTGTGGCGGGCGGCGACGACGGCGACCAGGACTCAGGTTTTGGGGTTCACGGCCGGCCACTTCTTTCGAGGAGAACGGGGTCAAACACGATCTCAATCACCGCGACCCACCGTTAACCCCATGACCGGCGATTTGACCGGGATCAAGGGGCCATCGCTCCCGACTCTCGCGCTTCTGCGCAAAGAACCGGATCACTTTTCCTATCCTTGTGGCGATGGCGCGCGCGCGAACTGCCAATCCACCCTGGCGGATGCGCGTCCGTGATCGCCGATGAAAACGACGCGGTTGTCCTCGAAACGGAGGTCCTTTACGCGCGTGAACCCTCGCGGCACCGGCGCGATGCCCATGATATAACGAATCGAGGTCGGCTGCGATGGGTTGAAGTCAAGCGCGGTGGGGACGCCGCGTTTGTTCCACGGGTTGGGCTGCGCGGAGAGAGGGAGTCCCTCCCCAAAATACGACGTCACATCCTCCAATCCAAGGACATTCACATGGCGCCCATTCCACGGCGGGGAATAACGACCGCCATTCGAGAACCACATCAACGTCTGGCGCAACACCTTCGGATCGCGCAGAGCAAAATAGAGCCAACCTTCTTCGGGAAAGGTCACGGTGTTCCAGGCAACCGGCAGTTTGGGGTCGGCCACAATCTGGATCACGTCCATGAAACCGCGGCGAGCGGGATAAATCGAGAGATCGCTTTCACCGCCGTAGATGAGCGGAACCTTTCCCAAAATGCGAAAAGAAACACCGGGTTTGAGTCCGCAGTAACTCTGATCTTCGGGCCGCTCAATCAAATGCGGATAGGTGGATCCCCATAGAAAAGGGCTGACGGCAATCCGCCCGCGAGATCGAAATTGCAGGTTGGGATGATGACCCGGGCAATTCGGTCCCTTCATGCCGCTGATGGTGTGTTCCTGATAAACCGCGTCTTCACCATCCCGAAGAAGGATGCGTTTGGTGACAACCCCGCGCCGCACGCGAAGATTCATCCGCAAAGTCAGGGTATGCACCCCATCCTCGGATTTCTGCGAGACATGGTCCCAGCATCGGTTGCATGGTTCACCGTGAATCGAATGGCGTTCGCCGCGAAAAGGCTTCACGTTCCCGCCAAAGGGGAGACAAAAGAAATCGCCCCGCAACACCTTGAGAATGGGCGCGAGACCGCGTTCGGTCTTTTCCAGGGAGAAGGGGGAGACATGAAAGGGCTGTATCCGACGCCGTTTGCGGTCAAAAACCACGGGCGCAATATGCCCGCCAAGGCGCGTCACGGTCATCTGCACCCGGTCGGAGCGTAAGCGCCAGGACGGCTGGCCGCTCACGATTTGAAGCCTTTCGCTCATAAGGGCGGAAACTGGCGCGTGTTTCGCGGGTGTTCAGTAACGGGTGACGACCTCTTTCCACGGTCCGGTGGGGACATCGGCGTCATCCACAAATCGCCAGTTGGTCCGGCAGGTGGTCCTGAGATGAAGAAAATCACGAACTGCAGGTGAAACATCCAAACCGGCCATCTCCCGTCCGTGCGCCCGGGGCGTCTCCCCTCGAAACACGTAGTCATAATCGTCGGTGAAAACCGGTCCCACATCCTGCCACTGCGCAAAACATGATCGCCCGTTATATGAGATCTCAATCCAGCGGTTCTTGCAAACCGAGGATGTCCGCGACGCCTTCCTGAGTTTGAAAGATTGGAGTATCGGACAGACATCCAGGTATTCGGGATGATTGATATCGTTGAACGGCAGCGCCACATAAAAGGGATTCTGTTTGGGCTGGAATCTGGCTGGGAAAAAACCCCTTCGATAGATCGGGCTGTCAAGTCCTCCGAAGTTTTCCTTCCATCGGCGGTCCCAGGCGCTGTCGAGATTGTCCGACCAGCCGGAGCGCGGCTTGGCCATCTCGCCCACCCAGAAAATGGTGGTCACAATGCTCTTGTGCGTCGGCGCCTCCTGGAGAATATCCGACACAAGCGGATGGACCACCGATCCCCCTCCCAATCGTTCGGGAAAACGGTTGGCGTAAACCGCCTGCAAGCCGAACTGGCACGTCATCAACAGACCGCAAACACACCTGGCGCTGTGAAAGGGCAAGCGTCTCATGATCCTCCTTTGGTTGCGTCAAAGTGTATGTCAAACGCGAAAGACTGCAACCTTTTTTTCTTGGCATGGTTCAAAGTTCACGGTTCAGGGCTGCCAAGCCCCAGCGGCCCAGCCGCCACGCGGGTTCAAGGTTGACACACCCTTCCCAATGTGGTTTTGCCACAACGGGAATGAACCTGAAAACCGCCAACCGTTGAACCGTGAACCCCCTCCCTGCCTGCCCCCCACCTTGGGGACACCCTCTGATCCCCCTTCAGAGGGGGACAGGTGGGTGGAAACCGTTGAAC
>JACQHZ010000218.1 GCA_016198745.1 Verrucomicrobiota bacterium
CCGCTCATTCGTTTCCCGCCGCGCATGGCATAATACTCGGGATGGTTCTGGGCGTAAGCCGAAGGCGGAAATATCCGGTACAGATAGTGGCTGGCGTTGACAAATGGCTCCCGGTCATCCCGGGACTCAGCCATCCGCATGCGCCGGCTGCCCCAGAGATAGGCGGGATGCTCCACATACACGGCGACCTCAAACAATCTTCCGGGAAATGACGGAACCACCTGTTTGTTCAGGTGGTCCACGGTAATGGTGGCCCGTTTGGGAATGATGCGGAAGAGGTCCTGCGGCCCGAACCAGCGCACGGCCAGTTCATCCTGCAAAAACCCGTAGATGCCATTGGCGGTGCCTTTGGCGGATGAGCCAAAGATCAGCAGGTCATGGCCGATGACCCGGCAAATGTAAGCAGGGTAAGGCAGTGCGGCCGCTTCTTTCTCCAGGGCATATTCCTTGATGGCCACGGACCCAAGCAGGATGCGGTATTTCGTATGGGCATCCTCTTTCTTCCCCACCACGGGAACTCGGGAGTCCGCGTTCCAGATTTGAGCGATTTCGTTCAAATGATCCGCGAGGTCGCTTGCAGACTCGGCCAGCGCATTGGCGGGGGGGAGGTAGGTGTACTGCGAGCGTCTTAACGACATGGTCCTGGTGTTGGGGGCATCGTCAGCGCCAGCCACGATCGCGCATTGCGCTTTCCCATCCTCCACCAGGGTGACGGCAGCCTGGCCCGCGGATTGGAGGATTATCGCCCACAGTCCAAACAGAAAGAGCCGGGTCAAAGTCATTTTGCGGAATTGTGATTTCACCAAGCGGTTGCTCTCCATATCGCTCGCCTCTCGCCGTCATTCGTCAATCCTGAACTGCTCATCGGGCATATTGCGATTCATTCCAACCACTTCACAGTGTCCGTCGCAGAAGAGAATGTTGATCAAGCCGCCGTGCCTGGCGCTTTGGGCAAGGCTGGCAAATATATTGCTGCCGCCCCCGCTGATAGTCCATGAGCCGTACTGGCCGTCCCAGAGCCAGGCGGTTTCCGCGGGCCTGGAAATCCGGCCAAGTTTGACCGCATCGGTGGCATAGGTCCCGGAAATAACGTTGCAGGGAGGTATCGGCGGGCCTGCGGCCCAGCCGTTCAGATTCAGGTCATACGCGGCCGGTGGAGTGGTATTCCAACTCGTCGAGTATTCTTCTGGTCGGGAGCATAGCCCGGTGATCAATCGCGCGGAAGGGCATTTGATCATCTCGGTGTTCTTGTAGTACGGGCGGGTTGGGACGGACCAGCCGAGCGTCGTCATGTAGTCGTAGTAGAAAGGGACCGAGTAATCATCGTTCTCCTGGGAATAGAGGAAAAAGGCCACTCCGATCTGCTTGAGGTTGTTGAGGCACTTGATCTGCCGGGCTTTCTCGCGGGCGGATTTCAGGGCGGGCGAGAGGAGGGCCGCCAACAGCGAAATGATGGCGATGACCACGAGCAATTCAATGAGCGTGAACCCTTTTCTGGCTGAAAGGGAACGGTGTGTTCTCATCGTTTTTCAGGGACGGTTGTGGAAACCTCCCGTTGCCGGGGTTGGGATGAGTGTCGCGCCACCAATTCGACCTCCAGTGTTTCCGAACGGGCCTCGCCTGCGGCGATTCCTTCCGCGGCCTGGATTCGATTGAGCAACTGACGCACCGTGTGGCCGCCGATTTCGGCGAGATGTTCTTCCACGCTGGTGATGGTTGGCCGGGAGAACCTGGCGAAAGTAAGATTCCCATAGCCGACCACGGCGACGTCCTCCGGAACTTTGATTCCAGCCGTTTGCAGAGATCCGATGACCGTCAACGCCGCATAATCCGATACACAAAAAATGCCCGCATTGTTTGGGGCGGGGAGCCAGTTTGCGAGTTCATCTTTTTCGGGTGAAATGGTTCCTTCGGCACGATAAATTTGCGCGTCCGGAATGGGGAAGCCGGCTTCACCCGCTGCAGTAACAAAACCTTCAACACGTTCCGCGGCCCATGTCGCTTGCCAATACTCTGCGGCAATGGCGAACGCGCGATATCCTCGCGCGTGGAGATGCTTGAACGCCAGACCTCCTCCCTGCACGTTGTTGGGCGAGATGCTTATGACCTGATCGACACCGCAATTGCGACCGGCCGCGATGGCAAGGGAGATATTGCTCTTGAAAAGCTGCTGATGCAGTTCGAAAATGAAATCCCGGTCTGACAGCCCGTAGGCGATCAATCCCGCCAAACGGTGCCCCATGCATATTCTTGCAATGTCCTGGGCGCTACGAGCTGGCTCCGCGGTCAACACTTTGACAACATAACCATTGCCATAGGCTGTCTGCATGATTCCGTCCAGCAGGCGGGCACAATGCTCGGTGGATGGGCATCCAACCAGAAAACCGATGGCGTTGGTTTTTCCAGTGACGACCGATCGGGCGATTTCGTTGCGGCAATACCCGAGGCGGTTGGCCAGACCCAGGACATGCCGACGGGTGTTTTCACTGATTCGCAGTGCTTTACCCTTGTGGTTCAGAATGACTGAAACGGTTGCCCGACTGACTCCAGCCTGGCAGGCAATATCTTGCAGTCGCACCATAAATCAATTCTGCGATGAATAATCGTTTTAGCAATTAAGGATGCCAAAGAATAATCGTTTTAGCAATATTTGTCAAATAAGAAAATCTGCCTATGCACTTTATGGGCAAACGCGAACCCATTCGATTCCCGTTTGATTTGTGTGAGTGCCCGCGTAATAGACGATCAGCACATCGCCGTTTCGGGTGGTGGCAGTGGCGGGCAGACCGACGGAAAATTTGCCCATCTCGCTCCAGGCGTCCTGCATTGATTTCTTGTCCCAGGTTTGCGTGGGCAGTTTGGCTTCGTAAAGAACCATTTCCGTCTCCTTCGGCCAGGAGCGTCCGCCATCGCTGCTGAGACGGAGTTTGAGCGCGGGCGCTTTCGTACGATCCATATAAACGAGCGCGATCCTGCCGTCGGGAAGCGAAACCGGCGGCGCGGGCTGACCGGGGATGCCCGCGTCCCACATCTCCGACCAGGTGCGACCGTTGTCGCGCGACTCGCGGGCGTGGATGTTCAAGTACACGGCAGTTTTCCGGTCGAAGGTCCAGAACGCGTCGAGGATTCGGCCGTTGGCGAGAACGCCGGGCCGTTGATCCCAGTAAAAAAAAACGCAACTCCGGATCGTCGCTGACGAGCACATGCCGGGGCCACGTCTTCCCTTCGTCGCTGGAAAACATCAACACCGAGCAGTGCCGCCACGGCGCGGTGTCGTGGTATGGCTTGTTCAATTCAAACTGACACGCCCATTCGCCGGAGGGCAACCGCAGTTCAGCGGCGCGGCCGACCCCGTGCAAAGCCAGCGTTCGCTTGGGAGCACGCAAATGGAAGGGCAGATGCAACTCCGTCGAGTCGCATCGGTATTACCCTGATAAACGGTCCCGCGATCAACTATCTGAATTTTCATTTGAGAAAGGTGTCACCCATTAGCGTGACGTGGCAATAAGAAAAACTTGTTGCCGCACTTGTCATTATTTTTGCCTTTCTTTTTGTTGTTGGAAAGCCGCTGGTTTTTCACACATGAATCTTCGCGCACAGTTGAAAATTGGTAGGGCAACCCCGAATGTCTTTCGGGATTATCTATTGCGTCTGGAAGGAGGGAGGTTCTTTTTTTAGTTATAAAATAATAATAAAATAATGTTGCATACTTTATAAAATATTGTATGAAAACATTATGACCAAGCGTTCATACTCGCGAAAGCGGGAGCGGCCAGGGCGTCACGGCAACGGGCTTCGCCCGGCGGAGCGGGTCCGGCAGTATTTGTTGGCGGAGTTGGCGCGGCCGGACCGGAAAGCCGGCTGCCGGCTGCCCACCATTCGGGAGGTGGCCGGTCGCCTGCGCGTGAGCATGCCAACCGTCCAGGGCATGTTCCGTCATCTCGCCCAAGAGGGACGGATTCGCACGGCGGTCGGCAACGGCACGTTCCTCCTTTCGAAACACGACGGCAAACGCCAGGATTTGCGCATTGCGCTGAGTTTTCCGATGCCGGACGACTCCCTGGGCTCGCGATGGGGACGGCAGATTTGCGCGGGGGTTATGGAAGCATCCGCCAAGTCGCAGCGAAACATTCATCTGCTTCCGCTGCCGCAGGAGGCGCGCGAGACGGAGCGTGCGCAGGAGCGTTTGCTGGCCCAACGCGGGGATGTGGACGGTCTGATTGGCTTTCCTCCAGGGCTTTCGGACGAGATTCGGCAAGCCTATGAGCGTAACGGCAAACCGGTGGTCGAGATCAACCCGCCGTCCGATTCAGCCTGCGCGAATTTTGTGGCGCCGGATTACTACAACGCGAGTTTGCGGTTGGGCGCGGCTTGGCGGGAAACCGGACGCCAACGGGTCGTGTTGATGCTTTACTGGCCGCTCGAGGAATCCCTCTCGAGCCAGTTGCGATTGGCCGGTCTGGTCAACGGCTTGGGGTATGAACTGGGACGGTCGATCACGTGCCGATCGGTTGTGGTGGACCGCCACGCCGATGCCGAGGGGCATCTGGCCGGCCGGCTGCTCGATCAATGGAAGGCGCAACCTGCGGAGGCGCCGGACGCAGTCTATTGTGTCAGCGATGTCATGGCCCTGGAGGTGGTCGCGGGGCTGTTGCAACGGGGCATCAAGGCGCCGCGTGACGTGAGCGTGGCGGGCGGCACCGGCCTGGATTTGCAGGAGACGGCCTGTCCGCAACTCACCCGAACGCGTCAGCCGCTGGAGAAGATGGGGGCGGAATTGTTTGCCATGCTGTGCGAGCGCATTGCGCGCAAAGGCGAATCGCTTCCCGCGAAGATCCTGGCCACCCGCTTCATCGGCGGCGCCACCACCCGCGC
>JACQHZ010000206.1 GCA_016198745.1 Verrucomicrobiota bacterium
CTTTTTGCGGCCAATTTCTGAGTTTTGCAAGAGCCTCACGATCCATGAATTCGTACGATTCACCTTATCCGGCAATATGGACGTGGCTTGTGGAAAAGCACGCGGAGATGTTGATGGGAATCGCTGTCGAAGACGTTCCGGTCCTGCTGAATCGGGACGCCGAGACTTTTGCCGCCCGCGTGGGGCAGGGCATGGAAGGCGCATCCACTGCGGCTGAACGGAAAGAACGTGTCATGGCGGTGCTCGGCGCCGCCATGGCCCTGACTTTGCACCGACAGGGCTGGATGCTTGTCTCGCCCGTTGGCGAACCGGTGGCGTTCCGGAATGGGGATATTACCATCAAACCCTTCGCGGATATTAGAGAACTGGCTGCCGGCACAATGAGCTTGGAAAGCTGGCGCGAGCGATGTCGTGAAGTCTGGCTCCGACGGCTGCCACCCGACCAGGTGATCGTGTTTGATCGTGTGCGAATGGAGAACGGCGTTTTCATAGAGGATGGTATTTTTTGCTGGAGCGGCCCAACCGGCCGCCGGCGATGGAAAGCGTCTGCGATTGAGACGATTGAAGCGGCTGTTGGCGGCCGTGTCGAGGCTGCCCCTGCCTCGGACCCGGCGAGGTCGTCGCCGCCGCGGCGGGACCTGCCGTCCCCGGCGACGGAGATGGATCGGCTGCGCCGCGATGCGCGTCGTCTTGAGCATGACCACGGGAGATCAGGGAGGGAAGGATGAAGGAATGCCCAAAGTGCGGCGTCACGAATCCAGCATCAGCGCAACGCTGCGACTGCGGATATGATTTCATTGCGGACCGGGTTGAAAAGCCGCACCTGGATCCGGCTGCATCCGACAGCCCGTACCGCGACTACAGCGTGGTTCCCTGGCATCCGTGGTCGGCCTCGTTACCACACCACCCGGAGAGTTGGAACCCTCCCCAAAACGGCGTCGCAGGTCAAAAGCGCCGCGTCATAGGCCAGCGCGGTGGCGGCAATCATGATGTCAAACGGGTCCGTCAGCCCGGCCGCGAACAAATAAGGGATTTGCGCTGCGGACCGATCATCAAAAGCCAGGCATTCCCAACGCTCGGCCCGCGCGACCTTTTCCACCAGTGCGACAGCGGCGCCGACAAAGGAACGCCGGCGCTTGCGGCGTGCGTATTCCAATTCCACGGCAAGCAGCGGGGACCAGGCAATGACCGCCGTTTCATCAGCCAACGCTTTCTCCACAAAAGCGCCCAGTGGTTTCTCATTTGAAAACGCGTAGCGGATAAAGGCGCACGTGTCCAAAAGGTAGATCATGATCCGTTGGACTTTCGGCGCGCATCGCCCAGGCGCCGAAGCTCGGTTGCGCTAAAAAGCGAAGTGACGCCGTCCCAATCGCCGGTGATCCGCCATTCGGATGTCAGGGCGCCCTTCATGCCGCCGCGCGTCGCAAGCGCGGCTCGCGGTCTCAAAGGAACCATCCGGGCAACGGGCTTGTTATGCCGACACACACAAATCTCCGCCCCCTTTTGCACCAGTGCAAGATGCCTTGAAAACCGGGCTTTCATGTCTGCAATGTTGACCATTTTCATGACTGAATATAGTCAGAAAAGAGATTGTTTGTCAAGGACAGAGATCGGCGGTTGGTCTGGCGCTGATTTTTTCTGCACGAAGTTGAAGTCGTGGCCTTGGTCAACGTGCCCGTTCCATGCACGCCGCACCCTTTGCAGATCGGCGGATGAAAATCGCCCAATTTTCCGTTGCAACAGATTTTTCTCAGCGTTCACACGCCGTGTCAGTCGCGCCATTGAAGGTTTGAGCAAGCCGGCTTCTTTCCAGCCGAGAATTTCAATTTCAATCAGGTTGTGTTATACTCAAAGCGGTCATAATTTGAGCTTTTGATGTGGCACAGCCGCCCCCGGCTGTGAACTGAGGGGACCATCACAGCCGGGGGCGGATGTGCCACATGAGTCAGTGGATGACAGAAGAGTACGCGGTCGCCTGAATTGCGCAACGTGGCAGGATGACAGCCCTTTTCCATGGACTTGACATCCCACAGTTCCGCAGCTACACTGAAACTGTGAAAAATATAACCTTGAGCGTCGAGGATGATGTGTACCAAGCCGCCCGGGTGGAGGCGGCCAAGCGCCAGACCAGCCTGAGCGCCGTCGTGCGCGGCTACCTGCGGCTGTTCGCCCGTGGCCAGGCTCCAGTGCTGACGGACGATGGCAAGGATGAAGAACGCACGAACCGCGAGGAACTGGTTCGCCTCTTCCGGAAAGCCAACTTGGTGCTCGGTTACAAGCCCAGCCGCGAGAAAACCTATGAACGTTGATGCGGTCCTCGATGCCAACGTGTTGCTGTACGCGGCTTCGAAGGACCCCGCCGACCGTGCCAAGGCGGAGGCTGGCCTTCGACTTCTTGGCACAGTCAACTTCGGCATGTCCATGCAGGTTGTGCAGGAGTTTTTTCACAACGCCCGGAACAAAGCCCGGTTGGCCATTGACGTCGGCCACTGCGACCGGATGGTGACGGCACTCCTGCAACGGCCCCTCGTCATAACGGATATGGCGCTTTTCGAGGAAGCCCGTCGGCTCTGCCGTCGCCACCAACTCAGTTACTGGGATGCCGCGGTGCTCGCGGCCACCCGTCGTCTCGGGGCGCCCATCCTCTACTCGGAGGACCTTTCGGACGGCCAGAATTACGATGGAGTGAAGGTGGTCAATCCCTTTCGCGGCTTGGATTGATGGCCGGTCGTTAAGTTGCATTGAGCGACCATGCAAAGAAGGGGAATTTGCGCTTGCAAGGAACACCTCACTATCGGTAGTGTTCACACACATTAGCGCCAGGGCGCTGCTTTTCGTGATGAATGCTGAACCACCGTTCCCGCCTGAACTTGCACCGGACTGGCTGTCGTTTATCGAACGACAGAACGGCGCCAACGGGCATGAATTTGATCTGCAACAACTCCGCCCCGGCGATTGGCTCCGGGTGGTCACCCAACACACGACCTACGATTTCCGGATGCTTTCCGAGCGGGAGGCGACTCTCCGAACCGGACGGGATGACCGTCCGAGCGGTCTGGCGCGCATCCTGGGCTGCACCTTCGGCCAATCATCGAGCATCAAGCCGGACCACCTGTTTTGCGGCGGGAACCTCAAATTCGTGTTTCAAGACGGCGAGATGACGTTGGTGACAACCAGCATCCGCGAAATCCATCATTGGTCGCGCGGCGACAGAAAGGAGACATGAATCGCAAGATCCATTCAGTAATCGTCGAACCGGACGCCGTTTTTATGCCTTCCCCGGTGTCCAAAATCCTTTTTTGGAAGATTTTACCGGCGACGACGACCGCCGACACTCAGCGCGACGAAGCCGCGCTGAGTCTTGGTGGCGAATCCTTCGGTTCCGCGCCTCTCCGCTCAGCCTTGCCACCCTTTAGCGGTGGCGTGCCACGTCTTTCAAGCGCAGTACGCTTCGGCCATCCACTGCCCGTGATGTTTGGGATTAGGGATGAGTCTTTGACCTCTGGCGTCCACGACGAAATCCAGGTATTCCAAGGGGATTTGCCCCAAGAGATTGGGCACCGACTCCGCCACCTCGACGACGTCGAAATGCCCCTTGCGTCCCATCAGTTCCAAGCACACCGGCTCGTAAATTTTCCTCCGACAGACGCCGTTGGTTGTCTGCAAGGCGGTCGATCCCACTCGGTGGAGTCCCAGCTGGCGGATCACACTTGGTTTCAGGTAAAGGCAAGTGGCGCCTGTGTCCACCAAAGCATCTGTTTTCGCTTGACGCGGTTTGTTTTTGGACAACCGCCGGTTCCGAACCACCAGGTCACCGAGGTTGGCCAACTTGATTTGGACGATGACTCTTCCCATGCGATGAATCGTAGAGCCAACCACGACCGGTGTCAAGGAGGCAAGCTGTTCCATGCGAAGGGGTGTACCACCAAGACACCAAGAAGAACACCGGATCAGCGGAAGCATGCCATGTGGAATACGGGTTGCGCGATGGGCGAGCAGCCCATATTCCGCAATCCTCTGTCTGTTTCCGCGGCCTGCCCGTTCGTCGCGGCGAACAGGCGGGAAGCGAGGGTTGGCGTTCAGCCCACGTGGAACCGCTTGCCCCGTACTACGAGGTGGCAAGCCTTTGTGTCCTCCGCTTCCGCTGGGGGCAGGCTTTGGCGCCTTGGTGGTGAATCTTTCCGCGCCGGGTCCACTGTGGTTGAGGTTCATTTTGGTGGACACCAAAATGTTCATACCCGATCGTCATATAAATGTTCGCGACGCAGCATTTCATCTGGGATGAGGGGGTCATGTCGCTTGCGGGCGCGTGACGCAATGCGCTTCAATGCGGCCAACTTCTCCGCAATCACCTTGGGGTCATGGGCCGACTCCATGGCAGCGGCCACCTCCGGCGAGATGCTGTTGGCGGCCTTGATTTCCACGTCCAACGGGACGTTCACCGGCAAATCCGCCGGTTCATCCGGCACAATCACTGTGCCGTCAAAGTGCGCTCGAAGAGTCATGAGAGGCTCTTGCAAAACTCAGAAATTGGCCGCAAAAAGGCACAAAAGTCGCAAAAAGCGGACAACTTTCCCTCCCCTTTGTGCCTCTTGCGCCTTTTTGCGGCCATTCTGCAAGCGGCACAAAATGTTTGCGATTCAAAGTCAGCAGGATTCGTCCCTCCTGACTGGCAAACTGCAGCACCTCGGCATCCGCGATTCGCTGATTGGCATTGCCCGCGTCAAGAGAAGTCAACACATCGTGCCCCAATCGTCGCAATTCCTTCACGACCGGCAGAGGAAAATTCTCGTTGGAATAAAACCGCGCCACTTACGCCTCTTCGTTATCCTGGATGGCCTGTTCGATCTCGGCGCGGTGAGCGCGGACGTAGCCCCATGCGTTTGCCAAATCCACCGCTGCGAGCGCGGAATAACTTCGCAGCAAATCCGCTTCGCTCACCCCGAGTTGCCGGGCGCGTTCCAGAACCCAAACCGGAATGCGCGTGCGCGCGATGCAGGTCTCTCCGCCGCAAACGCCGGGATGGCTCTCGATTCCGGGCCATGCCTCCCCCAAATCCTGCGCGGTCCATTGCAACATTTGCGCCTTTTCGGCGCGGCTCATCTGCGCCAGGATTTTCTCGGCGGATTCAAGCAACGCGTTCATGACGAAAGCGTAATGCGCAAAACGTTCTTTTACAAGCCAAAAAAAGATGCGTTTTGCCTGTTTGCCGTGGCGGACGACAAAGCCACCCGGGAACTTCATGGTTCGAACCATCCAGGAACCAAGCCGTCGTGGCCCATTTTTAGGAAAGGCGCCTCATGATCGCCATCGAAGAGAACGCCAACGTGCGGGAGGACGGAAAGCTCGTCCTGGAGTGTCCGGAACTCAAGGCCAGCCAGCAGGTCAAGGTCATTGTGCTCATCGAGCCGGCTGACTCGCCGAAACCATCGTCCCCGTCCGTTCCCGTTTACGACGTGAAGACGGGTCAGGTGCTCATGAACCGGTTCACCCTCAGCCGGATGCTCGGTCGCGGAGGCATGGGGGAGGTCTGGTTGGCAACCGACCGGGAGATGAACAGCAAAGAAGTCGCGCTGAAATTTGTTCCTCAGCACATGCAGCCCGACCACGCGGCGATGGATGAGTTGGGCGAGGAAGCCCACCGCGCCCGGAAGCTGACTCATCCCAACATCGTCCGGGTTTACGATTTCCACCAAGACGACGAGGTTGGGTTCATTGTGATGGAGTATGTCGAGGGCGACACGCTTCAACAAATGCGGATGGAGCGTTCAAACATGGTGTTCGAGGCTGACGAAATTGGGAAATGGGTTTTGCAACTCTGCGACGCCCTGGGATACCTGCACGAAACGGCCAGGATTGTTCATCACGACCTCAAGCCGCAAAACCTGATGATCAACAAGTGGGGAGACATCCGGATCATCGGATTCTCCTGTTCGATGAGCATTTGCGAGCGGGTTGGACGCGGCTGCACGCCGCACTTCGCGAGTCCGCAGCAGATGGCTGGAGAACCCCCGAGCGCAATGGATGATATCTATGCCCTTGGTGCCACAATTTACAGTTTGCTGACCAGCAAACCGCCGTTTTATTCGGGTGACATCTTACGGCAGATGCGCGAGCAAGCGCCACCGAGCATGACGCAACGGCGCAAGGAACTCGGTATTGTCGGGCAGCCGATTCCCAAGATATGGGAGGAAACCGTCGCCGCTTGTCTGGCGAAAGACCCGGCGCGACGCCCGCAGAGCGCGCTCGAAATCGTTCGACTGTTGGAATTGGCGGGACCGGCAGGCGCTTCACGAACATGGTGGTACCAGTGGTGGTGGCCGGCGAAGATCGCGACACGATCATTATGTCGCGTTGACCCTGGCCGTCCTGTTATGACGACAGAACAGGTCGAGATGCGATCAGCGGCCGCAGTGAACCCCGCCGCACAAATTGCCGCCGAACAGTTTGCGCCGCTCTCGGCTTCCGAGTTTGTCGGCGTGGTGGTCGGCCTGTTTATCGGTTTTTTGTGCAGCCTTTACGTCGTTAGCAAGGCGCAGGCGCTTTCTTACAGCGGCCGGTTGTTCCTCGGTATTTTCATCTTTGTGATCATTGGGTGTTTTGCCGGCACGGCACTCGCCCTCTATTTCAAGCATGGGTTGAAGCGGATCGTGGAAGAAGTCCGACATCGAAACTGGTTGTCATGGCTGAGGGTTCATGCGCTGTCCCGCCCGTCGGAGCAAGACGATCGTTACGACGCGGACGAAGGCCCGGCCATGGCTGAGCGAAGAACAGAGCCGCCTCTGTCACGCTGTCCCCTCGACACGTCAGCGGAGCGGGGCATGCTTGACGCGCCGACCGTCGATCCGCCGACGCAACCAGCCATCCGGACGCAGACAGCGCCAGGGATCGCCTGCCGGCATTTTGATCCGCATGATGGTGATACGCTTACGGACCACCCGCGACCGAGGCCAACGGACGATGAGACCCGGTCGCCACCGCCCGTGCCGCCTGTCAGCGTTCTGGCACCGGGGCAGCCGCTGTACAATGGCCGGTTTGTCCTCATCCGCCTGATTGCTGCAGGCGGCATGGGTCAGGTCTGGCTCGCGCGGGATCACGAATATCGGGATGAATTCGCGCTGAAATTCATTATGGACCCGCGCTTGAATAGCAAAGATGCGCTGAATCGCTTGGACCGAGAGGCTCGCAAGAATAAACGGCTGGCTCACCCAAATATCGTCCATTGCTATGGTTTCGAAAGAGACAACACGACCGGTGTAGGTTTCTTACAGATGGAATTTATCGATGGCGCCTCTTTGAAGGCGCTGCAACTAAGGCAACCCGGGCAGGTCTTCCAAGCCAACGATCGTCTCGAAAAATGGCTCGTGCAACTTTGCGCCGCATTGAAGTACGCGCACGAAACTGCCAAGCTTGTTCACAACGATATCAAGCCGGGAAACATCCTCATCGACCGAAAGGAAAACCTTAAACTCACGGATTTCGGCATCGCGCATGCCATCGAGGCAACACAATCTCCTTTTACAGGCGGCAGCGCCTTCATCTCGCTGCATTATGCCAGTCCAAAGCGCATCAAGGGCGCCATAGCGAACAACCTGGACGACATTTACTC
>JACQHZ010000207.1 GCA_016198745.1 Verrucomicrobiota bacterium
CGTCATCCTCAAAAACTCGTTTTTTGACACCACGTAAGCCCTTGATTATAGAGGGCGCAACCGTTTATTGTGACCATACGAAAACTGACATCATTCAGTCGCCGAAGACGATTTCGCCAAAGTGTTTTTCGATGTTGAAAAAGCTGCTGCCGCCAGATTAGGGGTCAATGGCGGGGTCAATCCTTGGAGTGCAGCCTTCGTTCTTTGATAGACCAGCAGGTGAAAATCCTGCCTTGGTAATTGAATCACCGCCTCCACCGTCCAAGTCACCCCGACAGGCAAGACTTGTCACGTTCCACGTGATGCCTGTCCTACTTTGCCCGCCCAGTTCCGATCCCGTAGTCGCAGGATCGGGATTTGAGGGGGAGCTTCACCAGTTCACCCTTGGCGCTCTTTCATTGTCCAGTAGGCGTCGAGCCAGCAGATGTGGCCTTCGGCGAAGAAACAATTGCGATAATCGTTGCCCGTGACGCGTTCATCGAGTTCGTCAAGGCGCAGTCCGCGGCTGAGATGATAAAAATCGGCGCGCTTGTTATAAGCGGCCAGCAGTTCGCGCATCCGCGCGTCGTAGCCTTTGGCTGGCAGCAGTCGGTGCGCGGCGCCGAGATGATGGGCCACGAACGCCTTCAACTGCATGCGGATTTTGCTTTTGGGATAGTTGTAAGGCTGCTCCGAGAGCCGGAGCATGTGTTCCACGTTTGTCTCGGATGCCTCCAGCCAGAAGCCTTTCAAATCGGGCCGCAATTTCAGCAATCGCTCCATGCATTCAACGGCAAGTCCGTAACCATTGACGCAGGCATAGGGGAAGACCAGCGCGCGGCTCGAATCGAGCCACAGATCGAACCCTTCCTTATACTTTTTCTGCGGATACCAGGAGTAGGCCAATGCGTGCAGATAGAGAAAGAATCCGATTGCGTGCGCGCGCCCCAACTGTCGCCAGTAACAGGTTTGCCCCATGTAACCCGCCGTGTAATTGCGTTCGATCCACCAATCGGCGAACGACGCGACCATTTCTTTGATGGCAAGCTTCTCGTCGGCGGTGGCCGCCTGATGATGAAACGATTCCAATGCCAGCGTGATATCCGCATACTGGTCCACACTGCACTCGAACATTTCTGCGACGCTCCGGATGCCGGCGTACGGTTTCGGGATCCAGCCGCGTCCATACGGGTTTTGTTCGGCGGCATTCTTCCAGAGAAGCTGGATCGCTGCAAACGTCCGGCGCGCCAGGGCAAGGGTGGCGGGGTCCCGGGTCGCGGCATGTTTTTGCAGCAAGGCGCGCAGATACTTTCCACTGGCTTGTCCCGCATTTTCATAGTTGAGCCAAACGGGCTTCAACTCACGCGGCATGGCGGCGTTCTCCACAAATGTGCCGATGCCGTGCGGACGGTCTTCGACCTCATCGGCTTTGAGGGCTTGCATCGTTTTGCCGTATACACCCGAACGGATCATGCCGTCCTCGTCGCGGAAGATGCGCTCGATCACCTCGGCAATGGTGCGCTCGACTTCGTCGAGCTCACGGCCATAAATCGCGGGCGGGAACGGCGTCTCGCAAACATCGGTCGTCATTTCTTCCCGCGGTGGTTGAGTGGTAATGGTCATTTCAGAGAAACGCAACGGCGCGCCCGGCGGTCGCGCCCTACCAAGGCTTGCCCGCCGTCATTGTGGCGGGACTTTTCAATTGCGGGATTTAGGATCATTGGTCGCCAAAAACGATTTCGCCAAAACTCTTTTCAATGTTGAAGAAGTTGCCGCCACCATACATCCAACCGGAAAGTCCCGCGGAACCTCCCTGGCGAAACAATCCTGTCAGCCACGTGTCGCCCTTTTGCGGCGTGGTCAGGTCAAAATCCGCAAACGGAATCGCCGCTTCCACGGTCCAGAACAGGTTGAAACCGTAGGAGGAAGCCGCCTTCCAGTTCCCATTCCAATCCGCATTATCAATCCGCATATCGAGATCATCGTAAACCGCGTCCCACTGACTGCCGGATGGATTGGTCACGAGCTGGAAACACTTTTTAATGCCCTTGGGGATGAAATACATCTCAAAATTTGGCGCCGTGCATAGCGACCGGTCGTCTCGCCGCATTTTGGATGGCAAACGGACAATCGGCTCCTCAAATTTGCCGGCCACATACAGGCGCTCCTTGTCGTAAAGCAAGCTGATGGTTGCCTTGTCGCCCCCATCGTTGCCGGCAAAAGTCACCGTCGCCGCCGAACGCCAACACTCATCGTTCAGCTCGCCGTCCAGCACGGGCGGCTTTGGGGTGAATGGAACTTCCAGCCGCTTTCGCTTTGGCTCCGGCTGTTTTTCTTCCGGCGGGGCCGGTAGAAAATGGAAATCGCTCAAATACAGACTGCCGGCGGGAACCTGGAAGAAAAACATCGGCGCCTCGCCCCATCTCCACTCGCTGCCCGGTTTCTCATCGAATTGGTCCTTGGTAAACGAAAACTCCTTCCATCCCGTGAAATCCAAAGACACTTTCTTCACGTAGGCCTTGCCCGCAAATCCCACCTTGACCACGAACTCGCCCTTGGCCGTCCCTGGATTCAGTTTGAAAGCCACGCCCCCGGTCCCCTTAAAATCCCGGTTGAAGTGATTGATCAGTTCTCCGTCGCCGGAAATCTCCCAGCAAGGCAAGCCCTCCTTGTTTGCCGCAACGATTTTTGGTTTCCCGCTGTTTGGATAGAACCCCAGCGCGAAATCCTGGTAGGGATGGCGCTTGGGCGAGGACCAGGCTTCCGCCACCTCCGCCGCCTTCACTTCCGTCACCGCGACCTCCGACTTGCCCTTGGGCGCCTCGACAATGGCAAACTTACGTTTTCCGAACGAAATCAACCGGACCTTTTCCGGTTGGCCATTCACCTTCGTGGCTGCATTGCTCCATCCCTCCGGCAATAAAACCATGATCTCCGCTGAAATGGAGGCTTCCCGTTCAACCGTCAAATTGATCGCATCCTTCGTGCTTGCGCCATCAATGCTAACGCCGCGCGACGAATTCAGATGGAAATTGTTCCGTCGGCCATTCACTGAATAAACAAAGGCCGGCACTTGAGTGAAGGTGATCATTTTCAGGATATTTGGTTTCAGTGCCGTGACGACCTCCAGCTTGTCGGTCCCTTCACGCACCTCCAGCTCCGCGCTCACCGTGTCCAGGGCATCGGATATATGCGCGGTAAAATCGAGGCCGGAATCGATCATGGGCTGGCTGCTCCACAGATAAATCGGGCGGCCCTTTTTCAGGTCAAGCCCTTTCAACGACACCGTCACCTTTTCCCGCCGGGTATCCTCGGCATGATTCACGAGCGGCAACAGCCAGGTTTTCCCTTGTTTCAGGAATGCGCTCTCCAAGGTCCGCGTTTCAAGGTTCCACCAGTTGGGATGCAAATAATCCCCATCAATCATTTCGTTGTCCTTCACCTCAAAACACAGGTCGAGCGCCAGGAGGGCATGACAAAGGTTGTTGTAGTACCACAGGCCGCTCAAACAGGGTTTCAAACCATACATGATGTTCCGGTTGGACGCGCCCTGGCTGGCATCATACAGGTTGCTGGCGTTCTGGGCGCCCGGATGATAATAGCGGCACAGATACGCCACGTTGCCGAGGATTCTCCAATCGCGTTTATCAACCAGATTTTGATTCATGCCGCACTCGAAGTAGCCGCCGTGCGAACTGTCCGGAAACACCGCGCCGTTCTGGAAATGCGCGCGACCGCCCGCTTCGGCCGCCTTTTTGACCCCTTGCATGAACAATCGGGCGTGATAGTTGTGGACGAAATTCTTCTCCGGCTGCAGGTTGATCAGTTCGCCATGACTCCCATCAATGTAGGTGTAATCGAGATTCATATATTCGACCAGACGCCGGTACTGATTGATTTTCAGGTTGAGATGCTCCCAGGTCACTGGATTGAGAATGTAGTTGTACACTTCCGATGACCCATACTGCAGGAACTGCCCCTGTTGATCCCTCAGCAACCAGTCCGGATGCTGCTGGTAAATTTTGCTCTTGTCCGAGGCGCTGCCATACCAGGTGTACATGGCCAGTTTCAGCTTGTCCGGCGCCAGGTCCCGCAACTTCTGCATGTTCTTCTTCACCTCCGCCGCAGTCGTCTTGTGCGCCCAGTTGCCGCTCAAGTCGGAACCGATGATTTCGCCGTCAACCGTATAGTCGCCCGTGATGCACCAATCGGTAATGAGCCACATGAGATACTCGTCCGGTCCGAAGGCGGTGAGAATTCTCTCCATGCGTTCCGCGATGTTATAACCGCCGCTGATATACGCGATATATTGCGCGTGTCCAATGCCTTTCACATTCTTGTGCCAGGCGGGCAGCCGGGCTTGGGCCAATTCCGCATAATCCGGAATTTGTGTGAAGCAACGGTGAAACTCCCGCGCATCGCCTTGAAAGAGGAGCAGGTGGGATTCACACGACAGGAATTCGCCTTCCCGCACCACGTCGCCGGTCAAGTACATGTCCCAGCCGTTGGGCAGAAAAAAACCGTCGTCATTGATGATGTCCGTTTGCCGAGCAATGGTTTGGAAGCCTTCGTAGTAACCATTGACCTTGAACCGGTACTGGGCCACGCCCAGCTTCTGCGACGGCTTCACGTAGCAAAAGAACGCGGTATGCATGTCCTTGCATTTGGCCGGTTCCTTGATTTCGTTGCCCGGTAAGAAAACCGGCGTGCCGGTGCCTGGGCCGCTGCCGCCATCCCACATCGGGCGATAGAAACAACCCTCCTTGTAAAACTCATCATCCAGACGAAGCGTGGCGCGCAGGAAAAGGAGCTTGCCCTTGCCTTTGGCGGATTTCGCGCGAAAGCGGGTCGTCTTGACGAGACGATTCGATTCCAGCGTGTATTGTTTGGTGATTTCAATGTCCGGCAATCTCGCGTTCACACAAAGCAGTTCAAAACCTTGCGCGCCATCCCGGGCTAACGACCGATACCCGGTCGCCTGGTCGGTCTTCTCCAAAATCGTTTGACCATCGAATAGATAAGCATCCTGCGTTTCCGCCACCACCTGCGCCCTGGTTGGAAGCGACACCACGGCCGCGATGTTTCCGGCGGTTGGTGAAACGCGGCATTGGATCGCGCCATTTTCCAGCGCCAATTTTTCCGGACAGGATGCAAATGGACGCGGGTCAACCGGTCTGCGCAAGGCGATGTATTCGGTCTTTGATGAATTGCCGCCGTCCGGTTTCGGTTTTTCGACTGCCTCCGCCTGCGCAACGTGAATCAGGAGACTGCAAATCGCAGTGAGGCAGAGGCCCATTTTGATGATCGTTTTTATCATTGGCATCTCCTTTTATAACTATTCAGGTTCATGGGTTCAGCGGTTCACGGTTCACGGTTATCTTTTCCAGGGGCGTTGCGTATTTCGTGAGGTAGTTGACGAATCCGCGAACGGCAGCCCATATCTTCAAAGTGCTCGATCCCTGCTTTCGCGGGGACAGGGTCTTCATGCTTTTTCAACCGTTGAACCGTTGAACCGCTGAACCCGACAACCTGAGTAGTCACACGTGTCATGGGTCAAAACGGATTTCACCGAATTGATCCTCGGCGGCTTTGGTTTGTTTGGCGGTTTGCTTCCGATCCGGAGCGGATGGGAGGAGGCGAAAGTCCGCCAGGCGCAGGACGCCGGTCGGGGCGCGAAATTGAATTTGGGTGCAATCCTCCCAGTTGAATCCGTCTGGTTTCTCGTCAAATTGCGCGCTCGTGAATTGGAATTCCCGCCAACCGGAAAAATCGAGGGGAATTCGCTTGATAAATTCCTTGCCGGGATATGGTCGCACAACCACCGCGAATTCGCCCTCTGGATCCGTTTCCGTTCCCGGTTTCAAGCGGAAGGCCACGCCGTCGGTGCCAACAAACTTTCGGTTGTGCTGAGTCTCAAGCAGTCCCGGCCCACTGATTTCCCAGCAAGCGCCCGCCGGATCATCAGCAGCGCGGATGCCGGGTGCGCCCTCCGCTTCATAAAAGCCCAACGCGCGATCCGCGTAGGCGTTCCTTCTTGGCGGAACCAGCGGAGCGATTTGCCCCTCGTTGGAAACCAACGCCTGGACTTCCGCCACGGAACGTCCCTTCGCCACAGGGAAAAGCGCGAAATGGTACGCGCCCATCTGCAGAATCCGGCCTTCGACCTTCTTGCCATTCACCGTCACGACGGTCTGGTTGCACTTCTCCGGAAGCAGCGCCAGGATTTCGGCCGCAGAGGCATCACATTGCGCCTCGATCCGGATCGTCTTGCCTGGTCGAACACTCGTCACCGCCGCGCCTCGGTTGGATGTCAACATGAGGTTGTTTCTCTTCCCCGCCACGGAATACACAAACGCGGGCATTTGGCTGAGCGTGATCATTTGCAGCCGATTGGGTTTCAGCAGCGCGTCCAGGGACAACTGGTCTTGCGTGGCCGTAGCGACCTCAAAACCCAGTGCGACGGTGTCAACCAGCCCCGGCGTATGCGCAGTCCAGTCCAAGCCGTAATGTCCCTGGACCTCATGGCGCCATTGGTAGATTGGTTGCCCCTTCTTGAAATCCAATCCAGCCAGGTTGACGGTTACTTTCTCGCGGGCTTCGTTGCGACCGTGATGAACGAGCGGCAGGAGGTAGGAGTTCCCTTGTTTGGAGAATGCGCTTTCAAGCGTCTGGGTCTCGAAGTTCCACCAGTTGGGATGCACATGATCGCCAGCCACGAGGCGCGAATCGGCAGTTTCCAGGGCAATATCGGAAACCAGGAAGAGATGGGAAAGATCCTGATAGTAGGCGAGAACGCCGACATGCATTTTCAATCCATACATCATTTGCCGATTGGAATCTCCCTGTCCGTTCCAATAGCAGATAACGCCGCCACCGGCGGGCGAATAGCACTTCGTCAGGTAAGCCAGGTTGGCAAATGTCCGCCAGTCGGCAACATCAAAGGGGGTGTGGTCCGCGCCGAGTTCAAAAAAGCCGGCGTGCGAGTGTTCGGGGAAACACGAGCCGTTGGAGAAATGAAGTTTGCCGGCACTTTCCGCGGCGCGTTTGATGGCATTGTACAAATAAACCAGGTGATAAAGATGAACGAAGTTTCGATTTGGCTGAAAATTGACCAGTTCGCCGTGCCCGCCGTCAACGTAGGTGAAATCCAGATCGTAGAACTTGGCCATCGCGCGGTACTGCCCGGCAATGAAATCGATGTGTTCTTTCGTCACCGCATTTTTCAGGTAGTTGTGTTTTTCACTTGAGCCGTATTCGATCAATTCGCCGTCCTTGCCGCGCAGCAGCCAGTCCGGGTGCTCTTTCATGTAAACTGCGGACTTGTCCGAAGCGCTGCCCTGCCAGGTGTAAAAACCAATCTTGATTTTATCGGGCGCGAGGGCGCGATATTTTGCGAGGTTGCGCTTCACTTCGTCCGCCGTGGTTTCGAATTTCCACTCGGCGCCATCGCAGGACATGATCTTGTCTTGGGATGGATAATCGCCCGAAATGCACCAATCGGTGAAAAGGGTCATCAGCAATTCGTTTTCCGCCAGGGTGGAGACATAACGTTTGGCGCTTTCAACGACTAAACCACCGCCGCGGACATACGGCACGTATTGGCGGCTAAAGATGTATTTCACGCGCCGGTACCAGTCCGGCACCTTGCTTTGGGCCAGTTCAGCAAAGCCCGGCAGATTCAAATGCCGCCGATGGAACTCGCGCGCATCACCGTCAAAGAGCATGAAGTGCGACTGACAGGTCAGAAACGGGCCGGGCCGGACAAAATCCCCCGTGAGATAGAGTTCCCACCCGCCTGGCAAGAGTGTGCCTTGATCCTTGATGATATTCTGTTGCCAGGCGGCCGTCATGGTGCGGTCATAATGTCCGTTCACTGAAAACTTGTAGTGCGCCAGGCCCGCTTTCCAAGCCGGCTGGAGAAAAATGGCCTGGGCGCTGTTGAGGTCCTGAATCGGCCTCGGCTCGGTGATGGCGGATTCAGGATAAAACGGCACGGTCCCTGTGCCCGGTCCGCTGCCGCCATCCCACATCGGACGATAAAACCAGCCCCCTTTGTAAAAGGACGGATCCATTCGCAACCGCGAACGGTAAAAGAGGAGCTTGCCCGCCTTGGAAACAGAATCGGCGCTGAACGAAACCGTTTTAACCAGACGGTCATTTTCAAGTTCGTAGCGCTTGGTGATGGTAATGTCCGGCAGTTCGTTGTTCTTGCAAATCAATTCGAAACCTTTTTTGCCGGAATCAACGGCCCGATAACCAGTCGCGGAATCAGCCGATTCAAGGCATTGCTTGTCCTCAAGCAAATAGATGTCCTCGCAGCCGGCGACCACCGTCTTCCCCCGATGCGGATATTCAATTTTGGTGACGGCGCCCGTTTTGGGGTTGATTTCACAGTGAATCGTTCCATTCTGGAGCGAAAGCTGATCGGGCACTTTGGCCGCGGCCGGCGCAACCGCTTTCGTTTTCAAGCCAATGTAACTTTCCACTGGGCCGGCCTGCGGTTGTCTCGAATCCGTTTCCGGAACCGTTGCGGCAAGCTTCTCGTCAATCAGTTCCTTTTCAGTCTGGTACTGTTTGGCAATCTCGGCTTCTGAAAGTGAACGCTGGTAATACTTCACCGGCCCGATCAGACCGCTGAAATACTGCGCGTCGGAAAGGTATTTGCCAAAAAGAAGAGTGTGCCCCTTGGCTTCGATCATGCTTATGCCGCTGGACGACTCGCTCAGTTCACCATCCACGTACAACTCTTTGCTTTCCTGTTTGCGGTCATAGGCCGCCGCGATGAAGGTCCATTCGTCGGGGGACACCGGGCGTTTGCCGACCAAACTGTGGAAATCAGGTCCTTCGAGGTTTTTGGTCTCGAAACAAGGTTTGCATTCGCGGGCGGTGAGCATGATGTTCCATGCGTACTTGGTGGCGACATATTGGTGGGAAGTTGAACCATTGGTCTTCAACCACAGGGTAACCGTGAATGCGGGGGACTGGATGCTTGGATGGTCCTGACATTCCACAAAATCAGTGGTCCCATTCAACCGCAAGGCGCCGCCCTTCTTGCCCTTGAGCAAGACGGGCCCAACCTTGAGCGCGCCGCCATAAGGGCGCAAGGCGCCGTCATTGCCGTGGCCGCTCTTGTCGGGAACGACGGCTTCGGCAATTCCATCAAAACTGTAGTGCAGAATGAGCGTCCCGTTGGTGGATGGCGCGGGGTCCGCGCCGGCCACGCTCTGAGCGTGGCTGGCCGGCAGAATCCCAAGCAGGCCGCACTGAACCGCCAGCGCAAACCGCATAGACAGGCAAGGAACATTCATGCGCCCAGATGTCAGGTTCACGGTTCAGGGTTTACGGTTCAGAGTTCACAACACAAAGAATTGTAGGGCAACGGGCCCCGTTGCCATTCAAAACACTTCCAGAAAACGGGGGAGCGTGACAGGGAGGCCATTTCTCATCTCAACGGCGGATTTTCGTCGATGCCGCCCGGCGTGAACGCCTCGATGGTGGCTCCAACGGAGTCGGTGCCGCCGTATTTGCCCAACAGGTCTGATTTGCCAAGCGACAACACATGGCCGTCGCCGAACAAGAAATTGCCCCGTTTGTTGTGCCGCAGGTGCACGGGGTCCTGCGCAACGTTGGGGATGAAAAAATACCGCTGGTAACGATCACAGGGGTCAGGCAGCACGAGCACGCTGTCTGCAACCAGCAAGAACTCCGATGGCGGTCCCCAGTTGACGCCGCTGTTCACGCCCCACTGGGTCACCGTTGGCGCGCCGATGCTGTACCCGCTCCAGTCGGTTGCGCTCGCGCGCATCCCGTAACTCATCGAACTGGCATACACACCGACGACAGGAGCGTTGGGATTATAGACGGTCGGCCTCTGCGACGGGCAAAAGAAAATTGAAACTCTTCCCGCGGTGACGGCGGGCACATATTTCATGGTTTTCGACAAATAAATCCACCAGGTCTCGTCGTTGGAAACATCGGGGAAGACGTGCGGCGTCCAGCCGTTGTAATCCGCCGCGTACAAATGAAACGTGGCGCCGATTTGTTTGAGGTTGTTCAAGCACTGGATGGAACGGGTGCGCTCGCGCACTTGTTGCAGCGCAGGCAGCAGCAAGGCAGCCAGAATGGAGATGATGGCCGTCACTACCAAAAGTTCTATTAAAGTAAAGGCATGGAGTGATGGAATGATGGAATGATGGAGTGGTGAGGGACGATGGACGCGCCGTCTTTCATCTCTTCTCATAACTCCAGTGTTCCAATACTTCATTGTTCCATCCATTTGCCTCGCTTGTGAATCGTTCATGGCGGGATACTGATTGCTGACCTGTCCCCCTCCGCAGGGGGATCACTGATGACTGATAACTTCGTCATGGGATTTCATGCTCAAAGACGACTTTGGGGCGGTGTCGATTTCCCTTGAACAAATTCCCCTGGAATAAGGCGTCTCACGGTTTGCTTCCGATGGTTTGAATGTTCAATCAGATTGTGAAGAATCTGTGCGGCCTCACGACCGATTGTTTCGGTTTCCAAGGTCACACAGGTCAACGGCGTCTCCAGCAAATCATTATTGGATTCTTTGCCAATCACCCCAATGGAAAGCTGATCGGGAATTCTCAGACCGGTTTCTCTCGCCGCTCGCAAAACTCCCCATGCGACCGGCGTGTTGACCGTGACAATGCCGAATGGAGGTTTCGCTTCAGAGGCAATCTGTTTCAGCCCTGAATATCCCAGCCGGATATCTTCACGGGCGCCTTCCGCCTGTGGGAGCGGTGATAAAAGAAGCGCCCTGGGCTGCAACCCTCGTTCCTTCATTGCCGCTCGATAACCTTGCGCGCGATCAATGCTGCTTGTGAGAGAAGCGTTCGACCCAAGAAAATAGATCTCCTTCAGGCCGGTTTCAATCAGGTGCTGTGTAATTCGCTCTCCAAGTTTTTTATTGTTCGCGCCCACAAAATGGGTCTTTAACCGTGGGTTGTAGCGGTCGATCATCACAAGGGGGATTTGTTTGGCAACGATCTCACCCAAGAGTTCATGGGTGCCCGCCGCGCCGCTCCATGCCACCAGCAAACCATCCACCCGATACTCGAGGAACTGCTCAATCAGTTTGGCTTCTTTCTCCGCGTTATTCTCCGAAACTCCAAGCAGCAACACGAAGCTTCTTCCCAGGATAGATTCGATGCCGGAGAGGATTTCCTGGTAGAAGGACCCCATGATGAAGGAAACGATCACACCCACCGTATAGCTTCGTCGCGCTTGCAGGCATTGCGCCAATCGGTTTGGCCGGTAGCGGATTCGGCGGGCATACTTGAGAATCCGGTCGCGCGTTTCACGCGAGATGCGCTTTTCGCGCCAGCGATCATTCAAGACGTAAGAAACCGCAGACTGAGAAACACCCAATTCATCCGCAATCCGGGTGGTGGAACAATATGTGCTCATACGTCTGAGCAAATTAAGCGTAAAGAACGGAAGCGTCAAGAATTCTTTCAACTTTTGAGAGAAACTCTGCGGCGGGTCTGCTGCGCCTTCCGACCCGCTTCCCAAATGGCGATCAGCTCGATCATCGCGCGGTAGTCGCGCGGCGGACGGCGGGTTTCGATCATTCGAATGCTCGCGCAGCAGAAACGGATCGCATTTCTGGATCATCGGCGCGAACCAGTAAGCGTGGTTGTCGGCGCGAAACATCGCGAGGCGGATGGATTTGGATTTTCGAGTGGTCATGAGATTTCAGATGTTTAACCAGTTAACTGGTCACCGCCAGCGTTGTCGTCCCGGAATCGAGCATCACCGTCTGCCCGTTCTTGACCAAGTCCGCAACCGACACGTCACGGTCATGTATCTGTTATTCATTTATCCCCGGCAATGCCTTTAATCATCCAACCGGCAAGATGCAGCCGATCCATTCGAATCATGTCCGGGTTGGCCAGCAGGTAGTCGAAACATTCACGGTCGAGTTGCCGGTAGCGGCGGTCGCCGGTTTGGAGATATAGATAGCCGAACAATCCGCCGAACAACGGCGACGCGCCGCTGCCGGTGGCGCCCACGTTGTTCTCGGGGTTGGGGCTGTAGCGGAAACTGCCCGGGGCGATCTGCGTTTCCGCTACGAGGCCCGCGCTCAGATCGCGAAGCAGCGCGAGCGCGGCCGGGTCATTCGTGGCGCGATGGTAGCGGATCAAACCGTAGGCCAGAAAGCCGTTCATGAACCCGACCGCGCCGCGATAGCTCACGCCGCCGTGGCATTGCACAAACACGCCGCGGCGCGGCTCGCTGAACAGTCTGGCGGCGTCGAAGCATTCCCTGGCCCGCGCCAGAAAACGCGCATCGCGGAATTGATCGTGACACCGCGCCAGTTGGGCCAGCGGCCAGCCAATCTCGCGCGCCGATCGTGCGTAAACCGGGAACTCCAGGATGCGTTCCGCGATCCGGCGCACCACGGCGAGGCTGTCCAGATCGCCGTTCATCAGGTAATGCTCCAGCAGGTCGTCCGCGTTCGTGCCCATCGAAGAAGCGGGCCCTGCGGAAGTGTGATCCACGCCCTCTTGATGCCGGCGGCCCACCCAGTCGGCATGTTCGGGACAAAAATGAATCACGTCCACATCGCGATGATGACAGCACGCGGCATCAAAGTAACGACACCACTTGGGATCGCCCGTCTCAAAGTAACGGATCAACCCAATGTGCGCGCGGCTGCGATACCCATTCATCCACGCGGTATCCCAGTATTCACGGTGCCCGAGTCGCGGGAAATTGATGCCCGTCCTGGCGATGGCGGGACCGGCGATTTTTTCCCATTGTTGAACTTGAGCGGTGATGTTCGCGGGACCTGTCTCGATCACTTCGCTCCGGAGAAACCAGTCCCGATCAAACAATCGCGGCGGATCTTGAAGGCACGCGTTGAAACGTTCGGCCTCCTCGGAGTTGATGCGGCCATCGCGAAACCATAGGGCGATGGTCTGGCGCTTCGCTTCGCCGCGGCCCATTCGGGTCCAGGGCGCGTCGAACCGCCAACTGATTACGCCCTCGGACTCGGGCGCCATCGCCAGCACCAACTCATCCGGGCGCACGAAGATGCCTTTCGGAAATTCTTCATGGAACCATTTCATCGCCGCCACGAACCCGCCGTGGCCGTGCGTGACGTTGACGAAACCCGGTGCGCGCGTGGCGGAGCCGATCCAATTGTTGGTTTGATAGAGACGCGCATCCCCGGCTTTTTCCTGAAAGCAAAGCAAGGTCGTGTCCGCGTAGAGCGGCACGGCGCGGCGGTCCGCCACCGCGACCGTCGCGCCGAACTCGCGGCCAAACTGGAGTTCGCCCGCCGTCTGCGGCGCGTCGAAGGGACCGAAGTCCGCCACCGCGTTGGTCAAATGGGGCAACTCAAAACGCACGGAGGAATCCAGCAGCATCGCCACGTACTGGTCGGACTCGTTCACCAACTGCCAGTCCATGATCAAGACTGGCCAATCTTTGTAGAGGAACACGCGGGCGCTCCATGGGCCAAACCGCTTCCCGGTTTTTGAAATCAGGTCGCCGGAAAGCCGGATGATCCGGCCAACGGCGTTATCGTCCTCGGTTTCCACGGAGGCGCGCCGCGCCGTGAAATGTTCGGTCCAACCCGTGCAGTTCATTTTGACGGAGAGATCGGCCTTGCCTAAATGCCGTTTGCCGCCCACCGTCAGCGACTCGAACAATCCATGGCCGCTGGGGCCGCCCAACTGCAATTCGACGGCATCGTTCAAGGCCGCGCGCTGCGGAGCGACGCGGCGAACCAACCGAAACTTTCCGGTATCGCGCGCGATGAAGTTGCAGAGCAGCCAGCGCACACTGTCATCGGGCCACCAACTGATTGGCTCAATCACGGCCTCGACGGGGTCGCCATGGGGGCCAAGGATCGAAAGCGCGGCGTTCCGGCCAATCAGCCCTTGAGTCATGGGCACTCCGCAACGCACAGGAAAACCGATTGGCGGAAGCGGTGAAACCGTCTGCAGTTGCAGGCCGACGCCTTCAGCCGGAAATTCATCTTCACTCGAACGGGGCGCGGGATTCACGACGACGGGACGCGCGGGCGGTCGCACAATGTGCGCGGACCTGGTCAAAAACACATCGCCGAAGAAGACATCCGTCTGGAATTGTGCCGCCGCTTGCGCGGGATCGGACTTGGCGAGGCCATACCGGCGGTAGCAGTCACCGGGCAACCGGGTTGTGCTGGAGACTTTGTCGTACGCGCGAAAGGCAATGGCCGCGCGGGGCGTTGGAAAAACCGGCATTTGGATAACGCGATAGGGTTCCTGAAACGCGGCGCCTTTTTCTGGCAGATAATAATAGTTCTCGGCCGGCCCGACCAGTTCATCGTCAGCAACATCCTGTTCCCAGGCCAACTCGTCATTCACCCACAATTGCTTGAAACGATGGCCCACGAACGCCTGGATTCCAAAGCTGGGATTGGGATGCTCGTTCAGGCCGCAGTAGTTGTCGGATTGGTAAAACGACAGATAAAGCGGTTGCCCGCGCCACCCGATGGGGACTTCGATCTCGGCGCGCCATTCCCCGAAGTTGCCCGCGCGGCTCGCCACCCACGGATGACGCACTTGCAGCAACCCGCGCGCATCGGCCACGCCGGTAAACGGATCGTTGCCGGAAAAACTCCACTTTTCGGGAGGCAGGGCAACGGAGTCGGTCATGGAGACACCTGCACGGTGTATCGGTTCCCGGAACGGGTCGGGAAGCGAATATCCTTACCGGCGCCAAAGCGTCGGCCTATTCCGCGCACGATCACCGTTTGCCCCGGCGCGGGATGCTCCAATCGCACCGGCTGTCCTTTCTCGCTCACAATTTCCGCCCGCACAAACCGGCCCTGCTTGCGCCACGCGGAGACACGAAACGCGCCTTCCGCCCGGAGATCGGTGAACGACACGTCCTTCCACTCCGGCGGCACGGCGGGGAAGAGGCGAATCTTATCGCCCCAACTCTGCAGCAACATCTCATTCACCGCATGCGCCGCGCCGAAGTTTCCTTCGACCGTGAAGGGCCGGTAATTATACCAACTCACGCCGGCGCCTTTGTAGTCGCCGTTAAGATGGAAGGTGTTCGGCGATGTGAAGTGGTCGAGGTAGGCGTTCAACGCCCGCAGCGCCCGATTCGGTTGGCGCACGCGCGCGCCGAGACAAGCGTACCACGAGAACGAGTAGCCGCACCACCAGCCCGTGCCGTTCACGTCCAGTTCGCCCAGCGTGTTCTTGATGAGCAATCGGTCGGCGTCGCTGCCTTCAATGTTCAAATCGCCCAGCGGAAAAATCGGCATGCATTGCGCAGGATGACGATGCGACTCAGTCAGTCCCTGTCCTTCCCAAATCGCCAGCCCGCGGTCGGCAAGCGGCCAGAGCTTGCGCTGGGGCGCAAGGTGGTACGGCTGCAACCGGGCGCGGACGCGATCCCACTCTTGCGCCTGGCCGTCGTCCACCTTCAGAATCCGCGCGGAGGCGCTCGCGATTTCCAACGCATATCGGATCAGCGCCAGGTCGTACGTGCTGTCCTTGGCGAACGACTCGCGCCAGTTGTGGAAGTATTCGGGCGAACTGGAATAGTGGATGTGATACCGTCCATCGCGCTCTTTCGTCAGGGATGCGACGCAGAAACGCGCGACCTCCCGGATGAACGGCCACGCAATTGCCCGCAAGAAATCCGCATCCATCGTATACCGGTAATGCCACCACAAATGCTGAATGAGCCACGCGGCGTTCGCCCGGCTGTACACGTAGGCCGCCCAGCCGCGCGCGAGTTCGCCGTTCGCGCCTTGCGAGCATGGAACGTTCGCGCCGGGCGCGCCGTAAAAGTCGCGGGCGAAGGCCTGAAAGCTGGGCAACAATCGGCGCAGCCACTTCGCAAATCCCAGGCTTGGCGCCAGGCGGCCGGCGGTGTGCACGGGCCAGTACGTCATCTCCGTGTTCAGATCGTGATGATAATCCCCGCGCCACGGCGGCAAACTCATCTCGTCCGCGGTCCACACTCCCTGCAACGCGATGGGCAGCGTGTTTTCCCGGGCCGCCGCGCCGAGCTTGTACATTTCGGCATACCAAAGGCGCTCAATGCGCGAATCGGGCAGATGAACGCGCCCCTTGCTCCAGTATCGCCGCCACCATGCGCTGTGCGATTTTTCCAGGCGCACCGGGCCGGCCTCCTTCGCGTCGCTCAGGACCTGGAGCGCAGGTTGAATCGGGTCGCGATCGTTCTCCGCCATCTGGACGGTAAGATAAAGAAGCCACTCTTCTCCCAATGGTGGCACAGGCGTCCCCGCCTGTGATCTTCGCCACTTTCTTTCCAAAGGCAGGGACGCCTGTGCTACCGTCTCCCACGCCACGGCGTAGGACATGCCTCCCGCGCATTGTTGGCGGATGAATTGGACGCCGTTGCGCGTCCCGCGTTCGAGCGCCGGATACCCCAGTTTTTCGATTCCGCGCGCATTGGCTTCGCCAACCACCTCGCGCGCGCGCCGGCGATCGAACGGCGACAAGAAATCCACCTTCGGTTTCGCGCCGCGCACCCGGACGACAATCAGCGGCAATTCTGCATGAACATAGGCGCTGACGACAGCTGGCCCGATGCGCGTGGCGCTGATGCCGGTGGCGAAATCGAGCCTGCTGTCGAAAGGGTGATCCTTCCGCATTCGATCCTCGGCACTCTGCGCTCGGCATTCGACATTCGGCATTTTCAGTCGCACCCGTCCGCACGGCAGTTTCGTCGGGTACGGAAGGCCGCGCTTTTGGTGCTCGAAAATCCGATAGACCGATTTCATGTCGTTGCGGTCGATCAACTGCGTCAGCTTCTTCCAGTTGAAATCCTTGTGCTTCGTCGCGGGATCGGGGCGGTTGTCCCAGAGATCGCTGCGGTCCACGGAAAGATTCAGTCCCGCGGTGGCGGGATCGCCCCAGACGAGGAGGCCGAGGAGGCCGTTGCCGAGCGGAAGGCCTTCGTCCCAGCGGGAGACGGGAGCGGTGTAGTGAATGCCATGGCGCATTTGGTTTTTCATTTTAGATGTTTATCCATCCACTCGAACGCCCGCGCCTGCATCGCGAGGTTGAATTCATGCGGCGCGTCGAGGACGAGACTGCCGAGCTTTTCAGGAACGCCCGCTTTCTCGTACACCGCGCGCAGCTTTTGATGCGCCCGGGCGATTCCGAACGGCTGCATCAAGCGGTCGTTCCACCCTGAGATCGCCAGCAAGGCGCGCGGACAGGCGAGCGATTGGATGTCGGGCAAATCCATCCGCGCGTGCAACCCAGGGATCAAGGTGAACGCGCCCATCGCGCCGCCCACGTTGTAGCCGATGAGCGCATCCAGCGTCGCCGTCCAGCACACGCTCACGGCCGCGCGGATTCGTTCCTCGATCGCAGCGAGATAGTTCGTTCGATAGGCGCCGAACGAAAGGCCCACGCAGCCGATGCGGTTCGCGTCCACTTCAGGCCGCGCGCAGAGATAGTCGAGCGTGGCGAGATCATCGTGGGCAATCATCCCGGCCCAGGTTTGGTTCGTGAGGATCGCGTACGACGCGGCGGCGCGTTCGGCATGATAGCTGATCGGTACGGAGAACTGCTCGTTTTGTTCTTGGACGGTCTTGAACGCGCGACGCAACTGATCGAACGCGGTGAAATCCTTCTGCGCTTGCGGCGTGCGTTCGCCGAAGAGAAGCGCATCGATGGCGATCACGACATAGCCGCGCAGAACGAGATCGCGCATGACGCTGCGCCCCGCGTAGCAAATCTTTCGATGTTCCGTCAGGCAGGCCGGTTCGCCGTCGAACGCAAGCATTTTCTCGCGCCCATAGGTTCGGAAGCCGCCCATGTCATGCAACACGATGATCGCGGGGAAGGGCGGTTGGCCGCGCGTGGGCACGAGCACCGTGGCGGGCACGCGCAGGCCAGGACGCGACTCAAACTCGATTTCTTCATGAAGGTAGCCGTCGTTCTCCAAACGCCGGAGCATGCGCGCTTCGGACGCTTGGTTGCGCGCGGGCAGGACGAGTTTCTGTTTCAACTGGACGAGCGATTCCTTTCGCCAGGCCGAGCAGTCGGCAAAGCGAGGCTGGGTGAAGGATAGATCGAAAGCCAGGGAACGCTGCGCTTCGACAAAAAATTGCAGCATATCGCCCAGATTGTCGAACGGCTCGCGGTTGGGCGGCGGTTGTTGGGCGAGGTCAGTCCACCAGAGAGATTGCATGGGAGAGGGTGAATTGAACGCGACGCTTAGGCCGGCCGGGCGCACGACTTCCGCGACACGATCTGGTAGGGCAGCGACGCGTGCGCGCCAGTTTTATAATTCTTGCCCGTCGCCACCAGATCCGTCAGGAGTTGTACCGCCTGGTTGGCCATCGCTTCGGTCGGCTGGAGGGCGGTCGTGAGCGGGATGTTGCCGTATTCGCTGATCAGAAGGCCATCGAATCCCGTCAGCGAGATGTCGTCGGGCACGCCCACGCCCGCTTCAGCGCAAGCGGTCAACGCGCCGATGGCCCAGAAGTCGTTGTGGCACATCACCACGGAGGGAAGCTGGGGGCGCCGCAGGATTTTTTGCATGGCTGCTTTGCCGGCGTGGAACAAATCGTTCCAGTCGCCCTCGGGCGACTCGATGACGACCTCCGCTTCGATATCGGCGTTCGGCCCTCCAGGCGCGGGACGGGGCGGTTTTACCCCAAGACTCTGGAAAAGTTTATCGGCGTGCCGCACCAAGCCGCCCGCTTCGACGACGGCTTTGCTGAAACCCAGGGAACGTTGCGCCACCGTCCAATTGAAATTCGGATCGCGCCATTGCGCGGAAGTAATGGTCGTGGGCAAGCGCGTGAGCATCAGCGGGCGGCGATGGCCGAGACGCAACACGTGCCGCGTCAGTTCAAACATGCCTTGATGCGCGTCGTTGCGCACCTGCGCGACGCCGGGGAGGACGATGCCATTGACGCTGACGACGGGGATTTTACAACGGCGCAACCGCTCGATCTGCTGCGCGGACAAGGTCGAAGAAATGCCGAGGAAAAGCACGCCTTCGACGTGGGCATCGAGCAGGGTGTCGATGATCCCGCCGACCTCGGACGGGTGCTCGACCCAATCGACATCCTTGGAGAACGGCTCGTAACCCGACGCGATCACTCCCTTGCATGCGCACCGGTCGAGCTTCAAACGTGTCGAAGCGGGAACGGACGAGCGGATGATCCCGATCAGACCCGTCTTGCCGTTGCGCATGATCTGCGCGTAACGGTGAGGGCGATAAACCATCTGACGGGCGGCAGCCTGGATTCGTTGTTTCAATCTCGGCCGCAATTTGGTCGGAGAACCCGGGTTGAGCGCCGCCGCAACCGTCGAACGGGAAACTTTCAACTGCCGGGCAATGTCAATCTGGCGGATGGCTTTCATGGGACTGGCGATGGGACGTGGGTTGGGGTTATTCGGCCATCGGCAATTCTTCTCATTGTCCCCAGACATTGTCCGCGTTCAACTCCCATTGCTTGATAGTGTACCCGGCAACGTGGCCGTCCACGAAAAGGATATTCGCGGTGTTGTTGTGCCAGAAGAACGCGCCATTGTACATCCAGCCGATGTCCAGGAAATAGCCATCGTTGAGGCCGTCGCCGTCGTTATCGAACGCGAACGCATAGATGCTCGGACTGGCAACGCTGCACGAGCTTCGCGTGTCCATTGCCAGGAACTGACCGGGCTTGAGTTGAGAGAGTCGGATCGGGTCGGGATAGCCCTGGGTCGGGTCGAAAAAGCGCCCCGGTAATTGCAGTGGCCTTCCGGCAAATGCCTCAACCGACGCGGTTGTCCGCGCAACCAATAACTCGTGATCGCCTTTTGATAGCCGGTTAGGCTGGTTTCGCGCAGTGGGGTCGACCTGCCGTTCACACTCGCGACCGTGCGCGCGAAATCGGGATCGTACAACTCTTTCGCCGCGCGGAAATGCACACAGAGGTCGAGCCACAGATTGTTGATGTCGAACGCGCCCCAAAACGAGTCGCCGATCTCCGGGGTGATGTTGGTGGCGGAAATCGTAACCGCCAGCGTCTCGCCTCGCGGTTCGAGGACGATCTCCGCGTGCACGCCGTCGCGACTTCGCAATTCCCGCCGCAGACCGCCGTTGGCGAGGGGGTGGAATGGTCTCGGCGCACCGGTGAGGCTGCGCCAACCGTTCTGCGCCCAGTTGAGGAAGTAGATTCGCTCCCACATCAACAGCCGGATCGGCGCGGAAAGATCGGGATGCCGCAGTTCGACGGCGCGCGAGTCCTGGGCGTCGGGGTGTAGAGTGAGCTGGGAGGTCATGCGATGGGTGGAGGTTGCATTGGTCAGTTCTCGAAACGCAATTTTGCAAACCGACTCGGCGCTCCAAATCCGCCGTAGGGCGGACACCAGGTCAGATTCCCCGTGCTGCTGGTGCGAAACGCCGCCTGCCGACCGCAGAGGTTGAGTCCCCAGACGTCTCCGGCTTTCGGCGGTTTCACCTCAAAGAGCGCGAAGGGAATCGCCACCTCCGTGTACCAGCAGAACTCCGTCTTCTTTATGGCGACGAGCAGATCGGTTTTCGAGCGCGGTTTTTCGTCGGCGGGCCGCAACTCGATGTAGCCGGACGGCGTGATCCCGAACTGGATGTAGGCGTTTGGGTTGGAGCGATCCCATTGCGCGTAAATCTCAATCGAATCGCCCTGCCAGAAGGCCTTGTCGTTGGAGGCCAACTTGGCGGGGTTGGGCGAGTAGTCGATGAACGCAAAGTAGAGCGCCGTATTGTCGTAGCCGAGGTACGCCACGCGCGGCCGAGCGACGCGGGAATAACCGGCGTTGTCGAGATCGATGACGACTTTCCCGCCGAGTTGGCTCGCTTCGGTCCAGGCCAGATCGCTGAGGTCGCCGTCAATCCGGGGACTGCTGATGCGCGGGATGGTGAAATCGAAGACGGGCGTTTGCGCCGACGCCCAGGACGCGCAAACGAAAGTCGCGAGGGTGATGAATAGAAGCGGGCGTTGGTTCATAGGCTGGCTCCCGTTGGCATGGCGATGTAGATGACCGCCGCGCGTGGTTTCAGGGTTTCGTTGGTCTTGAAAGCGCCGTGGATGACGCTGATCGCTTCGATGGTTTTATCTTCCTTCAGGCGATACAGCGACCACGAACCGTCGGAAGGAATTCCGTACACGGCGGGGGCGATGTCGTAACTGAAGCTCCACTCCTTGCTGATCCGACCGCTGGCAAACAGAAACGCCACGCGGCCATCAGTGCGCTTGAGAATGCTGTGCTGGATGGCAAAGCGTTGGGCCAAAGGGTTTTCATCCGTGGTTTGATGCTGGATGTTCAGCGGTCGCATCATGCGCGCGCCCAGGATGTAGTCCAACGCGGTGTCCCGGTATTTCGCCAGACGAAGCCAGTGCTCGCGTTCGACCGCAGAGCCGGGGTCGGCCATGCTCGTCCAGAAGCGACCGATCATGCAACCCCAGGTGAACATCTGCGCCAGATGGGTGATTTCGACTGGCGGGTTTTGGATGCCGGAGGACTTCGCTCCGTAACACAACGTGCGATCCCCGTACACGGCCTGCACCATCGGGATGTTGATCTGGTAATCGATGTTGACGCCGTGGAAGATCAGGTAGGTATCGAACGCGTCCTGAATGCGTTCGTCGAAGTTCTCGACCTGGACGATGAAGTCCGGATCGATTTTCCGGCATTCCGCGCGCATCTTGTTGAGCAACTCCCGCTGGCCATCCGCGTACCACGTGCCGCCCATGACAGGGTGCGGGTGATTTTTCGCGAAGCAGATGCCGCCTCCGAAAGTTCCGTTGAGGTCCGCGTACACGCCCTTCGCATGATGTTCGCGGACCTCCTTGAGCGCGGTATCGACCATGACCCGCTGGGTGTTGGGATGCTTTTGGCACGCGGTCGTCAGCGGGAAATTGCCGAAACGCGCGTACCGGAACTGGCCGTCTTCGTCCGTCGTGGCCGCCGCCGCGCCGTCGTACTCTTTCCACGCCTTGGAATCGGTCGCCCACAGGAGCGGCTCGTGGTAAAGACCGCCAATGTAGATGCCGAGTTTGAGCAGTTCGGCGGCCACCTCGTCGAAATGCGGTTGGGCCGGGTCGAGGTCGGGCCAGCGACGAAGATCCTGATTGTCGCCATCCTTGGCCGTCCAGCCGTACCAATGAATGTTCCCACGCGTGGGATATTCCTGGAGAATCTGCTTGAGGCGGGGAAGCTCGTTGGTTGCCACGCCGTCGGAACTGCGAATCGTCAACGAGGTGCGCTTGATCCATTCGGGAATGTCCGCGCGTTTGTCCAGGGTCTGTTTCGCCGTCCACTTCTGCCGCAACGCCCAGTCCCGATACACCATCGCCCCCTCGAACCAGTCCCCCGTGAACACCCCCACCATTCCGCGAGCCGTGAACGAACCGCCGAGCTTGCCGTAATCGGGCACGGGATAGTCGAACCACATCGCCACCGTGCCGCTGTCGGCGAGCGCGGCCAACTGTTTCGTATATCCTTCGCCGTCGTCCGCCTGCACATATAAGCCCGCATCTTCGGAGTAGTAACACGTGTACTGCAGGTTGGGGTCGCCGTAAAAATCCGCCGTGTGGCCGGGATTGGAGTAGAGAATACCGGATTTCGTGGGCACGGCGAGGAAGTCGGCCTTCGACTCATCGGCCCGGCCCGCGCCGCGAATCACGGGAAACGAAACGCGCGCCAGTCCCACTTTCTTGTCCGTTCCTTCAACGCGAAGCGACCACTGGGACAACGCGCTCCCGGACGCCAGCCGGACCTCCAGGTTCGCCACCAGCTGCGGCTGGTCGCAATTCCATCGAATCGTCAACGCCGCGGCATCCGCCGTGGATTTGGCGGCGTGCGAAACGGCGGCATCGCGCGTCGAGGAAATCCGTTGCGGTTCCTTGACGCCTTTCACGAAAACGGTTTCCCAGAGCGGCAATTCGCCGAGTCGCGGGCGGATAAACTGGGCTTTCTTCTCCGCGTGATACACGCCGCGCAACCCGGCGGTGTGATCGGTGATCTTGAAAAGAAGGCCGATCTTGTCATTCACGAGCGCGACGAACGGAGCTTTCTCGATCAAGAGCGCCTGGGCGTGCCCGGCTTTCGATGCGTCCTGCGCCATCTGGCGCAACACCTTGGCGTCCGCCTTAAACGCGATGGCGTCGGCCTCTGCCGCGCAAGAGGTGAACATTTCGGCCGCCACCGCGGCGGGCGCAACCGGCTCGGCCTTGCACATGGGAAGAGCGCACGCCGCGAACAAGAGCGTTGGGAGCGCTGCTTTCAGGCGGAAGGCGCGCGCGCCGCGATCCGCCGGGCCGGCCCACGGCGGCGCTCCAAACGCGCTTTCGGAAGTTCGCGGGGAAATGGTCATGTTCGGTCCTTATCCTTCTTGATCACCAGCACCAGCACTTCCATGGGGTTGAGTTCTTCGGTGCGTTCCTGTTTGCCGGAAAAAGGGTCGCTGGGCGTCCTGCCTTTCGGCGTCACCCGTTCGATCGTCAGCTTGGCCGTGTCGTCGAATCCCAATTGCTTCGGATCGATTGTGAAACTAAATTTCATTTTCGTCCCGAACGTCGTGTTGCCAAACATCAGCGCCACGTTGCCGTCGGGCGCGCGCCGCACCGTGCGGAGAATCGCAAGGTCCATCTTTTGCAGATCCGTGTGCGAGTCGGTCAGATACTTGATCGGCAGCGGCCGCAACACCTCCGCGCCGACGAAATAAGGAAGCGACGCCTGACGATATTGCGCGAGCTTCGGAAACAACTGCCCATCCGTGCTCTTATCGTCCCACAGAAACAAGCGGCCGAGCTGGCAGCCGTAGATGAACGTCTGGATCGGCAGGAGCGCCTCGCGCGGACTGTTCGCCACGCCGGCCGATTTTGGACCGTACTGAATCAGGTAGTCGCCGTAAATCGTCTGCAGCATCGGAATGTTCAACGGCGTCAGATCGGGGTTCACACCGCCGAACATCGTTCCGGCGTCCATGAGATCGAGGTAGGGCTCGGCGGGATTTTCGGCCAGCATGACGAATTCAGGTTCAACGCGCCGCACGCTCTCGCGGAGATATTTCATCAAGGCGCGGTGGCCGTTGGCCCAGTAGTCCCCGCCGCTCGGATGCCGGCCGTTTACCGCTCGGAAATTGTTGAACGGCCCGCAGCCGAGCAGGTCCATGTACGCGCCTTTCACCCCGTGATCTTTCACCAACCCGACCAGCACCTGCGCGAGCTTTTGCTGCCACGCCTCCGACCCCGGGTCCATGTAGGCCACGTCGCGGTGCATATATTTATCAATCATCGGCGCGCCGTTCTCCTTGACGACCGCGTTGGGGACCGCCACCCGCTGGAAATCGGGATCCATCCCGCCCCAGAGGAACGCATGCATGAAAGCGAGGGAAGGAATGTTGAGTCCCATGCCGCTTTTGACGGCCGGAGTAAACTCCGGAACGGCCGGTTTCATCTCGGGACAGAAATCATACATGTTGGTGCTGGCAACGTAATCGTACCAGATGGCCATCATCGGCAGGTCCGGCAACGCCTCCCGCGCTTTGACGAGGACCTCCGTTCCCTTCGGGGGCCGGTCGCCGGGCCGCAAGGTGAGGCAATTGTTCTTCAGCCACGCCGGTATGTCCTTGCGTTGGTCAATCGTGCCCTTTGAACACCAGACCTGTTTCGTTCCCCACTCGCGATAGACTTTGCTGGCGTCGTACCAATCGCCCGCGAATGTGCCGACCACGCAATCGTAGTCCGTCGCGAACGGCTTGCCGGGCACCGCCATGTAGGGAGGGTCGTGGCGGATGCCCATCGCGAACGAACCGGGCGCGTCGGTTTTTGCGAAGAAATCCTTCGTGCAGGCCTTCGGATCGTACGCCGCAAGGTAGAGATTGTTCGTGCCGCGCCAGTAATCGAGAAATTGAAACATGTATTGTCCGGGATATTTCTCGCCGCCCAGATTGACGCTCTTGGAAGGGGACGGAAACAGAACGCCCTGTTTCATGGCCGCGGCGATATATTCTTCGGTCTCCGTTTCTTCGTTGGACGCCATTTTCCCAACACCCGGGATGATTGGGAAGTCAATCGTCCACAAACCCATCTCCTCCGCTGGCGCGTCCGCATGAATGCGCCATTTGGAAAGAGAACTGTCGGAGTCCAGCGTCACGGTTACCGTCACGTTGATTGAAGTCTTGGTCTGTTTCGGCCGACAGCCCTCCCACCGCATCTTCAGGACCACCGCGTTTCCCTCCCGTTGCGAGTCCACGCGAAACCCCTGCGCATCCAATGGACCCACCGCGGATTCCACCTTTCGATCCGCTGATCGGATTTTTATCTTCCAGAGTTCCGCCAGTTCGGTTTTGGGCCGGAGAAACTGATGGTTTAGCTTTGGATTTTTGATTCCACAAAGGCAGTAACCAGCCTCGGATTTCCAAAAATAAATGCCGATTTTGTGATTCGCCAAAACACCGCCCTCGCCCAGACTCAAGAAAAACGGCGTTTTCATGGCGGCATCTTTCCCGCGCTCGGCCAGCAGGCGGTTCGCTTCGTTCAGCATGCTCGCAACGCGTCCAATGGTCCCCACCTTCATGCTTTCCATCGCCAGGTCCGTGAGGGTCGCGACGACCTCCGTGACCGCCGCTTCATCTGTGCCGGGTTTCACCGTCTTCCTTTTGTCCCTCAGCAGGTTCAGAAGCCGATCGCCTTGTGCGCGAATGGATGACACCTTCAGCCTGGGCTGAAGAGCCCCCATCAGATCCGCATGGATGCGCACCGCTAGTCCGTCGGTTCCGGCCGGCCCCGCGTAAAAATGCCCCTGCCAGCGTTCATCCTCTCCACGCCAGGGATTGCGCCACCCGTTCCCGGCGATTTGCTGCCCCTTTTTGGCCCCATAGATTTGGCCCAACTCATCGCCAATCAGACCGAAGGTCATGTCCTTCCGGATCAGACAACTCCAATAGCGCGAAACATTCCTGCCAGAGAGCGGGATGCTGGCAGGAGTGTCTTTGAATTCCACCTCAACCAAGGGATCGCCGGCGGACGCCGTCAAAAAAGCATGCGGCTCCTCGAAAAGAAATCGCGCCACGGTCGCCGTGTCAAAGGCCAGGTCCCCCAGGTCTTGTTGGGGAAACCATATATACAGGCCGACGAGGGGACTGTCCTTATGGTAGGCATACCAATAAACGGCCTCGGGCGTTTTATCCGTGATCGTCCCCGAAAAGCGCACCTTCGCCTCCAGAATCAAACGGAGCGGCCCTTCCTCCAAAACCGTCGCCTCCAGGGGTGCCGTATTCCACATTCGCAGCACGGGTTTCCGCTCGTCAACTTTCGGTGTGAATATTTCGTCGCCCATCAACACCGGCACTTCAATCTTGTTGTGTTGATAGAGAATGCTGGAGATGCCAAAGCCCTTGGTGCGATCATGGGTGATTTCAAAAAAACGGTTGGCAACGGTTGTTTGCTTCTCATTTTCCTCCACAACAAGCTGCCCGCCCGGTTGCGGGTTTTGGATGGCCGGCTTGGAACCTTGGTGGAGTTGCAAGCGAAAGTTACGGGTGGCGCCCTTGGGCGTTTCACCGGGAAGTTGCCAATGAAGCGTTCGCAGATCGGCCTGGCCCTGCCACGGAGCAATCCAACGACTGACTTGCAGGACCACGGGCGGAGTGAGTTTTCCGTCCGCCAGCGCCTCGACCATTTCCAGGCGCGCTGAGTCCAGAGGTTCCTTCGACGCGGCCACGGCGGCCAAATCCTTGAGATTGATCGTGGTCGCGACCGTCCAATCGCGGACGGCGACCGGCGCAGGCCCGACTGAAAATTCCGCCAGGGTTTGCGCATGAAGCGTCAGCAACGGCACCAAGCTCATGAATACCCAAACGATATTGCGGAAAAATGGCCTCACGCATGTGAAACAGCAGCCACCCAACGAATTGCATTGCTTGGAGACGGTCGCTTGGGTTGAAAACAGGAAACATTTCACCATTACGTCCTGCTATCACGTGATAGTCTCCCTTTGTCAATCCAAAAGTGAAGCAGAAACGTAAAAGGCAGGCTGATCGCGGCCACTGTCAAGGTCCATAATCTCATCCTTGCCACTCTGAACGCAAAGGATTTTGTGGACATCGATGCCTTGCCGTGGAGGATTGGTCCAAGTGATATTATTCCAAGCCCAGTTGCTCGGAATTTTCAAGGCGGGTTTGCATGGCGGCGGAACTTGGCGGGGCGGGGTTTGCCAACCAGCGGGCATGGCCGTCGAAGAACAACACGTTGATGCCGCGCCCTTCATGCCAGAGGGTGTTGTCGGCCGGAAACTCCGACTGCCATAGGGCGTCCCATGCGACCGCGGTGCTGCCGTTCAAAATGCCGCCCGAGGGAGGATCCGGAATCAGGCTTCGCCCCAGCCGCATCGGCTTATTACCGGCGGCCCAGGCCGCAGAATTCGGTCCGTAGCCACCATCCCACATTCGATAACTGTAGTCTTCATAAGTTCCGTGCAAACGTCTTGACGGGCACCACCACAACTTCTTGTCGAACACGTACGACCCCAAGAAGCCGCCCTTGCCTATATACCAGTCGAACCGGGGACTGACTGTTTCACAACCGTAATTCAGATACCAAGCCGGCAGATAGTCCTCATTGTCCTGGGCGTAGGCCATCAAGGCCAGACCGATCTGACGAAGATTGTTCATGCAAGCCACGCGACGGCCCGACTCGCGCGCCCTGCTGAGCGCGGGCATGAACAACGCCGCCAGGATCGAGATGATGGCGATGACCACGAGCAACTCGATGAGCGTAAAAGCATGGAGTGATGGAATGATGGAATGATGGAGTGGGGGGGGGCGATGGGGGCGTCGTCCTTCGTAACTGCCCAGGTTGTCAGAGCCTGCCCCCGCAAAAGCGAGGGGTTCACGGTTCAACGGTTCAAGGGTTGGAAGTTTACCACGTTTCACGTGGAGAAAACGCCCGATCCCCGCTTCCCGCCTGCCAATCGGCGGGCAGGTCGCGAGGACAGATTCTTCATGCTTTTCCCCGCCTGCTGCCTGCCTGTGCGATGCACGCAAACAGGCTGCGCGGGCAGGCAACCGCTGAACCCTGAACCCTTGAAC
>JACQHZ010000208.1 GCA_016198745.1 Verrucomicrobiota bacterium
ATCTTGGCGACGACATTCTGCGGAAGGTGGACATCGCCGGCATGGCCTGTTCGCTGGAATGCCGTTGCCCCTTTCTCGATCATGAAGCAGCGGGATTTGCGGCGATGCTGCCCGCAGATTCGAAGGCGGATTGGAGGGGGCGCACGAAGCTCTTGCTCAGGAAACTGTATCCCGACATCCTGCCGCCCGCCCTGTTTGCGCGCCGGAAGAAAGGGTTCAGCATGCCCATCGGTTCGTGGATGCGCAAACAATGGAAAGAAGTTGTGCGAAACTCCATCGAAGATTCCTGGTCCGATGGAATGGCCGCCTGTTTCGACCGCAGAATCCTGACACGCCTCTGGCAGGAACACCAGGAGGGGCGGCAGGACCACGGCGAGCGGCTTTGGTCGTGGCTTGTGCTGTTCCGATGGAACCAGCGTTTCCGCCCGCAGTGGAGGACATGACAAACACGCGGCCTCCGACATTGTCGCCGGCGGTCATGCGGCCACGGGGATGACGCGGCCGGTTCGGGCGGATTCGCAGGCGGCTTCCGCAAGCGCCACCGCCTGGCGTCCGTCGCGAGCGGTGACGATCATGGGTTTGTCGTCAAGGACCGCTTCGACCCAGGAACGCAATTCCCAGAGGAAACCGTCCTCCATCTTCTGAATCTCGTCTTCCGTGACCGTTCGAATTGCGCCCTCGCGTTTCTTGAGGCTGAGAATGCCGCCCGGCGTGTTGTTGGTGATGGTGCCGCGCGGGCATTGGATCGTGAAATGATGTTCGCCCACGCAGGCGGACAGGCTGGCGCGCAGCAGGCCGATGGCGTTGCTTTGGAATTTGATCTGAACATGCCAGAGGTCCTCGTATTCAACGCTGTGATCGAAAACTTTGCGGCTCTGCGCGAAGACGTTTTCTGCTTCGCCGCAGATGTGGCGCATGAAATCCAACTCGTGCACATTGACCTCGAAGAGCAATCCGCCGGTCAATTCGCGTTTCAGCCGCCAGCCTTTTCCAAACAAATCCCCCGAATAACAGGAGCGCGTGACGGCGATGCCAAGGGGTTGTTCCATGTCTTCCTCCTGAACCCATTGTCGCGCCTTCGCGTAGATCGGGATCAGACGCAACACCTGCCCTACCATGAACTTCACGCCGGCCCTGGCGCCTGCGGCCAGCATTTCATCGCAATCGGCGAGGCTGAGCGCCATGGGCTTTTCACAAAAGATGTGCTTTCGCCGGGCAGCGGCTTTCAACACGATTTCCTTGTGGGCGAATTGCGGCACGCCGACGATCACCGCATCCACTTCCGGCATGCCGATCAACTCATCGGGAGTGGCGCAGGCTGCAACGGAGAGGCGCCTTGCCAGTTGGCCGGCGGCATCTGCATTTTCATCGCAGACAAACGTCAGCCGTGCGCGCGGGATTTTCGGCAGATAGGAAATAAGATGCTGTCCGATGCCGCCGCATCCGACGAGTCCGATGCGAATTTCGCGGCTCATGAAAATCTGTCCTTTCCGGGCGTGGCATTTCGATTGGATGGGTGCATATCAAGTTGAGATTGAGGGTTGGAATGTTCGGGAAAATTTCGGGTTGGGTTCCATTTCCATGAGCCTGGTTTCAAGCGTTCGACGGCTTTCGTCCAGTCCCTTCTCGCCGGCGGCATCGGTGATGGGCAAGGGTTGTCCCACGTGGAAGATACAGGGGCTGAAGGGAAGGGGGATGATGAAGCGATCCCAACTCGGAAGTTCGATCTTCCATTTCACCATCCAGGTGGCGGGGATCAGACTGCAGCCTGAAAGCGCCGCCAGTCCAACCACACCCACATGAGCCTGATGACGCGGCCCGCGGGGGCCGTCGGGAGTGATCGCGACATCCCATCCCTGCCTGAGGTTTTCCGTCAGTTCACGGAATGCCTCCTTTCCGCGACGCGAACTTGACCCCCGCACCGTCGCCAGGCCAAACCGGGCCAGCACGCGCGCAATCATTTCTCCATCCTGGCTTGCGCTGACCAGACAGATCACGCGTCTTCCGTGCAGGAAACGACGGTGCAGATAAGGCATCAGGAACATGCGATTGTGCCAGAAAGCGAAAATGACCGGTGTCGCTGCATTGGTTTGCGAAAGAAACCCCGAATCATCCTTCACCTGGATTTGGAGGGTCGAACCGATGAGGCGGATGAGAAACGCCCCAACGGCCCCCACCAGCAAGTTGCGTATTTTTTTTAACACATTGAAAATGAAATCTGCCACCGCGATTATGTCTGGAACGCGTTTGCCGCAGGTCGGATGAAAAGAATCACAGTTTTGCAAGTATGCCGCGGTTCATTTCCAGGGACGAGTTCCTCCAGGCCGTTGGCAAGCGGAATGAGGACTCGCGGAGTGGTCTTGGGCAAGGAATCAAATTAAGGCGTCAAAAGCAAAGGAGAAATCCAGGGTTGAAAAAATCAAAAACTTTTTCTCGACAAAAGAACGGTTTGGGTTCATTGTCATCATTTCTACCAACCCCCAGGAGGAACCTGCCATGGCGTTATTCAAAATTGACGAAAAAAAGAAACCTCTTGTTACATGGATCGCCATTGTCGCGATCGTCGGATCGCTCGTTTCGATCTTCTTCACACAGTGCGAACGGCCGCCGAAAATCAACATGAAGCCCTACCTGGCGATTGGACAGGTGATGGCCGAAGAAACATCCAAGCTCATCAGCAACAAGGGGGAGATTGTCGTGGTGGTCATGGACAGCAAAAAATTCAAGACGCCGACCATCGATGCGCAGCTTTCCACCTTTCAGGAGACGTTGAAAAAACAGGGGGGCATCCATGTGGCGGCCACCGAGGCCATGTCAATGGAAAAGATGGGCATGATGCACGGGCCGGAGATGGGCATGCCGGGCGAGATGTTTCTTCAGATTTTGGAAAAGCATCCCAACGTGGCTGCCGTTGTTTCGTTTGTGGGGCCGCCCTCGCTCAAGGATGACGAGATTTCCAAGCTTCCGCAAAACATTCCCAAAGTTGTGGCGTTTTCATCGATGGGGATGGGATTAAAAAAGCTGTTTGAAGAGAATGTCATCCAGGTGGCGATTGTCCCGCGCTTTGACATGAAACCCCAGGAACACAAGAAGGAGCCGGTCACGTTGCGCGATTGGTTCGATCAGTACTACAGCGTGGTGACTGCCGAGACGGCTTCGTCCCTGCCGTTCTGAGGCCGCACGCATTGCCGAAGCGTACGTCGACCTCAAACTCGTAGATAAAGACGTATGGGTCTCTTTCGTGCGGGTACTTGGGTATCTCGAAGGCCAAGGTGTTATTGCCGGAGCGGAGGGCCGTCCCGGGAAGATGGATTTCGACGAGTTCGTGATTGCGCAATCTGAACCCCGACGGGATGCGCCCCGGTCCCTGCCGCTTGCGTTCGATGCGTTCCTCCGGAATCGGCCTCCCGTTGAGCGCGTAGGTGACGAAGCCCGGCTTCACGATGGACGGCTGCCGGTACCTGGCCACGTGCGGAAAACGTCTGGCCACCTGGCGAAACCGCAGGACGACGCGCGAGGCACGAGCGCCGATGTCGGGACCGCGCGTGGCGAACGGGATGGTCTGATGGTACTGGGACGGCCGCAACGCCTCGACATAGATCGGCAGCCCCGCCCAGAAAAGATACTGCTTGTCGCGCCGGCATAGTGTCTCCAGGGAACCCCACTCGCAGAGTGGCAGCTTGGGCCGCTGACCCGCCGGGTTGAAATACTCGACCGGGATCGGCCGCGGCGTGTGGTTGAACAGGTAAATGCCGTCCACCCCCTGCGCCAGCATATTTTGCGCAACCGCCCGCGATCTGAGGACAAGCTGCTCCGACGACTGGCGGACAACCCAGTTGTGGGGCGGCGCATCGGGATTCTCGACGAAATCATGGAAATTGCGGCGGTCGATCCACGGGCCATTTTCGATCGCGGCGTAGAAGGCAATCCCGCGTTTCCGGCACAAGACCAGCCAAGGCTGCACCTCGCGGTTACAGTCGTTGGCCAGATCGGTCATGACCAGGATGTCCATCAGCCCGTCGCGAATCCAGCGGGGCACGTCCATGCCGCCGTGGGCGAGGCGATCTTCGCCGAACACCGTTCGGATCATCAGCCCGATGCGGCGCCGGCGCTCAGCTCCGATCCGGTCCAGCCCCCGCCGCACTGCCCGGATAAACCGGGTCAGTATCCCGCGGTTCGCCCACGCCTCCCCCGGCTGGAAGAGATACGGGACACGCGAGAAATCCAGTTCGACCCCGTCGACGTCGTACCTGGCGGCGACTTCACGGATGGCCGCGAATTCTCGGCGTCGCACTTCGGGAAAGGCGTAGTCCAGGCCGGCGTTGTAGTAGGACAAAGCGTCCGTCTCACCCCAGAGACGGTACTGCGGATTGTTCTTCCAGAAGTCGCTGGCCAGCACGCCGTTGGGATGCGACTTGTGGTGCGTGTCGTTCATCCGGAAGCTGGCGTAGAACGCCTTGCCCAGCGCGCGTGTGCGGCGGATGAGAATGGGCAGGTAGTCAATGCCCTGGCGGTACAACGTGCGGGACAGGTCCGATTGGCTCAGACTGCACTGCTTGTCCCGGTCGTACAGGTCGTAAATGGTCTGTAGAACCTTGGAGTCGTACGAGGCCACCCCATCGACGAGGCACCAGCAGAAACAGTCAACTGGGGTGTCCTTGAGGTACTCGATCGGCGCGGTCGCCCGTTCGCGCGTGTGCGGGTGCGGCGCGAGTTTCAGCCCGTCGCCATCGTCATTGAAGATGTAGTGGGGTTTGCCTCGAAGTGGCATGCTGAACCTCCTGTTCACTTGACACTGAACTTCATTTCCTGGGTGTATCCCGATATGACCTCCATGATTTTTACGCGGTACACGCCTCGTTTCTGATTCAGGGCCAGCGGGATGGGGTGGGTGAAGACGCCTGGGAAGGCCAGGTTCTTCGTGTGCGCCTCCTGGGTATGGCCATCTTTCGAGACTTCGATGCGCACGACCAGAGGGCTGTCTTTCAGTGACGCCGGTAAGACCAAGCCCTTGAGTTCGATCACTTCACCCGCCTTGGCCGTTTCTTTCGCCAACGACACATTCAGACCTTCGATCCGCTCCGGCAGGAACGCCAGCAGCTTCGCTTCGGTGGGCAGGATGCCGGTCCGCAACGCATCGGTTTCACCCAGATATTGATGGCGGCGCACATCGTAGGCGTGAAGCTTGCGCCCAAGTTTCACGATCAGGTCTTCACCAGGGGGATTGTTCAAGGCGCGATCCGGGATCATTCCCAGGAACATCGCGCGGCCATTGTCGAACACAAAAGAACGGACATCGGAGCGCAGATTGCCCAGCGGATCCTGGACCTCGATGTCGCCGCGGAGACCCGCTTTCTCAATCAGGCTTTTACGAATGCCACCCCATTCCTCGCGCCGGTCGGGCGGACCCTTGAGGAAAAGGCCATGCCCTTTGCCGATTTTCTTCGCGCCCTGTTTGCTGAAATCAAAGACGTCTTCCAGCAGACTGCGGGTCGGGGCGGAACCGCCCTTCATGGTTTGGCCGGTGCCGCTGCAGGCCGGACAGGCCTGCCAGACATTGCCCACCTCCACGCGTTTTTTCCCCGCGCATTTCGCGCAGGTTTCGAAGGTGACCTCGCCGGCGGCTTGCGGTTGGCCGTACGGACGGAGATATTCGTCCACCACGGCGGGCGGAAAGTCCGCGATCACCACCCCGCCCGCTTCCGCAAACGCCTTGATCTTTTCCACGCCCTTGCGGGAAATGGACTGGCATGCCGGCAGGATCAGCACCCGTTGCTGGTCGCCATAGACCAGTGATTTTTCGATAAACTCCGCGTCCACCGCCTGGTAATCGAATCCAGTCCGTCGCAACAGGCTGTCAAAACGGTCGCGCGCCGCCTTCCAATTCACCTCGTCCGGATTGAGGATGCCGGCGTAATAGGAGGTGTTGGACCAGAGGAGGAGAATCGGATCCAGCCGCTTCCGACTGGCCAACAGCAGTTTGCCGGCGCCGCTTTCCAATTCGCGACATTCTTCTGCGGCCTGCTTCATGCAAAGCATTGGTTCGCTCAAATCGAGTGTGAAAGCATAGGTCACCGGCCACCAGATAACATGCGTCCCTCCCTGGAAAAGGTACTGCCACGGGGTGGTGCGCATGATCCACTCGTCCATGTTGTTCAAGTAGTAACCGATCCAGGTTCCAACCAGGTTGCCCTGATCCTTGTTGAATGATTCCAGCGGACATTGCGTGAAGGCGCGCGTGATCTTCGCCATCCGGGGCCAGTCAAAATCCATCCCCTCGATGCAGTCGAGCGAAGCGCGGGCGCCGGGATCCATTTCCTGGATCGTCTGGTGGGTGACATCCTGCACCCGGTTGAAGCGATCCACCTTGTGCAGCTCCTGTTCCATCCAGCGCGTGGGTTGTCGGCCGGTCTTCGCTTCCACAAATGAAATCAAGCCGATCTCATCGAAGTCTTTAAACTTCGATCCCCAGACCTCGTTCAGTCTCGCGACGTCGCCATAGCGTTCCTTCAGGTAACGGCGATAGTCCTGGAGCGCCTCCGGGTTGTTCCACGCTTCCTCCTTGCGTTCAATGAAACTTTCTTCGCACGTGCTGTAGGCCATGGTTCCGTAACGCCGGTAGGCCTCGATCCGCGGCGGATAGACGCGATCTCTGTATTCCTTAAGGGTGTCCTCGAATTTCCGGTCGGGCGCGATCTTGAAACTCCACAGACCGTAGCTGTACGGATAAGCCAGAAGATTGTTCCGCGCCAACCCATCGGCGGATTCGAACATCAACTCGCGCGGCATCCAGGTTGTCAGGTCGTAATAGCCGGTGACCGCGTATTGCTTGCACTGACGCATGGCCGTCCGGTTGGAACGCTGATTGATGGCATTCGCATACATCACGAACTGGTAGTCGTCCACCTCGTTGGAGGGCAATCCAATCCACGCCTCCGTTTGGTCGAGCGCGAAATCTTTCTCCTTTACCTGCGCCACGAGCCGGTAGGCCCGGGACAGCGGGTTGGCAATCGGCGGAAATTCGAATTCCCCGTTTTTCTTCTCCAGCTTGGCCACCGTCACCAGGCGATCATGGGTGTCCCACAGTTCCACTGCGACCGACAGCCCTTTCGCCAGGGGCGTCGCGAATTTCACCATTCCACAGATGCGATCCTTCCGCGCAAAAAACTCCTTCGCCGGCTGCACGGTTTCGAGATATTTCGTGTCGGTCACCACCAGGGCCGCAGAAGCCCAGTCCAACACCGCGCCGCGCTGCACGGCCCACACATCCACCACATAGGTCCCTTGGGACAGCCGGGGCAGAGGCGGGGCAAACCGGGCGGTCTTCTCGGAGAAAATGAGGTCGCCGGCCGGCCCCTTCTGGAGGACACGATTGTGACGATCCCTCAACTCGTAAACCATGGACCAATCGCGCAACTCCTTATTGACGAGATCAACGGCAAACGACACCGCCGCCGATGGCAGTTTTTGGCGCTCCACCGTGACCACCGGTTGTTGGGCGCGCACGAGAACGCCCGTCGTCTTGCCCGTGGCGTGATAAAGCGCCTTGCCCAGGATGGAGAAGTAGTAGTCGTAGTACAGATCGTCATCCGCCACGAAAGGAGTCAGGGCGATGCTGCTTGAATAGTTCTGCCACGGGTCAGCGGCATGAACGACCTGCCGATTGTCTTTCATGATTCGATCCTGATAGTCCAGCCACACCACGTTGCCGCCGCCGAGCTTGCCTGTGCGAATTTCCGGTGGGCCGATGCGTCGCGCCGCAAAGTGCTTGGGCGAGGTCTTTTCGAAATCCACGTCCAGCGGCAGAATGCCCAGCGGCACGGCGGCCTGGATGCTCTTCGCCAGCGGGTTGTCGGCCTCACTCAACCCCATCTGTTTGCGCAAATCCGCGTCAACATCCCATGGACTGATCCACACCAACGCGGTGCCGCCTCGCGCCTTTTCCAGGATTTTATTTTGAATCGCGGGCGGGATCACGCTCCAGCGGACCTTGCCGATGACAATCGCGTCGTAGCGATAACCAGGGCTGAGCAGGCGGTGCGCGGTATCGTTTAGGATTTCGGTGGACGGGACGGGCTCGTAGGCGGGTTCGGCGCTTTCGGTGTTCACCCATTTGTCGTGAGTCGCCAGAGTGATCAGGCTGACCTCGGCCGGAATGCGGGATCGCAGTTCGACGGCTTCATGGGTCGTTCCATACGGGAGAATGATGAGCAGTTTGAGTTTGCCCAACACATGCGGCTCCGCCCAGGCGATGCGCGGTCCGAACAGGCTGCCCGGCAGATTGCCGAAGAGCGTGTTGCTGTGGCGGTAATCCGGCGGCAGGTCGCGGGAGGATTCCGTGATGGTTCCAGACGGAAGCCCCCAACCCGGTTTCAGGAGAAGAATGACAAGCAGCCCAACAAGCTCTTTTTTCATGGAAGTAACCTGAATTTCTCACTGGAAAAAGTTTCGATAGCGGACTTCCGCTTCCACGCAGCGGTACGCGTAGCCGATATAGTCCATTTGTGAATAGGCGCGGGTGATGGCTTCCCAGTCCTGGGTTTTGCCGCCGTTCCCGCTCGGCGCGGATGAAAACGCATCGATGGCGGCCCAGCGGTCCGTGTAAACCGCGCAACCCGACCCCGCCGCCTGCAGAATCTCCGCTTTCTTCCTGGTGCGCAAGGCCGGTTGCTGTTCCCGCCATTGCGCGAAATTCTGCGCGATCAACTTGCCAAAGGCACTGGGATTGTGGAAGGCCGGCCCCACCGCCGCCCATGTGGAACAGCCGCTCTTTTGGTTGGAACAAAGATTCAAACGCCAGCCCTCCGCCGGCGCAACCTGCTCGCCCCCCAGGTCCTTCGCGGGGACCCGCATCTCCAGAAACCAACGGTCATCCGCCGCAGCGACCGCGAATTCCCAGTTTCCGTTCCATGCGCCGTCCGAGCCGTTCCCATCGTAGCGATAACCATCCAATGAAACGACAAACTGTCCGTACCGGCTCTTGCCCGGCGCCTGCAAAAAAAGCTCGATCGACTCGCGGCTGGTGTAGGTGTCGGCTTTTGACCGGGGTTTCTCCGATCCGTCCGTCAGCGGTTGGCGCCGCAGTTCATCGAGAACCTGACGGGCGTTTGCGAGGGGGATTTCGAGTCCGAAATACAGGTTCTGCGCATCGAAGATCACCCGGAAACTCGGCTGAACCGCCGCAAGCAGGGTCTGATCCCCGTGGCACCGGAACCCGCTGAAGGGAACCGCCCTGGACCAAGCCGGTTCCTCCAGCTTGCCGTCAATCGAGATCTTGCCGTCCGTTTCCGAGGCAAACGCCACGCGTTCCTGGCAATCGGATGGAACCGGGATCAACTTGCGTTCCCCCTCGCGAACCACCCGCGCCACGGAGACGTCGTCAATTAACATTTCCACCGACGCCCAAAGGCGCGGGTAAATGGTGGTTGGGGCGCGTCCCACCACCTGGATGCGCTCCTCGATGAGCGACCATTGTCCCTTGGACGGATGACCTTTGGTTTCGAGGATTTGGGTGATCGCGTCACCGTAAACATGCAGATGCATCGCGGTCTGTCCCTCCCCCTTGACCCAATAGCGCACGATGTACACGTCGCCATCCCGGGTCTTGAAGGCGTCCGGGCTGCTGTTTCCCAGATAACATTGCCCGTTGAGACGCAGTGCCTTTTGACCGCCATGCGCGTCCTTCGTCTCCAACTTGAGGACCTTGGTGTCGTAAAGCTGCGAAAGAACCGTTGGGGTCAGGACGTTGCCCTTCGCATTCCTCGTGAATTCGGTGGTCTTGCCCTGAACCGTAAGGTGGTTCCACCAACCATCCTGGGGGCCGGTTTCCTTCCATTCCTCCATGCCTCCGTCGAGGATCAGGTTCCCGGTCAGTTCGGCGCCTTGAACGGCGGGAAGCAGACCCGTCAGGCAGCCGATCAAAGCCATAATCAAAGGGCGCGCAATGGATCGAGACATCGTCAACCTCGCCGCGCCCTGGCAGGCGGGCCATACCGAAATATCTTCAAAGTGCTCGATCTTCATGCTTTTCAAACCGTTGAACCGTTGAACCGCTGAACCGTGAACCTGAGTAGTTACCAAAAATCAAGGATCACCATGGATAGTAGCTCACGGATACGGTCCCCCAGCCGGCGTTGTAATACTGGTCGCCGGCATTGCGGACCTTATCTCGATAATCGGCCGCGCTATGGAAACTCACGTGCCCGTCAAGAAAGAGATAGTTGTCTCCCGGTGGATGGTGCAGAGCCGGAACGCAGACGAAACTCCGGGTGGTTTCAACATAGTAATTAACGTAGCCCTCCACCTCGAAGAACAGGACATCCTCGCCGGGCTTCGGAAAATCGGAGAGGAAAGTCTGGCGGCTCCAGGGGAACCCGTTGCCATCGTAAATCAGCGCCATGTTGTAACCGTAGCTGATGTTGTAATTGTTGGGAGGAATCGGGCCCCAGTATGGCCAGAAATCCACCTCGGACGCGCGGGTTTTATCGGACGGACAGTCGTGCAGCTTAAGAGGCGTGTACGGGGGAGTGGAATCTCGAGTCATGAACAGTCTGGGATAAAACAGTTGTCCGTCGCCATAGACGTTCTCCGCCGGCATCCGTCCGTCGTAGTCATTGATGTACATCATGACGCCGTAGCCGATCTGTTTCAAATTGTTCATGCACTGGATTCGCCGCGCCGACTCCCTGGCGTTCTTCAGCGCAGGCATGAGCAACGCCGCCAAAATCGAGATGATGGCAATGACCACGAGGAGTTCTATGAGAGTAAACGCTGAATGCCGACCTGTCCCCCTTGAGTGGGGAATGCCGAATGCCGATTGCCGAATGCGGAGTGAATCGTTCATGGGGGGATACTGATCTCAGAAAGAGCGGATTGCGAGTTGCGCGCGCCACGTGCCGCGCGTGGCGCGCCGCACGATTCGCCGATTGTCAATTGAGGCTGCACGCAGATTCGTTGCGGTCCCGCGCGGAATTTCCCGCCCAGCCGGTCCATGAGCAGCCGCACGATCTCCCCGGCCATTTCGTCGAGGTCCGGACTGACCATGGTGGCTTTGACCGGAAGGTAGTTGCAAAAATCGCCGTAGCCGGTGAGCACAAAAGCCACATCCTCCGGGACGCGAAGCCCGCGCTTCGAGACGCCTCGCAGAAAACCGGCCGCGAAACAAGGGTCTTGCAACACGTAGGCCGTGGGCGAATCCTTCCGCCTGGCGATTCTTGCGCCCAAACGTTCCCCGTTCTCGAACGTGCCATAGATCACCTGCAACGCCCCTGGAAAACCGCCGGCGTGGTTTTCGTCGCCGCGGATCATTGCGGCATACTTCCTGGCGATGGCGGGAAGCATTTTGCCGATCACATATCCAATCCGTTCATGCCCCTGCTGTCGAAGATGGCGGATGGCCATCTCAACCGTGGCTTCCAGATCGTACGTCACCAGGTCGCACTCCGTGTCGGCCCAGCCCTCGAACCCGATCAGCGGAAAATTGTCGCCGACCATCCGTTTCACCAACGGGTCGAGTGTGGCTTGGGCATATAACGGTCCCGTGATCAAACCTTCCGGGCGATGGAGCAAGAGATCACAGAGTTCGTTCGAAGACGGGTTGCTTACGATCTCGATCAGCACATCGAACTTGTGCGCATCGAGCTTTTTGAGGATGCGCTCGTTCAGCGCGGATTGCGTCGGATGGGTTACGGTGCGAATTGCCAGCCCGATCAAGTTGCTCTTCTTCAATCGCAGCCCGATGGCGGCGCGGTTCGGACGATAGTTCAGTTCCTTCGCAGCCCGCAGGATCCGGTTGCAAGTGCGTGGCGCAATTCGCTGTTGTTTCCAGCGGTTGTTGAGCACGAACGACACAGCGACATGCGAGACGCCGGCCCGGCTCGCCACGTCCTTGACTGTGACAAGATTCATTGCTAAGACGTGTTAGCACACCAACCATCTTCCGTCAAGCCGCAATCCTGCACCACGGTTTCATCGTGATTCACGCTCGACGCTAAGCGCGGGCCGGCGTAATCTCTCCTCGTGCCTCAAGAGAACCTGTTTGAGTTCATTGGCCGCGATTTTTCCGCCGCCGGCATCCGTTGGCTGTTGGTCGGTGGATTCGCGGTGAACTTTCATGGCGTGAGCCGCTACACCGCCGACTTGGATTTGCTCGTCACGGATGCCGCTTATCCAATGATTTTCGCCATTCTGCAGAAGATCGGATATCGTGAGTTCCATCGGCAGGAAAGTTTCGCCCGACTGCGCTCGGAGAACCTCTACTTGATGGACATCGACATGCTCTTTGTGGACGACCGAACTTTCGAGAAGATGTGGGAGGTCAGTTGTGCCGCCACGGTAAAAAACTCCTCAGTGCGGGTGCCGACCATCCAGCACCTTTTCGCCATGAAACTCCACGCTCTGAAGTACGGACACGCTGGGCGTCAACGGAAAGACCTTGATGATGTTCGCGACCTGGCGGCTGTGTGTCAATTGGATTTGTGCTCGGACGAGTTTCGCGAGTTGTGCCGGCGCTTCGCAGATGATAAAGTGTATCAATTGATCACGGGAAACTAAGCAATGGACTCGAAGCTCGACCTTACGGCAGTGGACTTGGACTTGCGATTCCCCATCTTTCACAAGCCTACACCCGGCCCTCCACGCCTGACGATGGATCATTACTACCAGTTCGTACGGATGATGCACGCGATCCGGTTTCCCAAATCAACCGCCGTCAAACACCTGCCCGCCCCCGGTCCGTGTCCCGTGCGGTTCACGCTTGACTCCTGAGCAGTCACAAGGTCTTTACCGCCTTGGTCAGAACAAGGGATCAAATTTATCGAAGGCAGCGCAACCGGCCCCCGGAATCGGCCACCAGGAGACTGACCGGAAGGGCCGGCTGTTTCAAAACCGTCATGCGGTGAATCACGCCGCCCAATGCGGTTCGGGCAATCACATCTCCCGAGCGATCCAGAAGCCACACCCCGCCGTCCTTGCACGCAATCGCAAGCTGCTTCTTTTCTGAATCGAAACGCCCTCCAACGAGAAGCCCGACAACCGCGCTTCCCACGTTGCGGCTCCATTGCTTGTTCCCGCCAATATCAAACGCAGTGACATAACCCGTGGTCGAGCCGGCGGCAATGAGGTCCGCGTCCGTTCCAGCGCTCAACACCGCCACGCCCGTGATCAGATCGCCGAGATTGCGCTCCCATAACAGTTGCGGCGGACGCAGCAGATGCTTCGCGTTCTGTCCCGAAGTGTGGTCCATGACAACCTGTCCGGGCTTGAGGGGAATTTTTTCGCCCAAGCGCGTTGGCGGACGGTAAAGACGCACGTAGCCCTTCATCGTGCCAAGCGCGATCAGGGATTTCCCGTTTCCCGCAAAATCACCCGCCACAACCGCGTTGATTCCGCCCGCCCAGCCATCCAGGTCGAGTTCAGCCAAAATTTCGCCGTCCGCTCGCAAGATCCAGCCGGGACTGGCTGCGGCTTTCGGCGGCATGCCCGGACCGCCGATGATCTCCAGTCGTCCGTCGCCGTCCAGATCGCCGAACGTGAACGCGTTCCACGTGCCCCACGAGAAACGCCGCCAGAGTTCGCGCGCCGCGCCTTTCGCGGGCGGGAGTTTGCGAAGCCCCGTTCGCGCCCAATCCAAACCCGATTTTACTCTTCGCCCATCGCCCGCGAGAACGTGCAGATGCAAATTGCCAACGCCCGCGACGATTTCATCGCGCCCGTCGCCATCGAGGTCGGCGCAACGGACGCGCACCACGCGCGGCGTCGCCAGCGCCCAGAGGTTGCCGCTGTCGAGCTTGGGCATTTTGTGTTTCCACAAAAGCTTCCCGTCGGCGTTCAGCGCGCACACATGCCCGTCGTCCGCGCCTGCAACGATTTCGGTCGCGCCATCGCCGTTGATGTCGCCAAATGCGACGCTGTTGACGGGCGAACGGAGCTGATTTTTCCAAAGCAGCTTTCCGGTCAGATCGAGTGCAACGACGCAGCCGGATTCGAGCGCAAGCAGAATTTGCTGGGAGCCAATCACCCTTCCCAGGGTGATTTCGCCCTCAATCCCCCTTCCCAGGGGGATTTCGCCC
>JACQHZ010000211.1 GCA_016198745.1 Verrucomicrobiota bacterium
AGTCTTCGACCACATGCACCCGCTTTCGCGGGAATGACGTGAATAGTTACAAAAGAAGAATGCTTGTAGGAAAAAGAAGTCCCCAACCGATGGCGTGCCTTCGAAACATACAGGGTTGGCATGTCACATTGTTCATGCCTGTTCAAAACCAGAATCTAACCATCCCCTTCTGTTGCACGATGGATTTTTTGCGGGGACCCACTCCGCGCACCCATAATGCGACTGACCTAAAACAACCGCAAAACCGGCTTGCGTCCGGGGCGGGACGTAAAGCATAACGTGGCTGCATGGATTTTCGGAACGAGAAGACCCGATGAACGAATATGCGTATCGTGGAATGGACGGCGATGGGAAGCCGATCCGCGTGCGGTCGGTCGGCGATGCGCCGGAGCAGGTTCTCGCCGAGGCCCGCGCAGGGCGACATCATGTCGTGATGCTCTACAAGCTTCTTCCAACGGAAGTCCGCTATGAACCCTTGCTGGCCGCCGCCAATTTCCCGCTGCCGCACACTCTGTCCAAGAGCGTTTTCAGGAGATTTGATCGGCGGGCGGGTCCGGCCATGCTGTGTTATGGCGGCGAGGCATGGACCGTTTTGCGCGCCGCCTCGTCAGTTGAGTCTCGTTCCACGAGAGATGCATGCACCCGAACTCCTGGTCTTCACCGGCATGGTCGGAATTTCTCCGACCACGCTGCCGCCGGCCAGCGGGCAAAACACGCTTCAGTTCGGACCGGAGCAATACACGCTTTGCGGAAAGACGCGCCTGACGGATGCTGGTGAAGAGGTCGAACTCCGATGGTCGAAGATTCCCGCATGATCCGCCGCGGCGGCACTCCGTGCGCATTTCTCACGGGTGGTGAGAAATGCTGGATGTTTGGAAATGCGCGACCCGGCGCCGAGGGAAGGTTTTCGGAGTTGTCGCCTGGTCCTCGCACCGCTACAGTGGCGGCACCATGAAAATTACGAGTGTGAGCCAAGTTCCATTGGAGAAGGTGGAGATGCCGGGGGCGGAGGGTTGTGCGTACCGTGTGGCGTTGAGCAGTCGCGACGGGAAACCGAGCATGGCGATGCGGTTCTTCGAGGTCGCGCCCCGCGGTTACACCCCGCTGCACCAGCATCCCTACGAGCATGAGGTTTATATCACCGAAGGCGCCGGCAGCGTTTGGCGCGACGGGCAGGAGGTGGCGATCCAGCCTGGCGACGTGCTGTTGATTCCCCCTGATGAGAAGCACCAGTTCAAGAATACCGGCAAGGGCGCCTTCAAGTTCATGTGCCTCATCCCGGCCCAGTTCCAAAAGTGCTGACCTGGATGTCACGGAGGAAAAGATCGCGACGGTCAGGAAACTCAACGCCATCGCCTGGCGCCGCGGCCAGAGCATGGGACAACTGGCGCTCGCCTGGACCCTTCGCCTCCCGCAGGTCACCTCCGCATTGATCGGCGCAAGCCGGCCCGAACAAATCAAGGATTGCGTCGCCATGCTGAAGAATCCCACGTTCACCCCGGCTGAATTAAAGGAGATTGAGGGTATTTTGGCAAAGTAGGTTGCGCATCTCCCATGCCGACCAACCGGAGGGTTGAAAAACCATGGTATGTTGCGTTGCTGCGATGTGCTGATTTGGTTGCGAAGGGTAACTATTCAGGTCATTCCCGCGAAACTTGTCCTCGCGAAAGCGGGGAGCGGGTGCATGCGGTCGAAGACTCATCCAGTTTCCCCGATCCGCTCTGCACGATGTTGGATTCTTCCGAAAGCGTTCGGGGCTGGCCTTGGGACGGGGTTAACCCGCATATTTCACACTCGCGGAGTGTGAAATATCCGGGTTAACGGGACCGGGTCTTGCAAAAAGCTTTGCGCGAACCGCAATCCCTTCTTGCGAGCAAATTCATTTTCTGCTACCCCGTTGCCATGAGCCAAGACCGGGCACATTCATCGCTGGCGGAGTTGAGAACCCTGCTGCGGCCCTTTTGTGAAAGGCATGGCATCCGACGTCTGGAAGTCTTCGGCTCTGTTTCGCGTGGAAGGACCAATCTCACCAGCGATCTGGATATCCTTGTGACCCTCGATGAGTCGAAACCATCTTCGACTTCCGACCTGCTGGAAATGGCGGGAGAGGTTGAGGAACTGGTTGGCGTTCCGGTGGATTTCGTGTTGCGTCCTGCTCTGGAGAAGTCACCCAACCGGTTTGCCCGCGATCACATCCTGGCGTCTGCGGTGTGTGTCTATGGAAGCTGACCAAGTCGGACGGTTGCGCGACATCCTGCATGCCGCACATCTCATCGCGGCATACGTCAAGGGCGTGACAGAGCGCGATTTCGTGACAAATACCGAAAAACAGGATGCCGTCATTCGCCGCATTGAAATCATTGGGGAATCGACCGCTCATCTCAGCGAGGAAACAAGGAAAGCGGCAACTGGCCTTCCCTTTCGGAAGATGCGTGGCATGCGGAACATCGTGGCCCACGATTACGCCAATGTTGACCTCAAAGTTGTGTGGGAGGTGGCCACGGTTCACGTGCCGGAGATGGCCATGTGCTGGAAGAGCTTTTTACGCGCCTTGAGGGTTAGTTGATCTCAAACAGACCGGCACGGGCCTTCACAATGTACCATGAGCACCGGACATCCTGAATTGGCGATTGTCACCCAGCAGCCGGAAGACCCGCTCATGCTGTCGCTCGTCTCGCAGTTTCTGGAGAACGAGGTTTATTTTTATCCGGGAGGAAACCAGGAACTGCTGCGCGAAGCCCCCGATGTCCTGGAATCCTACAAAGCCGTGGCCTTCGATCAACCGTCGTTCGATGCGGCGATGAAGAACGTCGCTTGGCGAAAACGCCTGGTGGCGTTTGCAGGCGGCCAGGGGTTTCTGCTTTGCATGAAACCCCCGCAGGGCGCCGATCCCCGCGACTTCAACACGGTTCTGATGATGGATCATCTGACCTTCGCGCAAGCGCACGACCTCATCCTTTGCGCCGGCCTGACGCGTTTCCATCCGGAGCTGAGGCAAATCCAACTCGCGCGCGCCGATCAACAGCTTTTGGACGAGATCAAGCCCCGAATCATCAGGTCTGTCGAAGGATGGGAAGGATGGCATGAATTCAACCTCTACTACTGGAAAGCGGCGCAGCGGTTGTTTGAAGCCGGGCACGAGGATGCGCGGTTGGCGCTGATCGCCGGCATCCGCAATGCCGCCAGGAACATTCCGTCAGGGCTGAACCACGATTATTTCGGCGGTTATTTCGGCGCGGTGTGGCTGCATGAACAGACCGGCGATCGTGCCCCGCTGGAAAAGGCGCTGACGAATGTGGACGACGTGATTGCGCGGCGGCCGCGCAACATGGGCGTATTGACATCCTGCGGTTACGCCGATGATCCCCTCGGTTTCAAGAACCAACCGCAGGGCCTCGAAATGTATTACAACACCAATTGGATTACCGCGCGCCGTCTCATCTGGACGGAAGCGATGCTCATGCACGGACCGACCTTTGGCGCGCTGGCGCGCGCCACCGGAAAGAAAAAATACCGCGAGGAAGTCTCGCGCCTGGTATCCCATCTGGCCCGCCATCATCAGCGCGACGACGGCCTGCTCTGGCATTGCACGCGGGACGGCCGATCGGGCGGCGGAGCGTGGACGCGCGGACAGAGTCACGCCTTGCTCGGCATGGTGTTTCTGCTGGAAGAGTTGGACCGTCAGGACCCGCTGGCCATGCAGTGCATCGAACTGATTCGCCGCGTGAGCCGGGCCTTGTTGCGCCACCAGGATGTTCGGACCGGGATGTGGCGCAACCTCATTGACGTTCCCTCGGCGCGATTGGAAACTTCGGGCACCACCATTTTTGCCATGGTTTTCGCGCGAGGAATCAACGAAGGCTGGCTGGATCGCGCCGAGTTCGAGCCTGCAGTCCGTCGCGCATGGGAAGGCGTCAAGACCCGTTATTGGCGCGGCCGTCTCGCGGGTTGGTGCCGCGGCACAGCGGGCGCCGTGGACGACGCCTACTACCTGGCCCGCCCCCAGGGCGGAAGTTCCGGAGCTTCGATTGCCCACCTGCTGCTCGCCCTCCTGGAAATTCAGCGTCTGCAAGTAACTACTCAGGTTCACGGTTCAAGGGTTCACGGTTCAGCGGTTGGAAAAGCATGAAGACCTTCCCGCGCCTGCCTGTGACTCGCACGCAGACAGGCAGCAGCAGGCGGGTCGAGCGTTTTCTCCTCCAACCCTTGAACCGTTGAACCGTGAACCCCCGCTTTTGCGGGGGCAGGCTCTGACAACCTGAGCGGTTACGCTTTATCAACCCGCCAAGGAAACCTTCTTCACTTCCTCCGCGCGGAGCGTGACTTGTTACGGGCTTGTTCTTGTTCCTAATAGTTGCGAACGTTCACTCCTTTGTGAAACACATCCTCGACATGGGGCGGGGTTCGGGGCCGCTCGTGCTCACGGCTCGATTGGCCGAGCGCGTGCGTGAGGCCATCCGGGCTGAAATTCAGAGCGGCCGATGGGATGGCGACCTCCCGCCCGAACGTCGGATCGCGCAGGAGTTCCAGGTCAGCCGCCCCACGTTGCACATGGCATTGCGCGCGCTTCAGAAAGAGGGGCTTCTGCGAACGCAACCGAGACAACCGTGGCGGGTGGCGCGATCTGTCTGCCGTGCTGGCACAGGCAGGCGTTTTCATGGGTCGTCCAAGCGGGATCGCAGGCCTGATGTCGTGATGCTGCGCTACGGACGGGTGAAACCCAATCTGACGAACGTCATGTTCCTGACCGATCCCTTGCAGCGAAAACTTCACGCCTTGGGTTATGGCTTGCGAATCGTTGATCCCTTCGCGCATGGAACCAAGGGGGTGGAGAAGACGCTGTTCCAATGGGACGCGGAACATCGTCCCGCGTACTACCTGCTTGCCTCGGTCCCGCCTGTGATCCATCGTTGGTTTGAGGCGCGGAAGATTCCGACCATGATCTTCGGATCGCGCGATCACAACGTTCGGATGCCCGCCCTCGATCTCGACACGGAGGCGACCGTCCGTCACGCGGTCGAGCACCTCCTGCGCCGCGGCCATCGGCAAATCGCGCTGCTGAACCTCCCTTCCGCTGGAGTGGTCGGGGCGCGGATCACCAATGAGACCTTCCTGCGGATTTGCGCGCATGAAGCGCGGCGGGGCGCGCGCGGGTTCATTCAGAGTTGCGCGGCGCGTCCCGCCGCGGTGGAGGCCGCGATCCGACGGATGTTCGCTCGCGCGCATCCGCCCACAGCCGTTCTCGTGACGGGCGATTTCGAACTGGTCATCAGCCTCTACACCATGCTGCCGGCGCTTGGACTCCGAATTCCGCGTGACGTGTCGGTCCTCGTGTTGGGACACTCGCCCCTCCTTGATTTTCTTCGTCCGTTCCCCGCCTGCTACAAGTTTTCCTGGGAACAATGGGCCAGCCGCATCGCGCGAATCATCCGGAACCACGCGCGCTTGGGGTTGTGGCCGACCAAATTCTGGAAGGTCATTCCGACCTTGAGGGAAGGCGACAGCGTGGCCACCCGTCGCGTGAGCGATTGAAGGCGCGGAAACGCGCGGCGGCGGCTGTAGCGGCGGTCTATGACCGCCGAATCTGCCTCGCCGCGAAAGCGGCGCCGAGGATGCGTGGACGCGTTTCGCGGGATGTTGGCAGTTTTATTTACCAGCATGGCAAGGCTTGGCATCCGAGCTTCTTTGTCGGAAACTGTATTTTTATGAAGGGTAAATGGTGTGTTCGTTCCTTTACGCTCATTGAGCTGCTGGTGGTGGTGGCGATCATCAGCATCCTGGCGTCGCTCTTGCTGCCCGCGCTCAAAAATACAAGAGAAGCCGCCAAACGGATTCAGTGCATGAACAATCTCAAGCAGATTGGCGCCGCCGTTCACCTCTATGTGGACGATAACAACGGTTTTTTGCCGGATGTGGCCAGCGCCGGCATGTTTCAATTTGGCGGCCCCAAAGGGCTGGGGGCCGGCGCCGACCTGGCGCCGCGCGCCCTCAATCCTTACGTCGGCAACACGAACACCGTCCAACGTCCAACCGACGTTTGGCGTTGTCCTGCGGATACAGGTTGGACTCCTTGGGGCGATCCGTACGACAAGTGCATGTATGTCGGCTACGGATCAAGTTATCTCTATCTGCCACACGATACCTTCAATCCGGGTCTGGCTCAGTATAATGATCCTGTGAGCGGTTACAACTGGAGTCGGCCGCCCTACAAACTCGCCGATTTCGTCCGGTCAGGAGAAGCCTTTCTGTTTGGCGACGCTTCTGCCGGCGTTTACCACGGTTGGTCACGAACTCAGCCGCCGGAACTCTGGCGCTGGCACACCAAACAACTCCCGATCAAATCGAATATTGTCTTTATGGACGGACACGTCGGTTACGTGGAAATTCGCGACCAGGGCAGTTGGGAGGGGTTCACCTGGTACGGGCGATAGTGCCCGCAGCAATCAGTGATCAGCAATCAGTGATCAGACTATGAAACGGGCCGCGCTTTGTCATCGAAAGAAAATGCGAACTTCGCCTTTGTGTCGCGTGATCGTCATGGTGTCTGCAATGAACGGCTTGGCGTCATGGTGTCCGGCGGAAAACGTGATCCCCGTGGGTAATCGAACGTGTCTGTTTCTCGACGATCATTTCATCGCCGAACAATCCGGCGTGAAACGGACCTGGCATCAGGGCAAACCGCGTCCCGATATCGCCATCGAGGAGCAGGAACCTTGGGAAAACTGGCCGACGCTGTGGGGCAGTTGCTTTTACGATCCGAAGTACAAGGTCTATCGGATGTACTACCAGACCACGCTCCAGCCGTCCGGCGAGCCGGGGATTTCCTTTCGCGACAATCTCTGTTACGCCGAATCGAAGGACGCGAAGACGTGGGTGCGACCCAGGCTGGGTCTGGTGGACTTCAACGGCTCGAAGGACAACAACATCCTCATCTCGTACGCGGGTCCGCCAGGGGTCATGATCGACCCGCTCGCCACGGATCCCACGGAACGGCTGAACCTGTTCACGTATTTCTTGAAGCCCCAGCCGCTCAGCAACGGCCAGCACGGCTATTGCCGCCTCCAATCCGAGGATGGAATTCACTGGTCGTTCGTGGGGCAGGTTGAGTTCCCTGTCTTCGCAAAAGAGGAGGAGAGCGGCTTCGTGGACTTGTTTCCCATCATGTGGGATGATATTCGCCAATGTTATCTTGGGAACTTTCGCGCCATGTCCACGCACTCCGTCGGTGAACTCGCTTCGGCGGATGGAAAAACAAAAAACGTTCGCCGCCGCGCCGTGGGCATCACGCGATCCGACCACCCGCTCAAAGGCTGGTCCCCGTCAACATTGATCCTGAAGGCGGATGGGCAGGACGATCAGCGCGCCGCGAGGTTGGGCAAGGATCCCAACAAGTCCGACTGGGCCGAGTTGTACGCGATGCCGATGTTTACGTACGGCAACCACTACTTCGGAATGATCACGGTATTTGAATTGGGCGACGGCAAAGATGGCAACGGTGGCGGCGACCTGCAACTCGCCTACAGCAACGACGGCGACAACTGGCGCCGAACGCCCGAGCGAAAGACGGCGGTCGAACACTCGACCGACAGCGCCGGGCTGTTCCCGAACTTCGCGCAATTCAATCCGCCTCTCGACATGGGCGACGAGATCTGGATTTTTTACAGCGAGAACAACGGCACGCACGGAATCTATCCCTTCGAGAAATCCGATGGCCGCATCCGCGCCGCCGTATGGCGCAAGGACGGCTTCGTGTCGCTCGATTGCGCCGAAACGGGCGCTCTGACCACCAAGCCGCTCAAGCTTGAAGGCAAGACGTTGCGCGTGAATTTCAAGACCCAGGCAGACGGCGCAATTCGGGTGGCGGTGCTCGACCAACAGGGCAAGCCTCTGCCTGGATTTGATCTCAACGATTGCGATCCGCTGCAAGGCGATTCCGTCTCCCAACCCCTCGTTTGGAAGAACAAGTCGGATATCGCTTCGCTCAAAGGCAAGGCCATTCGCCTGCGTTTTGAGCTTTCGAAGTGTCAGTTGTGGAGCTTTCATTTCGCTCCATGAAAAAGGCATGGGCAACATTTCTTCACTCGATTGGGTCGTCATCGCGATCTACATGATCGTGATGATCGCCTTGGGGTGGCGCGCGGGGCGAAAAAACAAGACGCTGGAGGATTATTTTGTCGGGGGACGGAACATGGGCGCATTTGCGGCGGGCATCTCGCTTCTGGCCACCCTGCTCAGCTCGGTGAGTTATCTGTCCGCGCCGGGCGAGGTCATTGCAAACGGAACGGGGTTTTTGTTCTCGATTATCGCCATGCCGGTCGTGTTTGTGGTGATCGGCTATTTCCTGATTCCGCACATCATGGCCACGCCCGTCAACAGCGCCTACGAACTGCTGGAAACGCGGCTGGGCGCGCGCATCCGCGCTTTGTGCGCGTGTCTTTTCATGTTCATTCGCCTGCTTTGGATGGGGATGATCCTCCACACCTGCGCCACCGCCACCTCGATATTCACCGGCCTCTCGCGCGAAGGGCTTATCCTCGCCCTCGGAGTCATCACGCTGATTTACACCGCCGAAGGCGGCATTCGCGCGGTGATCTGGACGGACGTGGCGCAATTCTTCATCCTGCTCGGCGGCGCGTTCTTCACCGTGATTTTTCTCATGCACCAAAGCCATTTCGGCGTGACCGGCCTGGCGCGCGAAATGTGGGAACGCGCGGCGAACGTGCCGGTGATCAGCCTTGACCCGACCTTGCGCATCTCGGTGTTGAGCATCGCCTTTTCGGACGGCCTGTGGTGGATCGCCACGTGCGGTTCCGACCAGGTGGCCATGCAGCGCTTTTTTACCACGCGGGATGCGTCGGTGGCGCGCCGCAGTCTGTTGGTGAATTTGGTCGCCAACGTTATCATGCTTCTGGCGCTCGCTTCCATTGGAATCACCCTCCTCCACTACTACACCGCGCAACCGCAACGTTTGCCCGCCCACCTTCAGAACTTGAAGGCGTCGGGCGACAAAATCTTTCCCTGGTTCATCGTCAACGGCCTGCCGATGGGGTTGTGCGGCATGGTGATCGCCGCCTTGTTTGCCGCCGCCATGTCGAGCCTGAGCAGCGGGTTCAACAGCATCACCACCGTGTTGACTGTGGACTTTCTGCAACGCGGCGACTCCGGCCGGTCCGGGGCAGCCACGGCCCCCAACCGTCGCGGCGCCCAGATGATGACGGTCGTCATCGGCCTCGTGGTCATGGGGTTGGGCCTCCTGATTCCTCTGGTGGGCGGCAATTTTTTTGAGTTGGCCAATCGGCTCCTGAACCCACTGACCGGCCCGCTCTTCGGGTTGTTCGCCCTCGCTTTTTTTGACCGGAAAGCGTCAAGCGCCGGCGCATGGACCGGATTAATCGTGGGGATTGCAACGGCATTTCTCATCGCGTTCGGCCATTGCCTCATCGGCCAACCGCGTCCGTTCTCCTTCGCGCTGATCATGCCCGGTTCCATTGTTGTTACAATCGTGGCGGGTGTGATTGCATCGAGAATTCAATCCGCAAGAGCGACTCATGGTTGAGCCTGTTGCTGCTTCCGACGGTATTCGCGCGGACTGACGCGCGCGACCTTCCGAAACACATTCCAGAGGTCTTGTGCGCTGGTGAATCCGCATGTTCGAGCGATGGCCTCGATTTTCATGTCCGTTTCCGCCAGCAATTCTTTCACCTGCCCGATGCGGAGGCGGCGGATTTCCTCGGCGGGCGCCCGGCCCACGCATCGTTGAAAGCGCCGTTCGAACGACCTCCGCGATATATGGATTTGACCCAAAACGTCCTCCACGGAGATGGGCTGGCGGCAGTGGTCGCGCATGAACCGCATGGCTGTTGCAACTTGTTCATCCTCGATTGCAACGGCGTCGGTGGACCCCCGCGGGATCACTCGTCGGGGCGGGACGAGGATCGGCTCCTTGGGCAGGGGTTTCCCGTTCATCGTCCGTTCGAGCAATCTCGCGGTTTCTTGTCCCATTCGTTCAACGTCCAATTCGACCGTTGTCAACGGAGGCCACATCGTGAGCGACTGCAACTCTTCATTTCCCACGCCGATCAGTCCCACCTCTTCGGGGATGCGCAATTTGAGTTGTTCACAGGCGAAGGCGACTCGCGGGGCGAGAAGGTCCTGACTCACCAACACGGCTGCAGGCGGGCGAAATCCTGCCAGCCATCGGGCGAGATCGTTGACGCGTTGTTCGAGCGACCATCTCCGTTTGGGCATCGGCGTCTGCATGAACACCTGACACGAATGCCCGCGCACCCCTGCTTCCTTGAGCGCGCGCAGGAAAGCATCGCGCAGAATGGAGGCATAGGGATGCTCTTCGCCGTGATAACCGAATCGCCGATAGCCGCGTTCCAGCGCGTGTTGTGCGGCCAACCGACCGGCGGCGGCGAGATCCACTCCCACGAACCCGCGGGCTTGGTCTGGCGGCGTCAAACCAAACTCGATGACGGGAATCCGCTGCCGGCGAACGAGCCGCACGAGCCATGGATCCTGCGCGCTTCGAAATATCAAGCCGTCCAGCGCCCAACGTTTCAGGAGGAAGGCGACATTGAAGGCCGGCTCCGCAATGATGAGCTGCCAGCGGCCGTGACGCTGTGTCCGCCGGGCAATGCTTCGAACCACGCCGTGATTGAACGAAGCGCCAAGATCCGAGAGGACAAGGACGCGCTTGCGCCGCCAACGGGTTGCCATGACGCCAGTGTCGTCCAGACCGGACGAGAAAATCAATCATTTCCGGCATGGTCAACGGTTCCAGGTTTTCCCGTTCACCGCGGCGGGCGGCACCGGAAGCGACCAAGGTTCACGGTTCAACGGTTCAAGGGTTGGAAAAAAATGCTCGCTCCGCCTGCTGCTGCCTGTCTGCGTGCGACGCACAGGCAGGCGCGGGAAGGTCTTCATGCTTTTCCAACCGCTGAACCGTGAACCCTTGAACCGTGAACCTGAGCAGGCGCGGTGGCGCAAACGGTGAACACGTTGACGCAAACACCCGATAGACGGGCGGCGCCCGAACTGCTACCCTGATCAATGGTCTGCATCTCGCCATGAACGATTTACGAACGAGGCAACTTCGCTGTGCTTGGAGGGCGGCGTTCCGTCGCCGCCATGAACGAAAAGGCGCTGACGGAGCAGCGCCCTCCCAAAGCGGAGTGACCCGTGAATCATGCACCGTGAAACACAATTCGATCAGCTTTACGCTGATCGAATTGCTGGTGGTGATCGCGATCATCTCGATCCTGGCCTCGCTTTTGCTCCCGTCGCTCAAACGCACCCGCGATCTGGGCAAACAGACGTTGTGCGTTGGGAATCTCAAGCAGTTGATCGCGGCGTTGCACATGTATGCCGACGATTATGATGACAGAATCCCGGTCGCCAATCAGGATGCCGCTCCTGCTTATGTCATTCCGTCCGACTATCCGCCGGAATGGTACCAGGGCACATGGTACGTGGTCATATGGCCATACATGAAAAGCCGTGCGGGCATGCTGTGTCCGAACGGCGACTTCAAAGGCATCAGCCAGTTGCCGCCGGTTTCGGGCCATTATGGATGCAACTCACCCGGCGTGTTCGGGACCCCTCCCACTTGGGGGGGAACGCCCAAAAGGCGGGATTCCATCACCGATCCGTCCCATATCTATGCCCTTTTTGATTTTGGCCTCACAATGGGCTGGCAACCTTATGCGCTTAGCAACGCCTCCCTCTGGAACGGATATACTCCGGGAGCGCCGTGGAACACCGGCCCCAGCAACTATGACACTGACGGCAGCGATTGGTCCAAGAAACGGCATCCCGGTGGCGTTTGTGTGGCGTTCCTGGACGGACACGTCCATGTGATCGATGTCGTCCATTTCAGCACCAATAGCGCGGCATGGAATTGAAGTTGTATAACCATATCAAACATCGGAACATGTCCAGACTCCATTTTTCAGTTTTAGTCCTTGGTTGCCTCTTGGGCGCGGGGTTGGGAACGGTGGGACTGTCTGTCGCGGCGGCGCAGGCAGGGGCGGAACCCAAATCCATCCGACTCGGGGATGTTTCCACCGGCACGCTGACCTATCCCGCGCTTGACAATTTCAATTTTCGCGAGGGAACGCTTGAATGTTGGGTCAAGTTCGCCTTCGATCCCAACGAGTATCTTCCGGCGAAAGGCTACACGGGGATGCTCGTTTTGGCGGGATTGAACGGCGACAAAGGCGGGCTGGGCGTTCATTACTCGGCGCAGGACGGCGCGAAAGAGGCGGTCTGGTTTTGTTCGATCGGGCCGAAGCCGAAGTTCCACGGCTTCGGCATCAGCGCGGGAAAAAACTCCAAATTTGATGTGTGGCAGCATTTCGCGCTGGTGTGGAAGGGGCGGGAAATGACGGCGTATCTGGATGGAAAAGAGAGCGGGAAGGTGGTTCACAACGAATTCCCGCATCAGGGTTTCGGCGACGTGGGGGCAAAACCCATTTTCTTTGGCGACCAATACAATCGTTCCGCCTTGATGGTGATGGATGACCTGCGCATCTCGAATGTGGCGCGAAAACCGGAAGAATTGGGCGCAACGGTCGGCGAACTTAAGACGGACGCGTTCACCACGCTGCTGGACCCGTTCGAGGGCGATTTCGAGCCGGATGGGGAGATGGAAACAAAACCCCTGGCGATCATGGGAGGCAAAGGCGGATTGCCGAGTCCGCAATGCCGTTTTGTGGCGGGCAGGTTTGGAAAGGGTTTGGCGTTTTTTAACGAATGAGAAAACAAATGAAAAATCTTTGCGCGCTTTTGCGAGTTTTTGCGGCCATCAACCTGTTTTATTGGATGTTACCTCTGTTTGCCGCCGACAAGGAAACCGATCATGCCAAGATCATGGAATCCTTGCGCGGCCAGGAGGATCATGTCGGCGTGTGGCAGCGGTATGCCTTTGTCGGCATCCCGCTGGTGAAGGATGCGCCGAAGACCGACGGCGTCGTTGATACGCGCGAGTGGTTTGCGTCAGCGCTGCTCAGCGGCATGATGGATTACAACAAGGGCATGGCGGTGCGCGACAAGACCGCCGTGTATCTTTGCTACACGTCCACCCATCTGCACATGGCCTTTCAGTTCGGTCGGCCGCAGAACGCGCGCGCGCCAAGCGCGCAGGACCTCTTTGAGATACTCTTCGACGCCACCCATCAGCATGCGAAGTACTATAACATCGGAGTGAACTCGGAGAAGATTTTGTGGACGGGCGTCGGGCCGAATGTTGATAAGAAGGCCTGGCAACCCGCCGTCGAATACAAGGCGCGCGCGACCGAGTTCGGATGGGAAGGGGAACTGGCGATTCCGTTCAAGGAATTCAAACTTGATGCCCGCCCGCCAGGCGGCGGGCAGGCCGCGCCTGCGCCGGGCGCGGTCTGGGGCGTGGATTTTGTGCGCAACGAAAAGACGCCGACGGATCGTCTCGCGGTGTGGTCGTTTCGCGGCAAGAACTGGCACGCAACCAAGAACCTGGGCCACATCATGTTCACGGGCAAGGCCGTCACCGTCAGAGCCGAGGGCCTTGGTTGGATCGAAAACAGCAGGCAGCATGGCGTGAAGCTGTCAGTGGCGAACTTTTCCGACCGCCCGATCACGCTCGAGTCGTTTCTCGAACTGCGCAAGGCCGGGGGGCCTCTCGTGCTGGAGTATTATCCGACGATTGACACCGCCATGACCGAGGACCTGGGCGCGGCCATCGGTTCGCCGTTGAAGAACGAGGTGGCGAACGCGCTGAAGAATTACGCAGTGAAGAAGACCGCCACGGAAAAAATCACCATTCCGCCAAATGCGAGCAAGCTGGCGCAGATGGTGGAGCCGGAAGAGCCGGGCAATTATCTCGCGCTCTACACGTTGAGGGACGCCGAATCACCGTCGCTGCCGACTGGGGCATCCGCTCCGGCAACGTCTCCCGGCAATCTTTTTGCGGGGGGTGTGCTGCCGTTCCGCGTGCTCGTGCCTTTGGCGATCAAGGTGGAAAGCTATCTCTATTCGGCGAACACCGTGGTCTATGAGGCGGACCTGCGGCGCGTCAGCGACCGGCTCACGGACAAATCGGTCCTGGTCATGAGCGCGGTGGATAAGGACGGCAAGGTGATGGCGGAGGCGAGGCACCAGACGATCAAGGACAGGGAGGAGGTAAGCGGAGAATTGAAATTCGCGCCCAAACCTGATTCCAGTTGTTTCATCCGGGCAGTGATCAGCGACGGCGCCAGGGAGGTGGCAAAAAACGAGGAGGCGTTGCGCATCCCTCCGAAACCCGAATGGCTGGGAAACTCCTACGGCAGGAAGAAGTTCGTGCCTGAACCCTGGAAACCGGTTAAGGCGGATGAGAAGCTGTGCGAAGTGTTGATGGCCAGATACGCATGGGACGGTCATTCGCTCATGCCAAGCGTGACGACGCCGGGCCGCGACATTTTTGCCAAACCACCGCGGCTTGTATTCAAGGGCAAGGATGGAAATGATCTTCCCGCCAAGGTCACGAAATTCAAGCTCAAGGAGCATGACGTCGAGCAGGCGATTTACGAGTGCGAGGCCGATTTCGGCGGAAAGGCGACGCTCACCAGCAAGGTGAAAATTGAATTTGACGGCCTGGCCTGGTGCTGGTTGACGCTGACCCCGAAGGCATCCCTTGATTTGTCGGCGGCTTCGCTCGAATTCACGCTCAACAAGAATTTTGCCGAGCTTTGCACGGTGGGACACGGCATCACTTCGATCACCAACCAGAATTACGCGGGCGCGATTCCCGTCGAGGGAATGCAACTTCCGTTCACGTACATGTTCTGGATGGGAGGCGGCGAGGGGGGCGTGCAGTGGTTCGCCGAAAACAACCGCAATTGGTTCAATGCAACCGAGCACAATGCGGTGCAGATCACACGCAGCAACCCGACCGGCTCGCTCAAGATCAATTTCATTGACAAGGCCGTCACGCTCGACAAGCCGACCGACTGGTCGTTCGGGTTCATGCCGACGCCGATGCGCGTGAAGCCGAAAAAATGGGGCGAATTTGCGTTTTTCCAGACCGCTGGAATCGTCACACCCGACCAAGGCAAACAGCCTGATCCTGAGCTGCAAAAGACGGATCCGGGCGCATTCTTCAAACAAAACTCCCGCTACCAATACTTCACCGCCGGCGGCTGGGCGCGCGACAAAAAGTTGCTCTCGGGATTGATTTATCACGGCTACTGGCAGGAGCTTTTTGGTTATCCGGGCACCTACGACCCCGCGCGCCAGAAGGCCCTGAAAGAGAGCGCGCAATGGCTGCACGCCGACGGCATCAAGGTCATCGTCTATGCGGGGTGGGGGATGAACACCGAAGCGCCCGAATGGAAGGATTACGGGCTGGAGATGGTGACGTTGCCCCTGAAGAACACGGGCTACGGCACCTTTCACCAGAGCATGCCGTCGCTGTGGCAGGATTGGTTTGTTTTCAAGACGGCGCAGATGATCAAGGATTACGACATAGACGGGTTGTTCATTGACTCTGCGACGTCGGTGGTGCTCACGGAAAATTACACCGAAGGCATGCGCTGGGTGGACGCGAAAGGCAAGCTGCGCGGCTCCTATCCGATGCTCGCCACCCGCGAATGGCTGAAGCGGCTCTACAAACTCTGGCACGGCGAGTTGAAGCCGGATGGCGTCGTCTATAACCACAATTCCCCGCCCGCGATTATGATGATCGAAAATTTCGCCGACGTGCGCACCCCAAGCGAGTTCGCCCAGCATCACGAAGGCGCATTCGACCGCAAGTTCCTCGATTACTATGTCGCGAAAAACGGCGGCGAACAATTCGGCCTTTTCATCGAGCACACAAGCAAGGACTGGATGGGCGAATGGGCGCGCAAGAAGACCAACCAGCTTTTCGCGATCTGCCTTCCGCTCAACGTCTCGATCAAGGCCGTCTCGCTCTGGAACACGCCGCCCACGAGTCCGAGCTACGGCCTCGACGCCCAGCCGCAGCC
>JACQHZ010000212.1 GCA_016198745.1 Verrucomicrobiota bacterium
CGTGGAAAAGATAACCGTGAGCCGTTCACGACCACAACTTGAATCCTGCAAACACGAAATGCTGATCAAACGAGAAGACCGTGTTCAGCCCCGCCTTCCGCATCAGGACGAACGAGATGCAATCGGTAAAGCTGATTTGCTGGTCGGCGTATTTCTCGAACATCTCGATGGCAGTGAGTTCATCTTCCAACGTGGGACGGAGAATCAGCAACTCGCCGGACGAGTAGAATTGACGTGTCCGCTCGGCCGCAAAGCGGTAACCGGCCCGTCGGGCAAGGAACGTCGCGGTCTCATCGAAAACAAAATTGCTGGTGCAACACGCCTCGCCCACATCGACGATCTTTCCCCAAAGCGCGGTGGCTGTCTGATGGTACTGGTCCACGTCCAAGTAGCGCGCGAGGAAGGCACCGGTATCCACGAAGATCATGCGTCGTCCCCGTACAGGTACTTGTCGTGGTTGACGGAGGAGTCTTTGGGAGCCGGACCATGCCAAACCGCCGTATCGGCAAACAACGGGTCGCGCGAACGTTCCTCAGCAGTCTTGGATTTGAGTCCCCCATTTGCCGATTCAGCGTCGGCTTGGACGATCAGTTCCGACACCTGTTGCTCGACCTTCTGCGCCGTGGCAGGCGGCCATTCCTGCAGTTTTTTCTCCAACGTTTGTGCGATGGCACTCATAACACCCCAAAGATATACGCTATGAAGAACCAAGTCAAAATCCTTTTGCCGCTCGTTTTCTGCGCGTTTTTCGCGTCCATGATCAACAAGGCTGACTCGTTTTGTGATCTCTGATCACCGATAACTGATGACTGATTACTGTGAAATATCCGGGCTAGCGGGACGCAACCTGATCAAACGAGAGCGAAAACCCCTTCAAGAGTTTCGATTTGGCGGATTGAGCGTCGGTGGCCTTGGCGTGGAGTTGGTACGCGGCCGCCACCAATGCGAACACCTCGATCGTGCGCGTTTCCAGGTCCACGATCCAGTATTCGGATACGCCAGATTGTTCGTACAGAGCTTTCTTGTCGATGCGATCTCGTCGCCAACTTCCTTCCGAAAGCACTTCGACCACAAGGTCGGGCACGCCGCGGATGCCATCTTGGATGACATCTTGATTCCCTTTGGAGATGTAAATGACATCGGGTTGGACCGTGCGCCGGGGACTGAGCACGACGTCGAGCGGCGCGAGGAAGACCTTGCCCAGTTGCCGAGCCGAAACGAACTGATCGATAGCCTGCCAAATGCGGGCCACGATCTCTTGATGTTTTGGATGGGGGGCAGGTGACATGATTAGTTCTCCATCCCAAAGTTCAGAAGGTTGGTTCGTCTCCGGCATCTCGGCGAGCAGTTCATCGTATGTCCAACGCCGTTTGACACTGAGCCTGGCTGCTTTAACTGGAATGGTCTCGGTCGTTGCCACGCGCTTAATAAAACTCTTCTACGTCCAGAAATCAACCTAATTCGAAAGGCACGATCTATGAAAATAAAAGCCCCACTCTTGCGCGCCATTCTTGCAATTGCGCTCTGCGCAGTCGGTTCGTCAATCGCCCGCGCCGACGGGGGACGGGGGCGGCACCAGAAGTTGTACGCGGTGCCCGCTCCCGGCAAAGTCGTCATTGATGGCAAACTCGACGACTGGGATTTATCCGGACAAATCTTCATTTATGTCGTCTCGGAAACTGCCGAGATGCAAAGCGCGCGGTTCGCGATGATGTACGACAAGGACGCCCTCTACCTCAGCGGCGTGGTGCGCGATCCGTCGCCGATGATGAACCGCCACGATCCGAACGTTGATCCCGAGAAGGCGTGGGATGCCGATGTCTGCCAGATCTTCCTGAACTTCGATCCCACGATGGGTTATCCGGTCAACCTCAGCAATCTCAGGGATGCTGGCGATGGACGGGTCGGGACGATTTTCCTGTGGCATTACACCGACCGGCAGGAAGCGTGTCTGTCGGCATTCCGTGGGATGGCGTTCACCGAACCGCTTCGCAAGGATCTTCACCCCAAAGGGGTTATTCCGCACGACAAGTTCCAGGCGGTGTACGTAAAAGCTGCCGACGGGCGCGGGTACACTTTTGAATATCGAATTCCCTACGCGACACTGGGAATGAAGCGCGCGCTTCAGGCCAATGACATCCTCGCCGCAACGGCGTGTTTCTTCTGGGGCACACCCGATGGGCTGAAGACGGCGGGCGGCGCGGCGTGGGCGTATGACGTGATGGCCAGATCGGGATTTCCGTGGCAGGACAGCGGTTGTTGGGGCAAGATCATCTTTTCCGAGAAGGGCAAATTGCCGAAGGAACTGGTCGAGGAAGGTCTGCCGCCCGAACAACCGCTGCCGCTGACGTTCAAGTACAACGTGCCCGAAGACAGCGAAGTGAGCATCACGCTGTTCGGTTCAACGGGGATCGTCGCGCGCACACTGGTGGCGCAAGGCGCGCGGCGGGCGGGCGAAAACATCGAGCGCTGGGACGGACTCGACACCTCCGGCAAGCCGTTGCCCGCCGGCGCCTATACGTGGAAAGGCGTTTATCATCAGCCGATCAAGACGAAGTTCCTGTTTTCCGCGCACAACAGCGGCCAGCCGCCGTACAAGACCGACGACAATACCGGCGGATGGGGCGGCGATCACGGTACGCCATCTGCCGTCACCCCGGCAGGAGACGCGATAATTCTGACCTGGAATGTAAGTGAATCGGGGTGGGGCATCATCAAGACCGACCTCAATGGCAGGAAACTCTGGGGCATCAAACACAACGCGATCGACATCGCTTGCGACGGCGAACGCATCTTCGTCGCGGGCGACACCGGGTTCGACGGCGCGTGGTCGGTGGAACTCTTCGATGCCAAAGAGGGTCGTCCGCTGAACTGGGGCAACGGGAAATCCGCGCTCGATCCGCCGCCGGGCGGCAATGTCACCAACAACGTGGCCACGGCCGTCGCCTGCGGCAACGGCAAGGTGTACGTCTCGTGGCGCGCGCGGAATCTCGTCGGCGCGTACGACGCCCAGAGCGGGACGCTGAAAGAATCGTGGCCGATCACCGCGCCGCAGCGTCTCGCGGTGCGGCCCGATGGTTCCGTGGCGCTCATCAGCGAGGGCAAGGTGCTGGCGGTGGACAAGGGACAATCGAAAGTCCTGATCGCCGATCACCTCGACCTGTCGGAAAACGTTACGATTAGGTCTGATGGCGTCAGGCAGGCGCCGAGCGGCATCACCGTTGCGCCCGACGGTTCGATTTACGTCGCGAATGCCGGCAAGTTGCAGAACATATCGGTGTTCGATAAAGATGGTAAATATCTCCGGTCCATCGGCAAGCCAGGGGGGCGGCCCGCGGTCGGGCCGTATGATCGGAATGGCATCTACATGCCGGGCGGCATTTGTCTCGATAAGAATGGCCGGTTGTGGGTGGCCGAGACCACGGACAGCCCGAAGCGCCACAGTGTCTGGGACACCAAAACCGGCGCTCTCGTTACGGAGTTCTTTGGCGGCAGCGCGTACTTCAGTTGGGCCTGGATTGATCCGAAGCATCCGGATGAGATTTACTGCCACAACGTGCTGTGGAAGATTGACTGGGCGAAGAACACCTGCGCGCCCATCAGCACGATCTGGCGCGCGACCAAGCCGAACATGATTGCCGCTCCCTGCCCCGAAGGCTACGCGGGTCACTTCCGCTTGATGACCGCCAAGAACGGCAAGCAGTTCGGCTGGGGACAGACGGACTACAGCGGCACGCTTTACATGCGCGATGGCGACATCTTCAAGCCAATCGCCGGCACGATCCGCGTGGCGTTTGGGGCCTATGGCAGCGGGCTATTGTATCCCGTGATGAAGGATATCTACGAAAAGACCAAGGCCGGCGATTTCCTCTGGCAAGATGCCAATAACGACCAGATGGTTCAAGAGACCGAACTTGTCGTGTCACCCTCCGGCCACGGAGAGAACACGTTCAACTGGATTGACCCCGACCTCAACGTCTGGTGCGACGCGGGCTGGATCTACAAGCCCGTGCGGTTCGAGGCCGATGGCCGGCCCGTCTATGATTTCAGCAAGAGCGAGCCGATTCCGTGGAAAGGCAGCAACTGCAACGCCACTTCGCTCTACCTCGATAACCAGGACGACACGGTCTATACCCTCAACCCCGGCCAGCAGCCCGTCTTTGCCCATTGGACGCGCGACGGCAAACTGCTTTGGGGTTACAACGGCATCGTGCCATGGGACACCGCGCTCAACCTCCCGATGATCACGCCCGGTAAGCTCCATGGCCTGACCATGCCGCTCGGCGTAGCGGGCGACTTTACCGGTGCGGCGTGTTATTTCGCTCCCTTTCACATCTTCACGCGCGACGGCATCTACGTGGCAATGGTCATGCGCGACGGACGCGACGGCAAGGGGCTCGGCCCGGACCTCATCGCAGACGAAAACGTTACGGGCCAATTCGTCAAACCCGACGGGATGAACCGCTACTTCATCCTCGCCGGCGACCAGGACGGGCGGGTCACGGAAATTCTCGGCCTCGAAACCGTCAAGCGCCTTCCGGGCGGCGCATACCTTCACACCGAGGAGAACGTCAAAATGGCTGCCGCCGCTCTTGCGGAGTACGAGCAGGCCAAGACCCGGGGCCAACGGCTCGAAATCGTGCGCGGACGCAATGGCCTGCCGTCGGCGAAGGCGGTCAACCGGATCGTGGACGCCAACCGCGCGTTCACCGCGCGGACGGCTTACGACGAGAAGAATCTCTATATTGCATACGACGTGACCAGCCCCGTCGGCTTGGTGAACGAAATCACCGATCCGCACCTGATCTTCAAAGGCGGCAACCTGCTCGACATCCAGTTGGCCGCCGATTCGCAGGCCGATCCCAACCGCAAGACGCCCGCGCCCGGCGACGCGCGCATCCTCGTCACGCGGCAGAAAGGCAAGCCTGTGGCGGTCGTCTTCCGCCCGAAGGTGAAAGACTTCAAAGGGGAACCCATCGTGCTGACCTCCGGCACTGGCAAGGAATCATTCGATGCCATTGAGGTGACGGACAAAATCAACCTCGATTACGCCAAAACGCAAGCCGGTTTTCGCGCCATCGTCACCATCCCGCTGGCGGTCATCGGCTGGACGCCCAGGCCCGGCGCGACCGTGCAGATGGATTTTGGCTACATCTTCGGCAACGCGACCGGCCAGGCGGTTTCGTTGCGCGCCTACTGGAGCAACAACAGCTTCTCCGCCAACGTCGTCGCCGACGTTCCCAACGAAAGCCGCCTCGAACCGAAAGAATGGGGCTTGGCAACTGTGGAATGATACCATTTGCGTTTTATATGTGGACTGTTCAAATGGAGGGCGCTGCTCCGTCAGCGCCGCGCCTGCCACCCCTTGCGGGTGGGCGGGCACGGAGGCCCGCCCTCAAAATAATCTGCTTTTGATCAATAACTGGTATGACCATGCACATGCGCAAAGCAACCGCAGAACACGGAGGATTGTTCGGTTTGTTTGAAGCCGACGTGACCTTCTACCGGGATGAGCCGTTTCGCGACTACCGGCCTCGGTTTGGAATTGAACCGGAAGATGCGAAGACGATCTGGATCACAGACCACGGACGGCGCGTGGCTCTCCTCGACAAGAACGATTATTTGATTGACCTGTTCGAGTTTCAACCCGGCCATCCGCGACTGCAGAACCCGCAAAAACCGCCGGTCTATCACGCGCCGACACTGCTCGGCGCGCGGCTGACGTTGGCCCAGTGGATCGGCAAACAGGGACGCACCAGCGACACGTGGGAGTTGGCAATCGAGGAAAGCGTCGATCAGGTCGCGTTTACGATCACCGAGCGCTGGAACAAACCACAAAGGCGCTCGACCAAGCGCATCGATGTGCGCGTGCATCCGCAATTCGGATATGTCGTGTTCACGTCGGATGCGATGCGTAGCGCGGAGCCGGTTGATCTGGAGGTTTACAATTTTCTCGTCAAAGGATTGACCCATCATCATCCGGCAAAGCGGCGGTTCCCATTGGTGGCATGGCGCAGCGCGAGCCGGGGCTTGTTGAAGTGGACCAGCAACATGGTCTCGCTTCGTTGCGCGGGTCATCAAGACAAGGAGTTTGCGCGCAATCTCGGCACGAACGGCTGGCTGGGCTTCTTCGGCGAGCCGGATTGGAATCCAATCTACGCCTTGAATGAGGCAAGCCGGCCTTGCACGGTGGCCACGTGCGACAATCTCCTCGACGAACACTTTTGTTTTGCCCCGCCGCCTGCGATGAACGGCGAATACGTTTTCTCCTGTCAGGGCGCATTGCTCGCGTTGCCCGGTCAGGTTGCGGATCAATTGCTCGAACATGCCGCCTTCAACGAGCTGTTGGCTGATCAACCGAACCCGGCCTGGCCCTATTCCGTCAGTCCCCGGCTGCGACCATTCAACTTGAACCAGCTTTGCGACTTCGAAAACTCCATTCCGCTCGACGGATACTACCGGGGACAATACTGGTTCGCTGCTGAAAACGGCGGGGAATGGGCCGCGATCAGCGGTGAGAAAGCGCATTCGGGCCGCTGGTCCCTGCGACTGCGCGTTCGACCGGAAGATGGCGAGAAATCAATCAGCCCAATGGGAAGCACGATGTGGTTGGAAACGGGACGATCGTACCGGGTTTCCGCGTATGTTTGCCATGACGGAAAAGGGACTGGTCAGTTTCGGTTGTGCGTTTCACAGGCCTACTTCACGTATGCGGAAAACCGCGACCCGAAAGAGGCGCGCTGCGACGCGACCAGTTCGACGGCATGGCAGCGTCTCGAGTTGACCTTCACTGCGCTGCCCAATGATCCGTGCGCCGTGGTGCAACTCGTCGCCGGCGGCGACGGCAGGTGGTTCATTGACGACGTGCTGCTGGAAGAGATTACGGTCGGACGAACGGGCCATTGATGAAAATGAGCACACCCTGCCAGGTCATTGAACGAGGACGACGGGTCGCGCTCTGTTCGTCGAGTTTCGCGCTTTGGCTGAATCTCTCGGGTCGTTTGCGCGTCGAGTCGTGGGAAAACCGCCTGACGGGGCGGTGGCTGGTTCTGCGCGACGGCACGGAGTTTTCCTGTTCCGTGGATTCCGCGAAGCATCGCATTGATTTTCCGGGCTGGCGCTTGAAGGAGGGCGGCCCGGAGACCCGCTCGCCGCGGGAAGACATCGGCGCGCGGGAAAAATGGTTCGATCCGTTTTTCAACGATTCGCCCTGGTGCGGCGAGATGACCGGTTACTCGCGCCTGATTCCTTCAATGCTCTCGCGCGACTACGAGACGAACCCGTCGGCGCGGCGCTACCTGTGGGCGCGCAGTCATTTCGTGTTACCTGGCAACGCAGAGGGCAAGCTGGTCTCCATCGTTCTCGGTGGCTACGGGCTCGGCGATTTCAACTTCATGCGTGTTTTCCTGAACGGCGCAGAGATCGGTGTGCGGCGGGTTTCGGGCGCATGGCGCGAACCAGCAAGGTTCCGAATCGAGCGGCGCGATCGCCACTACCGCCTCCTCCGGTTCGCCCAAGACAATGTCCTCGCCCTGCAACTCAAGGAATGGTTCACGCGGTCCGAAGCGCTGGAAAAGGTTTACCCGCTGAGAGCATTCACGATGAACCTTGACATCCACGTGCAGATGGTTCCCTTCGACCAATGGGTGGCCGTCGGGCCGCGGCCGGTGCAAAGCATGGTATTCAGACCGGTCTCCTCTCGGGCGCGAAGGACGGGAGCGCGAGGATCGTTTGATGTCAAGTTGCGCTCGTCCGAGGGGCTGGAGGCGCACTTGTCGTACGAGTGGGATGGCGAACAGCCCTTGCTCTTTCGCAAGGCCGCGCTCGTGAATTCCACCCAGACGACCTTTCCGTTGCTGGACATTGAACTCGCCGATTATCGGACATCGGTTGCGAAGGCTGATCCGGGGGGTTGGGATTTCCCGTTTTTCTGAACGAAGAGTTTTTTGCTTCGGCCACGCATCCCGCCGCACTCAACCAGTTCGACCAGGGCCGCCTTCGCATCCGTCATTTCCACGGCGACGATCTGAAGCCCGGCGACCGGGTCGAGTTGCCGTCCACGGTTCTCGGCGTGGCGCGGGCCGGTCAGGCCGTCGCTGAGTTTCGCACCGGCGTGCAGCGGCTCTCCCGCCGTGTCCGCCGCAGTCACGTGCGTCCGTACAGTCTGTTCATCCCCGTGAACAACAACGATATTTCGAGAAGAACGAGGCCTACGAAACAAGCGCATTGGAACATCTCGACCGGCTCAAGCGGCGTGGCACGATCTCTTTCGACGGGATCATCCTCGGTTACTTCGTGATCAACACGGGCGGTGATTTCCTGGCATTCGACCGCGAGCGCTGGCCCAACGGTTCGGGCCGGTACTTGCGGAAAGTCAAACAATCGCGCCTGAAGCTCGGCATGGGTCTCGCCGCGTCGTCGCCGATTATCTGGAGCATCGGACGCAATCCGGTCGTCGCGTCAAGCGCGAGCGCCACGGGAAGTTGCGGGCAGTTTTGCATGGCCGCGGAGCCATACCGCACGCTGGTCCAGAGCGGGATGCGCGACTACGCGCGAATGTTCGGAATGCAATGGTTCGGGATCGACCAGTTTTTTCCCTGTTGTCACAATCCGCACCACGGCCATCGCATCGGCAAGTACGCCGGCACCGCCAACTTCAATGCTGCCATCGAACTGCTTGAACTCCTCGACCGTGAGAACCCCGATTTGTTCATCCAGCTTTATTGGGGTTTCCGCTCGCCGTGGTGGTTGTTGTGGGCCGACACGATCTTCGAACCGTCGGGTATCTACATCGAGGCGCGCAACCCGACCAAGCCCACGCTGTTTTTCCGGGACAGCGTCACGCTGGGACTCGACCGCGCGCACGAGTTCGCGAAAACCGTTCCGCACATCGGCAAGGACTCGCTCGGCGTCTGGCTGACGAAAAACCTCTGGAACTCCGATGTCGGCGCCGAACGTTGGCAGGCCGCTTTGGTGATGGACCTGTTCCGCGGCAGTCTGCTCGCGCAGTTGTGGGGGCACCCATCGCTCTTGACGACGGCAGAATGGAACGAGGCGGCGACGTTGATCGGACTGCTCAAGGCGCATCCCGAATGCTTCGCCAATTCGCGGCGCATTATCGGCAATCCGTGGCGCGACCCCGTGTACGGCTACTGTGGCGCGGATGGCGAACGCGCGTTCATCGCGCTCAACAACTGTTCATGGAAAGAGGCGCGCGTGAATCTCGATCTCGATGATTTCTGTAGCGGCGGTCATCCCCCTCCGCCAAGGCTACGGGGGACAAGCAGATCGCCGCTCCAGCAGCGATGGAATCTTTATCGCTGGTGGCCGCGACCCGCGCGGCTCTGCGGGACGGGACAAAATCCCGAACACGGCCGGAAGGTTCGATTCGAGATGCGGCCATTCGACATTGTGCTGCTGGAGGTCGTGCCAAACGGACGCCCCCCGGCGATCGGACGACGGTTCACCGACGAATCGCTGCCTCGCCGTTTCGACGAGCCGGCCAGCGCAATCGCGCTGCAGATTCGCCGCCGCGAGGCGCGAGGACCGCGCGCGCAATCGTCGCCGACAGAAAAGCGCACGCTCATCACCAGCGATGGCGGTTACGACCTGCCCGCGCCCAAGCAGGCGGGTCTGAGCCAACGCGCTAAAGAGCAAAAACCGATCCTGCAAACGCTCACGCTCACGGGTGCGCTCCCGCCCATGCGGCACGCCGGCGTATTCGCGCTCGTCGTCGAGATGCGAACAGGTGAGTTCGCCGCGCGCCTCGGCGCAAATGCGCTCACGCATCTTTCAATCGCGGGCGCGATCGACGGCCGGAAGGCGGAGCTCGAACCCAACGTCGGCCGCGCGGAAGCTTCGTGGCAGGTTTATCGGTGCGCGGTCTCACCGTCACGCGTTCCGCGTCCGTTTCAGTTCACCGTGATGTCCACCCTGCCATCGAGCCAGACGCAGCTTTTCCCCGCCGCGCATCTGTTGTCGGGAATCCGAATCTAGTGCTTGATTGCAGAAATCTACACTGATGACCGATTTCTATGCACGCGGCAATTAGTTACTTGGCGTCTTTTTTGAGATGTTTGTCTAAAAATTCGATCACATCACGCCAAAATTCATTCCTAACTTTATAAAACCATTGATGATCACCAGGATAATTGTTTTGATATTCGATCTTTTTGCCGAGTTTTTTCATCACTCCTACCACAGCCGATTCGGTAACTTGCCCGATTGGATCATTTTTTTCTTCTCTGCCCAAGGTTACTAGCAAGGGCGCGTGAATATTATTCAGTTGATCTTCAGAGAGAGGCTTATCTGGTCTTGCTGGAGACATCGCCACCACTGCCTTTAAATCCGTAAAATGAGAAGCTGCTTCCAGTGTCATATAGCCACCCTTCGAGAAACCAATCATTCCAAGGCGATTAACGTCAATATCCGATCTTTGCTGCAAATAATGCATGGTTCCTCTGAGAAAGGGCGCAAAGTTGAATTCAGTATTCGATGGACGAATCGGCGCAATCGCAACATAACCACTTCCTGATAACGCCTTTACAAAATCGGCAACGTCATACCCTTTCTTTATCCCACCTTGATATCCTACCATTTCGATGATTTTTCCATGATTATAGACGACGGCTGGCAGTTTTTGGCCCGGCTGGGGATGGCAAAATAAAGCGGTAACAGTTTTTCCAGAACGCGGGTCCTGGTACTTAACCCATTCGATTTCTTGAGCCAATCCGTAAGATGTCAACAAGATCAAAGGGATCAAGGATAAGCCCTTGAGTTTCCAATTATGCTGATAGGAATTTTGATTTTTGCGTTGGGCTGAGGTGAAACGGAATTGGATCCCATCTCTGGCGCCGCGCGCCCCGCTGGAGGCTGTTGCGGGCCATCGGAGCGGGCACAGGTCGCGGAGACCATGCTCTGGGCCATATTCCCGGGTAAAATCGCGCATGGCAGTCACCTTGGCATCGTTGATGCCTTCCAGTCAAACCGCAAACGAACCGCACTCGACCTCTCTGGGGGTGGAATCGGGCGGACCGCGATCATCGGAGTGAACCGCTTCCCACAATCTTGTTCGAGTACCAACATATCAGAATGAATGGGGTTGCAAGTTTGGTTGGCATTTGCGAAGGCAAAAGATGGGAAACAATACCATGAATGACCAATGGCTGACACCCCGGTGGGAAACGGCAAGCACTTGCTATAAAGATTGCGATTCCACGATGGGTGTGTGGAACGATCCGCCGCAGCTGGCCACGCCCGCCGGGTTTGGCGTCACCCTGAGTATCGGGCGGGGAAAAATTCATCTACTGGACGATGCTTCAATTGCGGGAGTCCGCCCTTCGTTCGAGCAATGGCGGGGCAAGCGGGTGGCGTGTTTGATGGATGAACCCGGCGAAGGTGATTTCGGGGCTGGTGACGGGGCGCCCAGCTTCAGTGTGGCCGGACTTATCCTGCGTTATCTGTTTCAAGCAGGCATTCCCTGCTGTCGAATTCATCCTTCTGAGCACAGCGGTTTTGTGGACGAAAACCGCCTCTTCTATTGGCCGGTGGCCACCAGCAATTTGGACGTCATCATCTGGATTCCCATCCGGGAGGGGCTGGTGACGACGCGAATGAAGTCCCTGACGTGCCGCTTTCCGCTACTCAAATTTGTTGAAAATGGCGGCGCGCTTTATCTGGGCGGCGGCGCTCAGTTTTGCGTCGCCGGGGGTTGTGCCGATTTCGCTGGCAGACGGCGTTGGCTTGCGGGAACAGTCGGTGCGCCGCCGCGCGAACATCCTCTCCAGGCTGCCGAATGTCGGCGATGTTCCTTATGGTCGGGAGGCGCTCCAGCAGGCGATCGCCACGATCCTGAGCAATATCTGGCAAGCCCCCGCCGGGCTTGACCAGATGGAAATGCATTGTTTGGCACGCATGGCAGACGTGCTTGGCCGGACACAAGACCAGACCCGGTGGCGCTTGCGAATTGACGCTCTCAATCGGCGCACGCGGGAGGTTTGTTATGATCCACGCGACAACTTGTTCTATGATTTGGAAATCGCGTCCGGCCAGTTCCGTCGGAACATCAGCCCCTGGCATTTGGTCCCATTATGGGCGGGGATTCCCATGGAGAAAGCGTTGGTGCAGGATATGATTCGTCGTTATCTGCTGGGCAAGCTGATGGGACAGGTTCCATTTCCCATAGTGTCGCGGGATGATCCGGCTTATCTGCCGGATGTCTATTGGCGCGGTCCGAGCTGGCCCCAATTGTGGCTGATTATGTTGCAGACCCTCTGGTGGCATGGATTTCAGAAAGAGGCGGATCGGGCCGCTGACCAGTTGGTTGAAATCTGCCATCGCAACCCGTATCTCATGGAAACCTATGACAGTCAGTCGGGACAGGGAATCAGCCTGCCCCTCTATTCATTTGCGGCGGCGATCTTGATGGAAATTGTCCTGCGGCGGTATCGCGACGACCCGCCGTGGCGCGTGACGGATGGGTGAGAATGCTGTTGATTTGCTGATCAAAGCCTGCCAAGCATGGCCTCATGCTGGAAACGGGGACAAGCCTTGTGGATGTCGGGGGGCGGATACCGCTCCACATCAGGCCCGCCCCGAAATCAATAAATTAATCCTTTCATGGATGCCCTGCCTTTAGAGCGGTTATACGAATCCTTTCAAAAAATCTGGCGCGACTCTGCGACACGCTGAAATAGAGATCGCATTCGTGAGATATCATGAAAACGAAAAAACCATTGCGAGTCGGAATGATCGGCGTCGGCGGTTTTGGCGGGTGCCGCCGCGCGCGGATGCGGGACACCGGCCTGTTTGAATTGGCCGCCGCTTGCGACCTGAACCCGGCCGCGCTCGCCCGATGCCAGGCGGAGGACCATGCCAGGCCCGTCGGCAGTTACCAGGAATTGCTCGACACGCCGGACCTCGAAGCCGTCATCATTGCGACGGGAGCAAAGTTTCACGCCAAACAAGCGCTGCAAGCAATGGAAAGGGGGCTGCACGTTTTCATTGAAAAACCGCTTTGCTCCACCCCGGAGGAAGTGAACGCGCTGCTGGCCGCGCAGAAGAAGACGGGCGTGGTGGTCGGCGTCGGTCATCATGACCACAACCACGATGCCGGCTCGCTGACGATCCGGCGAATGCTCGCCGCAGGTAGGCTTGGCAAGGCGGCGGCGTTCGAGTACACCACCGCGCACAGCGGCGGCCTGTTGTTGAAACCGACCGATTGGCGCGCCGATCCGCGGAAGAATCCCGGCGGCATGCTCTTTCAGTGCGGCGTGCACGGAATTCACGAAATGTTATTCTATTTTGGGCCGGTTTCGCGCGTGTCGTGCACAATGCGCTCCGACGTGCATGCCACGGCGACCGCCGATGTTGCGTTGTGCCATTTGCATTTTGCGTCCGGTTTGGTCGGCGCGCTCAACGCCTACCATGTCACGCCTTATCGTCACACGTTCTTCCTCTATGGAACAAAAGTGAACCTGTATCGCTACGAAGGCGCGTATGGCGATTCCACCGAGTTGTGGATGCAAAAGACACGATTGGACGGCAGGAGGGAACCGAGGCTGTCCGTGGCGGTGAAGGGGAAAACCGACGCATGCGGGAATCTCCGAAGTTTCCATCGTGCAATCCGCGAAGGGACGCAACCTTACCCGTCCCTGATTGACGGGGCTCGCGCCGTGCAAGTGGTGTTCGCCGCGGAACAATCCGCCCGGCTCGGAAGATCGGTGAAGGTGGTGCGATTGTGAAGCAGCACACGCGGGGCCTGCACCGTTGCATGTGCTTGGTGGGAAGGCGAATGGAACGGGATTCTACTCTCGATGCTTTTCTTTTAACGTTATTTTTTCAAATGCTGAATCCAAATTTCGAAATTGCGTTCCGGCAATTTCCTTGGCGACGGTGATGGATCGAAATAATCCAGTCCCAGGGTATCGAGAAACGGGATGTGATCGGGAATCAGGTTCTCGATGTGCGCGCCCCGTTCTCCCGATGTCTGCAAGCGAAAGAAGCGATCCAGAATGGGAACGACCAACTCGCTCCAAAGCTCTGGCCGGATCATGGCGGCGATATCGTCGGTGACAAACGCCCCGTTCGGCGCGCCCAGACCGTTCACGCGCAGAAGAAACTGCCGAAAACTGACAATGCTGTCGGTAACCAAACGCAGGAATTCCATGCAGAGCGGCGGGTCGTCGTGGAGGTCGAGAAAGAAGTCATGCCCGCGCAATGCCCACGCGGTTGTGATCGGCCCCTGCGCCCGAAATCCACCAAACCCAATGTCATGACCGGAAAATTTTCCACGCAACTTGGTCCACAATTCCAAATAGGAGGGCATCAAGCCCGCCTTGGCCCAGTCCACTGGCTTATGCAAAGCACGGATTCCCTCAGCCAGGCTGCCGTACAACGATGTGTACATTGGTTCACTATCCGGTGCAAAGGCCAGTTCGCAACCGAGACAATTGATATGGCCGTAGCTGATTTGTTCGAAGTTGGGTCCGGCGTACATCACATCGGGTCCGAACATCTCCCGTGCGCGCGGCTGTCCCACGGTATAGACCTCCCAGATGGCATCCGGATTGTGGAACAACCGATCAAATCGCACACCGGCCAGGGCGCCGTAGGCGGACATCCCGCACGCAACGGCCCAGGCAAACGGTCGCTCGCTTCGACGCCGGGGACGGCGTGTGTCCTGCGGGTCTTTAACGACACTTGATTCAGCACTCATGATGGGACACTTGCCCCTGGTCAAACGACTTTGCGCAGATGCGACAGGCAGGGATGAACGGGCCGCCCTACGATCAACTTCTTTCCGTCGGTGAAACCCTCCTCGCGCCCTTTCAGTTCATTGATCAACACGCGGCGCCAGCGCGCCATCCGGTTCTGATTTGCGCCGGCCTTCCCGATGTCGCACAACTCATGCGGGTCGTGATCGAGATCGAACATCTGTTCGCGACCATTGCCGCTGAACCAGACGTACTTTTCATGTCCGTCCGTGATGTAGTGGATGGATTCGTTGTACACGATATGTTCGCCGTGCAGGAAGTCGCGCCACGGGACGCCGGACTCGCCCCGGGCGATTGGCAGGAAGCTCCGTCCTTCGACGGAATCGGGGCTCGGCAGTCCGGCGCAATCGAGCAGGGTCGGCATGATGTCTCGCAACTCGACCACCTGATCGTACGCGGCATTGGGCTTGACCCCGCTCTCCGCCGGGCCATGCAGGATGAGCGGCACGCGCGCCGAACCCTCGTAGGGCAATGATTTTCGAAACAAATGGTGATCGCCCAGCATATCGCCATGGTCGGAGACGAAGCAGAGGTACGTGTTCCGCGCCAGCGGCACTTCGAACTCGTGAAGTGCTTCCATGAAACGGTTGATCTGGTGGTCAATGTGAGTGATGCAGCCGTAGTACCCGGCGCGGGCGCGATGCAGGAGGCGCGGATCGAGCTTGCCACATCGCAGGTTGGGCTGGTGTGGTTCGTTCCACTTCGCAAAAATCTCCGTCCAGTCGCCGACGGGCGGGTCCGGCATCGGTTGGTCCAGGTATTGTTGCAGCGCCCACGCGGGCGGATCGAACGGCGGATGGGGGCGATGAAACGAGAGCAAGAGAAAAAACGGCTTGCGCGGATCGCGTCGGCGCAGGAAATCGATGCCTTGCGTGACAATGAAATTGGTCGGGTGCAACGCCTCATCCTTGTCCCAAGGGCGGGCTGTGTACGAGTTGCACTCCAGCCCGTGATCGAAGTAGGTTGCGTCATGCCCCGCGCGTTGGCGCAGCCATGGCAGGTAATCGTCCACCAACTCCAGGTTGCGCTGGTTCGCGCGCACGTAATGAATGTAACCATCGTGCAAAACGACATTCTGAAAACCCAACTGGGAGCGTTCGGGAAAGACGTGCAGTTTGCCGATCGCCTCGGTCTGATACCCGTGGCGCGTGAACTCGCCGGCGATTGTATTCGGGTAATTCCATGGGACGCCGTCCTGGTAGCCCACGCGTCCGTGGGTGCGAGGCGTCAGCCCGGTGTACAGAGAAGCGCGCGCGGGGATGCAGCTGGGGCACGCTGCGTATGCGCGGTTGAATCGCGCGCCGTACAGCGCGATTTGATTCAGGTAGGGGGTGTGAACCACGGGATGCCCCGCGATGCTCAGACAATCGCCCCGCCATTGATCCACGCAGATCAAAACGATATTTGGTTTCGTGCTCATCGGTCGTTGTGATTCTCCAAAATCCGTTCGTTTTCAGCAAGGCTGCGGTTGGTTCAATACAGCCGACGGACCGGATAATCGGCCAGCATTAAGCGATCAAGCAAGAGTTTGCGGTGTTCTTCGATGACCTCGCGGCACTTGGGATCGAGCCAGAGATTGTGAAGTTCGTGCGGGTCGCTTTCCATATCGAAGAGTTCCCCGTGGCTCGCCCCAGGATAAAACGTTGCCCGCCAGCGTGAGGAACGAATGGTCTTGGCCCATGTCAGCGGGGCTGGCGTTGGATCTTCGGGGGCGCCGGCGTAGCTCTCGATGAAGGCATGATCGCGTGGCGGCGCATTGGCCCGGCCGTCAAGCAGTTCCGCGAAAGAGACTCCGTCCATCGGGGTGTTGGCTTTCATCCCCGCTGCATCAAGCAGGGTTGGCGCGAGGTCGGTAAGTTCCATGATTGCGCTTTCACGTCTGCCCGCCGTCCAGCGCGCGCTCCATCGGAAGATCATTGGGACGCGGATGCATGGATCGTAATGATAGGCCGTCTTGCCGTAGATTCCATAGTCTCCCAACAGCTCACCGTGGTCGCTCAGGTACACGATGAGAGTATTGTGCATATCGAGCTTTTGTTCGAGCGCCTTCAAAAACCGACCGATTTGCTCGTCCATGAACGTGATCGAACCGTAGTAAAGCGCCCGCAAGATGCGGTGGTCCTGTTCCGTGAAATCCTTGAAGTACTTCCGAACGGCGCGTGTGTGCGGCGGGAGGAGCGATTCATCCGCGTCCACGCCAATACACGCCTCGACGTCCTCGGGGCGATACATCTCCCGAAAACGTTTCGGCGGATCGAATGGGTTGTGGGGATCAACGTAACTGACCCACATCAGAAGCGGCGTTTTGGAATCGTGCGCTTCGAGGTGGGCGATTGCGCGATTGGTGATCCATGTATTCGGATGCGCCGCTTCAGGCAATGGCGAGTAGTGGCCGAAACCCCAGTTGCAGGTGTGGCTGATCTCAAGCGGCTTCACGAATTTCTCGCGAGCTTGCAGATATTCCTTTCGGAAGTCGCGCCGCCCTTTCCAATAAGCCTCCTCTTTCGGCAGGTTGAACAACGTGCCGATAAGATAGCCTTCATAATCGGGAAAGGTCCGGATCGCCCAATCCAAATACGGGCCGATCCGGCTGTCTTCGGCGCATTCCAGATGCTCGAACCCGTAATGCGGCGCTTGCGGCGCGCCTGCGGAGTGCGGGGTCAGATGCATCTTTCCGAACGCGGCGGTGCGGTAGCCCGCGCCATGCAGGCTGTCGGCGACCGTCGGAATCGAACGAGACAACGATGGTCCGTTCGTCAGGACTCGATGATTACGGGAGAGCCATCCTGTCATGATCGTCGAGCGCGATGCACTACAGACCGGGTTCTGCGAGTAGCAGCGGGTGAACGGGACGCCCTCCGAAGCGAGGCGGTCGAGGTTGGGAGTTTGGCAGACCCTGCTCCCGTATGCGCCGATGCGATCAGCCCGGTGCTGATCGGAGCAGATCAGGATGATGTTCGGTGGCATGCGGTTGCGTGAATAAGAAATCGCTTTCGGCCAAGGCCGCGCTGTTTTATGGGCCGAAGACTTCGTAATTGCTGCGCCACCAGTCCGGGTTCACAATGGGGCGAGTCTTATGCCAGAGTGTTGGTGAACCCGCGCCTCCTTTGTACGACGCCCACTCGACGTGGCCATCACAGAAGCCGAAGTTCAATCCCGCGCCGTTCCAGGGCAAATGCCAACCGCCACCGGCAATCGGCACCGTGCCAACCACCTGATCGAAGTGGCCCGGGGTGTTCGCAGCGGCCCACATTCCACAGCAAACGAGGAACGTTGTGGAGGGGTTGACCAGCTCTGTGTAGGGACGCGGCCCGTAATTCGCGTCCGTCAAGTTGCAATTTCCCATGATGACCGATCGCCTCGGATTATCCGGGTTGTTTTTGGTGTAGAGATCGGGGCAAGCCACCCTCCCGTAGATTGCATTGCTCGTCGCATACGGGACAAGAAGGGCCCAGCTGTTTGTGGGCATCTTCCCATCGTTATCGTCTCGGTACAGGGCAAGGCCGATTCCGCACTGCTTGAGACTGTTCATGCAGATGATTTTTTGAGCCGAAATACGGGCGCGCTTCAGGGCAGGCAGCAACAGGGCCGCCAGAATCGAGATGATCGCGACGACAACCAGAAGCTCAACGAGTGTGAAGCTCACCCGCCGGCGGGTGATCGTTGGAAAGTGATTCGACATCCATTTATTCATTCACACGCTCCCAAGTTTTTCGCAAGCGAAAACTTAATTATTAAGTGATGCGGTGTCAAGCGCATAATCATGCATTCAATCCGGGCCAATCAAGCAAATTGCCGCTTGATTTCAAGCTGAAACTTAATTATTAAGTAAGAGTATGCCTTTTCTCTTCTTGCGTCCGTATTCATCCATCCTCCGCCCCATCCCACGCGACTCCTGGATTGTCTGGGGGGCTTTCCTCCTCCTTATTGTCTCAGGAGCGAGATGCCTGGCCGCGCCGGATGCCTCGAAAGAGATGGGCCTGCGGCTTGCCCATGACGGCAAGGCGGCCATGCCCATCATCATCTCCTCGAAGGCGACGGAGGGAGTCAAGGCCGTTGCCGGGGAACTGGCCGAATACCTGCATCGCATCACGGGTGCGGCCTTTGAAGTTCGAGCGGGCGACGGCGCCGAGGGCATTGTCCTGGGAACCCTGGCTGAGTTTCCGAACTCTGAATTGAAGAAGCCGCTGGAGATTCGCAACCATTTCGATGGCAAGGAAGCCTACGCGATCCGCACGGAACCGAAGCGGCTTTTGCTGGTTGGGGCGGCGGATCTGGGGGCGTCGCACGCGGCTTATCGCTTCCTGGAGATCCTTGGATGCCGGTGGTTCTTTCCGTCCAGGGAATGGGAGATTGTTCCAGCGACGTCCAATTTGAGCTTCAACCAAAATGAAACCGATCGTCCCGTCATTCCATCACGAAACATCTGGTACGGAGGCGGTTTGATCCGTGATCCGTCCAATCCTGAAGATGGAGTGCGATCCAAGTCGGAGTATGAGGCGTGGCGCCGTCACAACCGCATGGCCTCTTCACTGACCGTCAAAGCGGGACATTCCTGGCAGGCGATCATCGCCAGGAATCAGGCGGAGTTCGACAAGCATCCCGAATATTATGCGTTGGTGAAAGGCCAGCGGAAACCCCGAAATGCAGCATCCGCCAAGTTTGAAGTGGCCCATCCCGCCGTGCGGAAGATGGCGGTGGATTACGCGCTCGATCATTTTCGGAAGAATCCGGACGCGGACATGGTTTCGATGGAACCATCGGATGGCGGGGGGCAATCCGAGAGTGAAGAGTCGGAGGAGTTGGGCAACTTCTCCGACCAGGTGTTTGGTCTGGCGAACGAAGTGGCCCGCGCCGTGCAGAAGGAATTTCCGGGCAAGATGGTGGGGTTGCTTGCCTACGGATGGCATTCCGATCCTCCCGCCAATTTTGATCTTGAGCCGAATGTCTTCGTGGCGCGAACGGCCGGTTACACCCACAGCAAGCACTCGCGCGAGGAGCTTTGGGATCTCTGGTCGAAGAAATGCCGCAACCTGGGCGCCTACGAATATTTTTCAGTCTGGGTATGGGACTATGACCGCCTGCCCGGCGGACGCGCCGCGGACATTTCCTACCTTCAAAAGATGATTCCGTTTTACGCCTCGCACAACGTGCTCTCCCTCAATGCCGAGAGCAGCAACAACTGGGGCCCGCATGGGCGCGGCTATTACATCGCCAACAAACTGATGTGGAACCCGCAAGCCGATGTCCCCGCGTTGCTGGATGATTTTTACAAAAAAGCATTCGGGTCCGCCGCAACGGTCATGCAGCGTTATTACGAACGCCTGGATGCCGGCAACGAACCATTGCTGAGCAAAACCCTCCTGGCGCTCGCTTTCCGCGACCTGGACGAAGCCAGTCGCCTGGCCAGGGATCGCCCCGACGTCCAGTCCCGATTGGATCATCTCAAGCAATACCTATACTTCAATTACCTGTACTGGAAGCTGGATCGCGCCACGGAAAAGAAGGAACGGAAACCCATGGCACTTGCTCTTTTGACCCATTCCTACCGCACACGCTTTTCCTACATGACCCATTGGGAGGTGGCCCGTCAATTGTGGACGGGGAGGGTTGCAAAGGAATTTGACGAACCGTCATGGAAGGCGCAGGCTCCAGGCCCCGAAAAGCCCTGGAAGGTTCAGACCCCGCTGACCCACGAGGAAACGGAGAATAATTTCCAGGAAGGACTGGCGTACTTTCAGCCCCAGATCGTGACGGAACAGACCTTTTCTTCCGATCTCGTGCCGGTGCGGTTTGAAAACAGTCCTTCCATTGCCAGTTCACAAGGGTATCAAGGCGGCCCAATCTATGTGCTCTACAGCAAAACAGGGGAACCCCTTCAAGTGGGGATCAAGACTGGGATGATCGCAATTTATCGCGACCGACCCGACGCCCATTATGCCCTCACGGATTCAAACCGCACGGTTGTCGTGCAGGGCGCCTTGCCGCTCGACGGCGAGACGCATCCCATGGAATTCAAGGTTCCCGGGCCGGGGCTTTATCACCTTGATGTCAATGATTCAGGGGCCGCATGGAACATCAGCGCGGCGCCGGACATTTCGATTTGCATCGAGTTGACGCGCGACCGTCGTCTTTCCGCCTTGAGCACGATCCAGGACATGTATTTCTATGTGCCAAAGGGGGTGAAACAAGTTGAGTACTACTGGAGTGGAAAGCCTCACCACGTGATCGCTCCCGATGAAACGGATCGAGAAGTCAACACGACCCAGGAATTTGCGATCATTCCCGTGCCGAAAGGGCAGGATGGAAAAGTTTGGCGCCTATCGGGGCTGAATCCGCGTCAGCTTTTGTTTTTTAACATTCCCAATTACATTGCCGCCTCGCCCAACGCCCTGCTGGTTCCCCGTGAAGTGGCCCGGGCAGACGGGTTGAAGATTCCAGACAGCCAGACGGAAAAAAATGACATCAAAAACGTGTTGTTTTAACTGATCGTGATCATCGAGGGTTGAAATGGGAGGACGCTTGAGCTGCTTGCAAAATTCTGTAGAGGCGTTTCTGTGAAGCGCCGGCTATCCCCCCGTCTGAGGGGGGACAGGTCGGAAGTCTGCGCTTTGCAGAAGCGCAGCTACATTTCGCGGCGGAGTTTTGCAAGGGGGCTCGCTTTATTTGAATGGGAAGTCATCCTTCAGAAGGATGTGTTTGGCGGCGGAAGGCCTGGATATTTTCCCGTTCTGATCCGTGTAGGTCACGAAGAGATAAAGCGCGGTGTTTGCGTTGAGGCCCGTGAGTAATTTGCCCGGCTCGGTCCATCCCTGGGCCAGACAGATGGCGCCTCGCCCATCGGGGTAGGGGCTGACCCACACGTCGTAGCTTTTCGCACCAGACACGGCCTCGAAGAACACCAGGCAACGGGTGCCATCGTATTCGCGTTCGGGCGGGGCGACCTTCGTGATCGTTGTGGGCGCGCCGCCACCTGTTTCCAACAGCTTCTGAATGGGGTTTTCCAATTCCGGTGTGGCGGCGGGATGCGGCATGCGCAGACGGGCGAGCCGAATCGCTTCATCGCTCTGGTCGGCGGGCTTCTCGTATTCGGCGCGAAGGTTCGCGAGTAACACGTCTTCGGGATTAGCCGGCTTGAGTTGATCCAGTTGGATCACATGGGTGCGACGTTCGACAAGGACCTTTTCCAGTGTCAACGGCAGATCCACGACGCCATCGCCCTGGCCGTAATAACCCCACCAGGTTGTGCCTGCTTCACGATAACCGTCGTAAGGGGCGTTTGCGGGCAGTTCGAAGCGGAGATATCGCCAGCCGTCGAAATTGAACTGGCTCCAGCAGTTCGGATCATCACAGTTCCACTCGTTCTTCTTGCCAACGCTCAACCAGCGTTCGCCTTTCGCGTCGCGCAGGCAATAGACGACGCGCCCCCAGTCGCTTGCGGCCCGCACCCACAGGCCCAGGTGGCTTGCCTTGCCGGGAATCGTGATCGGTTTGGGCGGGACCAACGTCGTGTAGAACGGCATGGTCTTGCGCTCTTTTTCCTGCGGCTCAAGATGCACGGCAAGCGCCTTGCCCCCTTGTTCGGCGGACGCATTTACGCCCTGGATGCTCATTTTCCCGGGGAATCTCTTGATGAATTCAGGGTGGGAATTTTCGTAGTCCTCGTCGCGCTCCGTGGAAACATGCCACGAGTCGCCGGCGGGATTGGCCAGTCGCACGGATTCCTTCGCCGGTCCGGAATCGGAGTGGTCGGAATCTCCGAGCGTCATCTTCGCGCCGTCTTTCATCCCCCGGACGTAACACGGCGATGTGTTGATGGGGAATGTGACTTTTCCATCCTTCTCCTTCAGCACGATTTCATTATCCATC
>JACQHZ010000213.1 GCA_016198745.1 Verrucomicrobiota bacterium
GCGGCGTCCCGCCGCGGCGGGACGAAGCGCCGTCTGCAAACGGACCTGCGCTTCATAGAAGCGCAGCTACAACAACCGAGAAATCTTCTCCGGAAAACAAGATTCCAAAGGTTAGTAGTACAGAGGGCACAGTTCGGTAGGCTTTCGGGGTTCGATTTCTCCGTGTTCTCTGTGGTAAAAAAATCTTCGCAGAAATTTATGACTTTTCGATATAGTAGTACAAAGACGCCCATGACATCGCCCTGGATGCTGCGCGAGTTCGAGCGCGCGGCGCGGCGGCCCGGAATTTACTGGGCGCGCGGTCTCGCCGCGACGAACCTGATCTTTCTCGTTTTTTTCTTCTCGTCTCTTCCGCGCGAGTCACGGTTCTGGTCGTTCTGGATGTCGGTGCTTTTCCTGGGCAACGCGGCCGGAACGTTCATGACCGCCTCGCGCACTCTCAAGACGCGGAGTCTGATCGCCGAACGAAACGAGGGCACCCTGGGTTTGTTGATCACCACGCGCCTGCGTCCGGTGGAGATCGTTCTGGCCAAGATGCTGGCGGTGTGCGCCGCCTGGGTTTATCCCGCGCTGGCGTTGACGCCCCTGGTTGCGGGTCTCGCCTGGTTTGGCGAAATTCCGCTCGCGTTCGGCCTGGCGTGGTTCGCCTGGGGTTTGAGCCTGCTCGTCTGGACTTCGGGCTTATGGGTGGCGCTGACCTGCACGCGCACGGATGAAAAAAATGCACGGACCGGCGCGCCGCTCCTGATATTCCTTTTCCTGGTGGGAACCGGGATGCTGTCCTCGATTTTGGCGTGGAAATTCGATTCCTCCTGGTCCCTCCTGCCGGCGCTGTTCAACCCGTTTCTCGCCCTTCGTCTCGACACGCGCGCGATGCCGTTTGTGTGGAGCGCCGTCTTTTTCAACCTGCTCTGGAGCGCCCTTTGCGTCGGGTTCGCCGTGTGGCGGCTTCCGCGCGAGGTTTATCCCGTTCGCAGCAAGGTCGCCCACGCCATTTACCGGGTGCGAAAAAAGTTGCGCGATCATGTGCCCGGCCGGCTTTTCGTCGAGCGCCGATTGTTGCAACGTTATCCCGTCGCCTGGCTCAATGTCCGGTCCCAGGCCTGGATTGCCATGCCGATCTGCGTCGGCCTCATCTCCGCCTGGTTCGGCGTGCGGGCGGTCCGGGAAAAAGAATTTGAACTGCTGCTGTTCATGACGTGCCTCATGGTTGTTTTCGTGACCATTCTCAATGCAGTTGGTATGGACCAGTCGCTCCGGAAAGAAGGCGCGGTGCGATTGAACGAATTGCTACCCCTCCTTCCCATCCCGCCGCGTGACATCGTCACCAACTGGCTGGTGGAGCGTGCGTTCTGGATTGCGCCATCCTTTCTGCTCATGACACTGATTCTTGTCACCGGCGCCGGCGTTTGTTCGGAGTGGCGCATCATCCCCGGTATTCTGCTGGAACTGCCGGAAGTCCTCCTGTTGAACGCCGTGATCTGCATGGGGACTTATTTCAGCCTGATGTCGAGCCGGTCTTTTTTTTCAAAGGCGCAATGGGGTTTGGCGGGACTCACGGCCTTGTGGACGATTCTTCTCGGCGTCTCGGTCTGGTTCCATGTTGGCGGCCCTGCGCTTCCGTTGGAAATCAAGTGGCCCCTCACGACCCTCGTGCGGATCGCAGGGAACCTGGTTGCGGCCTGGATTCTTTTCCGCCAGTTGGAAAAGCGGTTGCTCGACTTCCGCGACGAGTGACGAACCGTATGCTGGCTCTACCCATGATCGGACGCGAGTTTCGCGCGGCCAGCCGCCGCAAGCGGTTCTATTGGATGCGCGCGGCGCTGGGCGCCCTTCTCGTGTTCGCGTTGTTGATCGCCGGCGCCGCCGGCGCTGTCTTTCAGACGCGCGGCAGCGGCGCATTCATCTTTCGTTCGATGGCCACGATTCTTTTCATGTTCGTCACGGTTATGATGATCGCGCAGTCGTGCGGGGCGGTTGCGGACGAGCGCCGTCAGGGAACGCTCGGCCTGCTGCTGCTCACGCCGCTGCGGCCGTCGGACATTGTGCTGGGCAAGTTTATCGCCCGGATATGCGAAGGGCTGCAACTTTGTCTCGTGTCCCTGCCGATGATTTTTGTGGCATTCGCTCTGGGCGGTCTCACCGGCAGCCAACTGTTCGCTTCGTTCATTGTGATTTTATCCCAGATGTTGCTTTGCGCGGGCGCGGCCATCCTGGCGAGCGCCTGTTTCCGAAACGCCGCCAGCGCGTTTATCGCGGCGGCCGTCGTGGTCGCTGGGGTCGAAGGTCTCTTGTTTCTCGCTTTGCAATCCGCAGGTTGGCTCTTCCCCAAACAGTCCGCATGGATGGTTCTCAACCCGCTCTCGATGCTTGTTCAGCAGTTCGGCATGGGACCCGGCGACATGACGCGAGCCGGTCTGACCCTTGCCGTTGCGTCGGTCGCGTGCATCGTGATGCTCATCCTCGCCGTCCAGCGCATTCCGGAAACGCTGGATGAAACCGCTGTTGCGGAACGATGGCCGCGGCAGCAACGTCCCCGCCGCGCCTGGCGGCACGAGAATCGCCCCGACAGAACCGCGCCGGTCTATTGGCTGGAATGGGGCCGATGGAAATCGCGGCGCAATTTCAATCTTGGCGTGGGCGCTGCTCTGGTCCTGGCGTCGGCATTGTGGCTGAGCGAAACCGTGGCGGGCGCGCTCTATTATCTTGGCATCGCGGCCAACCTGATCCTGAGCCTGACGATGGCGGTCTCCATGGTGCGCGACATTCAAGTGCAGAAACAAGATCGCTCCTTGGAATTGCTCCTCACGACGCCCATAGCAGATGAGGACTGGATCAATCAACGGTTGAAAGCGGCCTGGAACGCCTTTGGCGTTCCGCTCCTGATTCTTTCGGTTCTGAGCACATTGCCCCGGTTCATTGTTCCTGTTTTTTCCGGCCGTTTTGATCCGGTCTTGTTCCTCACGTTGACATGGATGCCTTTTTCAGCGCTGAACGCCCTGGCCACGTGGTACATGCTGGCCACGATTGCGTTGTCGGTGGGACTGGCCGCCAGAACCATGACCGGCGCCATCACAACCCTGGTGTTGATCTTGTTTGTGTCCACTGTTTTTTGTGTGCCGGTGCTACCCGGCCTTGTTGCCGGATGGATTGCGCACCGCGGATTGCGGACGCATCTCCGCTCCCGGGCATTTGAATGACAATGAGACGGATTCATCGGCGATTGGCCTTTGGAAGAGGGAAAAGTCGCCTCCACGCTGGCAGGGAGGACTTGACTCCCTTCAGTTGTCTCGTCATCTTGCACCCCTGACGCGACGACCGCAGGGAGTCAAGTCTCTCAAAACCGGAGGCGGGGCGGGTCACGATGTGCCGGGGCGCCCAAGATGTCCGCGGTTTCGATTTGCCGTTCCAAGGATTTCTTGCTAGCTTGTTGCCAGCATGAGAACTGTTTCCTTCACTTGGGCGGGTTCGCTCAGCGATTTGCATGATCAGCGCACATCCAGAGGATCGAGGGCCGGTGAGACTGCTGATCGATATCCAAACCATCCTGGAAATTGAACATGGCGATCACCGTGAGCTTTGTTAACATGAAGGGCGGCGTGGGGAAGACCACCCTCGCCATGCACGCTGCGCTTGCGGCCGATCAGATGGGTTTCAAGGTCCTGGCTGTGGATCTTGATCCGCAGTCAAATCTCAGCCAATCCCTGTTGGGCGCCCAGCGATACCGAAAACACTTGGATGCCAACAAACCCACGGTCATCCAAATTTTCGAGGGATATCTACCGTCTGGGAAAGGAACGACAAGCCCGACATCGCTTGGAATCAATGATATTATTCAATCAGGTGTTGGTTACAGCTGGAAAAGCAAGCTGGACCTGATACCCAGCCGCTTCGAACTTTGCAACACGCTGCGGAAGCCGGACGGAAAAGAACGGCGCCTGGCAGAATCGCTCGCAACAGTAGCGGATCGCTATGACTTGATGGTGATCGACTGTGCTCCAACGGATTCTGTTCTAACAGATGCGGCCTATTTCGCGAGTCGATATGTTTTGATCCCGATCAAGCCGGAATTCATGGCAACCATTGGACTCCCACTCTTGGCTGAGTCGTTGAAGGCTTTCAGATCTAGAAATAAGGATCATTCCATCGACATCTGTGGCATCGTCTTTGTCAATTCATCCGGTTATTCATCCGGACCGGAGGGGCGACAATCCGTGAATGATGTGACGATAGTCGCCACACAAGAGGGCTGGCCCGTGTTCACAAATCGCGTTGGTTATTCTGCCTCCTACGCAAAATCAGGGCGCGAGGGCAGGCCGATTGCAAGAACAAGTCACGTCCGCAACTCGACTGTTTCGGATTTTCATAAATTCAAGGATGAGTTTTTCAATGCGATCGGTTTGCGCAAAACATCTCCATGACTACGGATATCCTAAATTTCGAGGTCCGATTTCTCCTTGCGAAGTATGGGCGGCGCAAGGTGCTTGAGGCGCTTGCCCGGGCGCGTGACACCACGGTGGAACAACTCGAACAAGAGTTGAGAAAATGGGAAACCGCAAGACCGGCCAAGAAACCGAGGCAGGGACCATCCGTGGAGGATCGTCTTGAAACACTCCGAACCTGCGAGTCCGCGAAGCTGCCGCTCGTCCGTGAACTCGGGCATCTCTACGAAGCCAGGCTGTTCCTTCCAAGCCTGCGAGACGCCGAGGATTTCCTTGCGCGAAATGGTGAGGTCCAGCACCCCCCAAAATCACGCAAGGAGGCGTTGCCTTTGGTGCTGAACGTTCTGTCCGCTCTCGCGGAGTTTCAACTCAAAGAACTCCTGGCCGACTGCAAGCGTTCTTCGAGTGAAAGCGATTACGTGCTGCTTGCTCGTCAGATCATGGGAAAGGAGGGTGTGCCGCAGAACTGATGGCGAACTGCCTTGACTCCTGGACAAACCGGGTTCGGTTAGATGTCCTTCTCGTCGTTCAGATCAATCGAGTATCCGACGGCCTTAAACACCTCGATGAATGAAGGATAGGATTTTGATTTTGGAAGCCGCCTGAAGTGAGAGGAATACTGGCACTGAGTTATGATCAACCAGCCTTGCATGGGTTGTCGGAGCGGGCAAGGCGTCAATTGCACAAGTCTCCCGCCCTCCTTCAATGAAGAAATCCAGCATGGGGGCTACTGTGGCAGGGTTCGGCTTCGCAATCAAACCCAAACGCGACAGACATCGTCTCTCGTCGGTTGTGAAAAATCCGGATGCGGCGCAGCATCCGGGTCGGGTGCGTAGAACTTGTCCCCGCGAAAACGGGGATCAGGTCACCCGCTGCGTGGACGACCAAGGGAACGAAGGGAAGATACCACCTGTTCGTCCGCAATTTGCCGCGGCAAAACGCAGCAACCGGGCGGATTTGGCCGGACCAGGTCAGGGTGACGGGTCCTGGTCCTTTCGCGCCCGACGTTTTGCGGCAAGCAGTTTGGCGGTGTAATCGCTTGCGCCGGTCGCCGGTTTCGGCGTTTCCGGTGATGCCGGCGGCGCGTCGGCTGGCGGCGTCTTTACAGGCGTGGATGACGCAGCGGGCGGCGTTCCATCGGCAAAAGGCGATGGCGCCGTTTCCGAGAGCGGCGCCAATGGCAAAACGGTCTGTTCAACGGCGGGACGAATGCGCGCGCGCAGCTTCGCTTTGCGCGCCAAAAGCGCGGACATCGCCTCGTCCGCCTGCGGATGTCTTTTCTGCCAGCGATCCCATCCGATTTTTGCGAGCAATTTCCGCAGGAAAAACAGCCATTGCTCGCGATCCACCATCACCCGCCGGATCCCAACGTCCAGCGGGAAAAGCAGCACGGCCATCGCCAGCAGCCAGTTCCACATCGCCGTCGGACGCATCGCCGGGACGCGCTGGTATCCGAACACGTCGTCGTCGGGCCGCAGGATGCGGCCGCCGCTGACATCCGCAATTTTCCGCAACAGATGAACGTTTGGTTTCAGATCGCGAAATTCAGCGGAGTACGAAATCGAGGCGCCCACCGCCTGCGACGCCGTCAACACGCCGTTGCTCATGGTGCGAAGATTGGCCATATAGACGCCGATTTCCGGCGCCGCGAAATCCGTCTCGTAATGGCCGGGTTCGGTCTGCCGCAGTCTGGTTTCCAGCGTCTTGCCCTGGGGCAAAGTGACGCTCGCCTGGAGATCGAGGTGATTGAGAAATTTTCCCTGCGCGTCAAGGGCGTCCACCAGGAGGCGGCCTTTGTCCGCCTGAATTTGAAGGTTGGCGTCATAAGAGGAACTTTCAATCCGCCGAAGCGCCCATTTGGCGGTTTGTCCCCAGAAGGAATTCCATCGTTCCCATCCAACCCAGTTGATCGCCCATTTGGGCTTGGCGTCGGATGTGAAGGCAACCACGCGCCCCAGGCCGTACTGCCACTGCGCCAGGATGGGATCGCCATGATGCGAGACAAGCGCGGTTTCTGCGCGCGATTTCGGCGTCGTGGCCACGTAACCGCGCAATTCCGGAATCGTTTCGACGTTGAGACCGCGCAGAATCTCGCTCGGCTCCGCCGCCTTGGGGCGAAACGGTTCCTCGAAGATACTCGCCTTCAAAATCACCGCCGCTTCCTTGATGAAAATCTGCGGCAGATTGTTGGGCGCGCGCACATCATGAAAGCGTCCAAGCCCGCGTTGCGCCATGCGGATCATCGGATCAGGGGCCACGTGGCCGCCGATCATCACGGTGCTGATGGTGATTTTATCGGCCGTGATGGCGTCCACCTCCGCGTCGGTCGGCGGCTGCGGGTCGCCGTCGGAAAAGACGATCATGTGTTTGAGATGCGCCTTGCACGCGGCCAACCCTTGGTGCGCCATCGTCATTACATTGATGAAACTGGGCATGTCGCCCGGATTCATCCCGCTGATCAATTTGCCAAGCGCCTGGCGGTTGCCAACCGGTTGCATGGGGAACAACCATTGGTCGTTGCCGTTCCAGAGCACGATCCCCATCTGATCGGACGGTCCCAGCGCTTCGAGCGCCGCCAGCGCAATGTCGCGCGCCCAACGATTGCCGTCCTGAAACTCGGTGGCATGCACCACCAGCGCCAGCGCGCCCGACGGCAACACCTTCTTGCTGCTCAAATCCATGCTCACCGGCAAAATGTCCTCCAGCGGCGTGCCGCGATAACCGCCTGCCGTGAAACTGTCGTCGCCGCCGATCACCGCCAGTCCCACGCCGAAATCGCGCACCGCGCTTTGCAGGCGTTTCATCTGCGCCTCCGTGAGATCGCCGCCGTTGACGTTGGAAAGGACGATCAGATCGTAATTGACCATCTCCGCCAGGTCGTCCGGCAATCCATCAATGCCGGCGGAGCGCGCTTGAATCCGGGTCTCAGCCAGCGCGCGATCCAGCGGCGCCGCGGTTGACTTATCGGCGTGGATGACCAGGGCGGTGGGATCGCCGCGCACGCTGGTGAACGCCATCCCCTTGTTGTTCTGCGGGATGTCATCCATCGGACTCTCGACTTCGACCGTATAAGAATGAAAGCCGCTCTCTTCGATGGTCTGCGGGAAGGCGAATACATTCCGTCCGCGTGTCACCGACACGTCCTGTTCTCCAAGGTACCGGCCATTGCGAAAAACCCGCAGCTTCGCTTTGGCGTCGTCGGTGGCCAAAAGATGGATTTTCGTTTCAAACGGCTCGCCTTTCTTGAGAATCGAAGGCATCACCACCTTTTCGATCTGCAAATCGCCGCGCTTGGCTTCATCCACCGGCAGCACATCCACGGTGATGCCGTTGGCGCGCGCCGATTCCGCCTCATGCGTCGCGTCGCCGATGTTTTCGTTGCCGTCGGAGATCAGGACGATCCGCCGTTGCGCATCCGTCGGAAGCGCGGCTTGCGCGAGCCGCAGCGCCGACGCGATATCGGTGGCGTGCGTGTTGACGACCGAATAAATCTTCTGCGCATCGAGTTTGTCCGACGGCATCGCCTCAATGCTTGCGTCGCCGCCGAAGACGATCAATCCCGCCTTGTCCCGGAGCGTTTTTTTGTCGGCCGCGGTCTTCACGTAACCCAGCATGGCGGAACGATAGCGTTCGGGAATGCTCTCCGAATGATCCAACAGAAAGACGGCCGCCACGGAATCGTTCCGCCGACGCAGTTCAAAGCCGGCCAGCGCGAAAATCATTGCGATCAGGATGGCCAGACGGATGCCGAGCGCGCTCCACCGCCGCCATGCGTCCAATCCCGACGGCGATTTCCAACCGAGCCACGCCACCCACGGCAGGGTGAGAAGCAGGAAAAGCCAGGCGGGCTGTGAGAAACCGAAGTTCATGGCGCAATCCGTTCCCATGAAAAACGCGGCATCCGCCGCGGCGGATGCCACACATTCCCCAAGAACGTGGACCGGGATTTAACCCGGATATTTCATGCTCCGCGAGTGTGAAATTCTACTCGACCACGATCTCCACGCCGTGCTCCGGATCATACACCGGATCACCGGAACAGACCTTGGACTCCAGGATCAACTGGATGATCTTCGCGGGCGGCAGATTGGTAAAACGAGCAGTGATGTTGCCCCAAACGTTTTCAGGGAGGTCCAGGCTCGTCCCCGCCTTCTTCGCCAGGTCGGCCAGCGCCTCACGCACCTCGCGGTTGTCGAAGGAGGTTGCTTCCGGTTTGGATGAAACCGATTCATTCTCCAGGGTGGCGATTTCCCGCTGAAACGACGGAGGCATCTTCCAACCCTCGCGCCGAACAATATAAACGTTGTTGGCGCCGTGGAGGTCGTACCCCTTGGAACGCAGGATCAATCGCATGGCTTTCGGTGGCGGGACATCCACGAAGCGGGCGGTCACCGTTCCCTTCAGTTCGTCGGAATAAATCAGGTTCATCCCTTCGTGTTTGGCAAAGACCATCAACACCATGCGAAAATCGACGTTGAAAAAATCGAACACTGTTTTCTTGTGCCCCGCTTCGTGCTGCTTGGTGGGGGTGATGTCCGGCCATGAAGCGATCACGGCCTCCAAAGCCGCCGGCATCACCCAGTCTTTCCGATGGACAATATCGCGGAGCGTGAAATATCCGGGTTAATCACCGTCTGAATCGCAGCAATCAAGGACAATCCACGCATGCCGCCGCCAGCGCAACGACCCCCTCCTTGCGTCCCGTGAATCCCATCCATTCCGAACTGGTGGCTTTGATGCCCACTTGTTCCGGCCGGATTTTCAGCGTCCGCGCCAGGTTTTGTTTCATCTCGGCAACGTGCGGCGCCAGTTTCGGTTCCTGCGCGATCACTGTCACGTCCATGTTGTGAATGACCGCTTTTTTCCTTTCCAACACCTCCCCGACCATCGCGAGCATCTTCAGGCTGTCGGCGTTCTTCCATGCGTCATCGGTATCCGGAAAGAAATGCCCGATGTCCCGCTCGCCCAACGCGCCCAGGAGCGCGTCCATCACAGCGTGCGCCAACGCATCGGCGTCCGAGTGTCCTTTGAGTCCGCGCGGATGGGGGATGTGCACGCCGCCGAGGACGCAACGGCGTCCTTCCTCAAACGAATGAATATCAACGCCCAGACCGATCTTGATCATGCGAAGCAGCCTTTTTCGAGGGTGTGTTTGAAAACTGGCTGAGCAGAGCATGAGAGTTCCCCATCGGCAAGCCGGATTCTTTCGCGGCGGATACACCGCCCTCATGCGCGCGGATGAAAAGCGCGGTAGGTTTTTTGAAGCTGGCTGCGGTCAACATGCGTGTAAATCTGCGTGGTCTCGATGCTCGAATGCCCGAGCATCTCCTGAATGACGCGCAAATCGGCCCCGCCGGCAAGGAGATGTGTGGCGAAGGAATGCCGCAGCATGTGAGGCGTGACACGCTTTTCGATGCGCGCGCGTTTTGCCAGCCGCCGGACGGTCAGGGCGAGGGTCTCGCGGCTGACGCCGCCGCCGCGTCGGCTCAGGAACAGCTCCCCGCCGGTTTGTTTCTTCACAAATTTGGGGCGGAATTCCTGGATGTAACGCCGCAACCATCCGAGCGCCTGGCGTCCCACCGGCACAAGCCGCTGTTTGTTGCCCTTGCCCGTGATGCGGATCACGCCGAGGTCCCACTGGATGTCGCCGAGTTGGAGCCGCGCCATTTCCGCGAGGCGCAGGCCGGAGGCGTAAAACATCTCCAGGATTGCGCGGTCGCGGACCCCAAAATCGGATTTCAAATCCGGAGCGCGAATAAGCCGTTCAATTTCGGAGGGATCCAGGGCATGCGGCAGGCTTTCCCAACGGCGAGGCAGTTCCAGCAGCGCTGAGAAATCCCCGGTCCAGCCCTCGGCATGAGCGTACTTGAAGATCGCGCGGACCGAGGCAAGCGCGATATAGAGGGTGTTGATATGAAATCCCTTCTCCTTTTCCTCCATCAACCAGGCATGGACATCGTCGGGCTTCACATCCGCCCACGATCGGCGTCCGACCTTGCGGACGAAAGCGAGGAAGCGAGCGATATGTCGCTGGTAAGTGCGCGCCGTCAGTTCCGATTGTCCCTTCTCGATCCGCACCTGGGTGAGAAATGCGGCGACACCGTCACTGAGAACATCCCGTGCGGGAGATTGAGCGGCATCCTCAGCGGCCTGGGGTGGATTCGCCGCGCACCCTGTCATTGCATCCTTCACCATAACCATTTCCGTTCCAAAGAAAACCTTCCGCATACCAGCCTGTTTTCAAAAGCAGACCATGCCCCACAAACAAAGTGGCGATGTGATTGCAAACAACCCGGACCTCAAGGGTTAGCCTGCATATTTCACAAGTTTTCTGTCATTCCGAGCGCTAGCGAGGTGCATGCGGTCGAAGACTCATCCCTCTCTCGACCGCTGGATTCAAAGGGATTCCTCTCCCGCAAGGCGGGATCGGAATGACACCGTGTGATGGGTTTTA
>JACQHZ010000214.1 GCA_016198745.1 Verrucomicrobiota bacterium
CAAAACAAGATTCCAAAGGTTAGTAGTATAGGGTACCTCCGGAAACTGCTTTTTGAATTTAGGTTGTAACTTTTGAGCACATAGTTTTTCATTTTTGAGTTTTCATGAGCCGTTACCGTATGTAAATATCCGGGTGCTGCACGGTTTCACCGGTGGTCACCGTGAGGTTTGGTTTTTCGCTGAGCTTGCGCAGCCATTCTTTCTGGTCAGGCGGCAACCAGTAAAGGTCATACTCGCCCACCATCACATCTTCGAACGCGTATTTGCCTTCGCGGTCGGTCTCGGCTTTGTAGGTCTCGCCTGCCGAGGATTTTTTGCCGCCGAAGAGTTTCGCGATCACCCCCACCTGGCCGCCCACGGGGACAAGCATGATTTTGCAGCCGACGACAGGCTCGCCGCGTGAGATCACTTTCCCGACCACCCGCCCGGTCAGACTGACAGACCTGGCGGCGGAACCGCTTCTTTGCGCGCCGATCGTTGGCAGTTCTTCAGCAAGCCCCGCTGGCTTTTCGCCCTCACCGCTCTTTCCGCTCTCGCCGTCCTTTGTGGAAGCGACCCGCTCTTTGGGCAACGACAGCACGATGTAATCGCCGGTGTCCTGCCACAGGATGCGCCGCTCGCGCCATTGTAGGATTTCCAGCGGCTTGTCCCGTTTGATCTTCTGGATCTGATCTTTGGGGAATTTGATGATGATCGCGTGCGGGGTTTCCTCCAGCACTTCGCCGATGTGCGGTTTCTCGTCAGTCAGAAGCCAGATCTCATCGGAGCGGCCCTCTGCCGGCCACCATCCCGCTGCCAGAACAGTCAAGGCTATCAGCCAGGTTCTCATGATCTCAAGCCATCCACTGTCGTCGCTGCCGCAACCCCCATGCACCCATGCAGGCGTGCGCCTAGAACGCATAATCCAACCGCAGCCAGTAGCTGTCCGGCGCATTCCTCGAAACCAGCCTGGACCCTTCGTGTTCGATGTATTTTTCGATTTCCAACGCCACGCGGATGTTTGCGCGCAGGGAGAAGACCGGCCCGAACAGGATGCGGCTCTGATCCAGCGAGCCGTTGTTCCCGACGGCGGCGAAGTTGGACGGGCCAACCGTCCCGAACAAACTCGAGGGTGGTTCCTCTGCGTCTGTTTGCTCGTAGACCGCCCGTCCCATCAACCACGGGAAAAACATGTACTCGGCTTTAACAAACCAAGTGTGAATGGTCAAGTCTTGCGAGTTCATGTCCAAGTCTCGCCCGACATTCTTTCCCCATGGCCGGGCATGGTAGCCGTTTATATACCCGCCAGCCAAATCCAAGTTTTGCCATGTCCCACGCACCGCAACGCCCAGATACCTGAAGTCGTCCGTCGGAGTCAGGGTGGTGCCAGGGGCGCCGGCGTCAGGAGTCGAGCCGGCCGGCCAGTCGCCGAAATAGCCGAAATGCTCCAACAACAGCCCGTTGTCCACCCACCCGCCGCTCGGCTTGGTGGTCATGGACAACTCATCGCCGGAAGAGACTGATCCCAGGAAATCGCGCCCGAACGGTTTCCACTTCAGCTTGTAGTAACCGTCCTTGGGAGTATCAACATCGTAGCGGTTCGGTCCATTGCCCGTGGCCGCCCCCGCGCCCCAGTACAGGCGACGGGCCAGAATCCCGTTTACTTCGATAGCGGGCTGGGTATCCTGGAGACGGAAGTTGTTATCCGATCGCACCACGGTCCCGCCCCGCAACAACCGCCAGTCGCTGATTTTCTTGTTGCCCCACAGCGGATGATTTTTGCCGGCGCGCGTGACATTGTTGTAGCTCGACAATAGTTGCAGGTCCATGAGCCCCACGCGCCCTGACAGCGCACGCTCAGGCACGGCCGGGATAAAATCGTTGGCCACCAAATAGCCTTGATTGACGATAGCCCCGCTACCCTGTTGCCACTCCACCTCGCCAAAGTATCCGAATCTTTTATCGAATCGCCCGCCCATCAGCATTTCAAACTCATAAGGAAACTCAAAGTTCAAGCGACTACCCCTTGATGCATCCGAGGTGCCGGTCTCACTCTCAGTCCATTGGAGGTCGCTGATGAACCGAAATCCGATCGACGGAAGGCCCGGAATCTGGCTGGGCCACATCGCGTCAGGAAAAACCTGTTTCCAGCCCGGCGCGCCCAGCACCACCGGATCTTCCTTGACCATGGTCTCTTCGGAATCGGCAATTTTGTAGCCATTGAGCCGATAGGCTTCGCCGAATGAATTCAGCTTGGGAATGATGACGTGGCAGGTGTTGCAACTGGTGCGATATTTCCGCGCAAACGGCGGAATCGCCTGCGTCTCCACGCACAACCACTGACTGCTCACCATCACCGCCACGAAACTTAGTAAAAACCGTTGTCTTGATTTCATTGTCATTATCTCCTTGTTTTTCTTGCGATGCGCTTCTCCGCGCTCACCGGAGCGCAGCACGCCATTCTCCCCTTTGCGCGAAAAGCTAACGGGTGATGCTTAAGGAAAGCTGAAAAACAGCTTAAGTTTTCTTAAGCCAACGGCAGACGAACTCGGAAGACACTTCCCTGACCCGGGACGCTTTCGACGTGAATGCTTCCCCGGTGCGCCGCAGCGATCCACTTGCAGATCGCAAGCCCCAACCCAAAACCGCCGTTGCGATTGCGATGGGGTACACAGTGAAGTTGGTCAAAGTGGATGGCAAAGGACCAAGTGATCCAGAGTACAAACATGAAGGTGTCCGTGCAATGACAAGGGGCAGGATATCCGCAAGCATCTCCCGGAACGGCCAATCGACGTCCGGTTCCTTCCCCGCTCCCGCAGTCAGAAATCCTTGAAATCCTCGTGCATGTGGATTTCGCCATCTTTGGCTTTTCGAATCGCGCTTCCGGTCGTCAGGAGAACGGGCGTTTCCCTGGCGACGCGATTCGCCGGTGGCGCAGGGTCGGATTTCTCCCGGACGGGATTGCCCGGCCGCTTGTCCAGAACGGTTATTTTCACCCGCGATGCACCGGCCCTCGGCGGCGGAATCGGTTGACTGCCGCCAGCCCCCCCGCCGGCCGTCCGCGCCGACGCCCCTTCGACCAGTTGGATCAACTCGCCGACCACCGCCTTCAGTTCGACGGCTTGGGCGTTAAGCTCTTCCGCCACGCTGGCGATTTGCTCGGCGCCCGCCGCGTCGGACTGGGTGCCCTTGTCCATCTCGATTACGGCGGTGTTGATCTGTTCAATCCCCTGCGTTTGCTCTTTGGAGGCGGTCGCCACCTCCGTCACCAGTTCGTTCACTGCCCGGATTTTTTGAACCATCGCGACCAGATTGTCGGAGAAATCCACGGTGATGCGGACCCCTTCCTGGCTGCGCGTCTGGGCCATCGCAATTTTTTCCGCGGTTTCCTTGGCAGCCGCCGTGCTGCGTTGGGCGAGATTCCGCACTTCGTCGGCCACCACGGCAAAACCGGCTCCGGCTTCGCCCGCCCGCGCGGCTTCGACCGCGGCGTTCAGCGCCAGGAGGTTGGTCTGGAAGGCGATTTCGTCGATGGTCTTGATGATTTTGGAAACCACGTTGCTGGCTTCCTGAATGGAATTCATGGCCGCGCGCATTTCACCGATTTTCTGGGTGGACGCGTTGCTCAGCGCGTTGGTTTCATTGGCCAGGTTCTGCGTTCTCTCGGCGTTCTCCGTGTTGCGTTTGACCATGCTGGTCATTTCCTCCAACGAGGCGCTGGTTTCTTCCAAGGACGCCGCCTGTTCGCTGGCGCTAGCGGCAAGGATTTGACTGTTCCCCGTGAGTTGGCCGGACACGCGGTCGATCAGTTGTGCGCCCTCAGCAAGCGAGGTGGTGAGCGTCCGCAGGGAGCGACCGACGTTGAGGATCAGGCCAAGGGCAATCACCACCGCTAACGCGGTTGCAACCGCGAGTCCGATCCACGTTCCCAAGCGGGTGTTATTTACAGTGCGGATAATCCCCACTCCGGCCGCTTCGCCCGAGCTTTTGTTGAATTGCAACTGCTGACCGGCCGCTTCCAAGTAGCGGTTGTAAAGCGGATTGAGTTCACGCATGAACTTCTGCAAGGCGGCCTGGCTGTCACCCTTGCTGCTCAACGAGAGTATTTCGTTGAAGCATTCCAAGTAGGCCTTGCGGCTGGCGCGCAGGACCGACAGGCGCGCGCGTCCATCCGCCTGGCTGACGGTCTTTTCGTAGTCCGTGAAATGACTGGCATTTTCCGTGAGGTTGGTGGTGATCTGCCCGCTGATCTCGGCGCGGACGCCTTCGGAGTCTGACAACACATGCTGCCGCAGCAGCTCTTTGCTCTCCTTCAAGTCGAACGGAAGGAGGGATACGAGCAGATTTCCGGGCAGGGAATCTTGCACGATGCGCGTCGCCGCGATGCGAATAGAACCCAGATGCACCACGGCAAATATGCCGAGGCCGATGGTAATGGCAATAACCGCAGTAAACCCCACGGTCACCCGTTGGGAGATGGTGAAAGAATTCATTTTCATTTCAGGGGTTCACGGTTCCGGGTTCAAAGGTTCACCCGCCGTCAATGTGGTGGGTTCAGCGGTTGCCTGCC